>JANWJE010000122.1 GCA_025451995.1 Parachlamydiaceae bacterium | reverse complement strand
TTAGACACTGAGTATATTTACTGCTTTTTTCAAAGGGCACCAACACATGCAATCGATGGATTTGCTTTAATTTAAAGCCGCTTTTGTTCAATCGTTATATCATTATATCATTTCCATCGTTAGCTTTACTTTGGAGGAGAATTCTAATAGACATAGTTTCGAGTTATGAAAGGATTGTTTGACTATACTATTACGTAATGAACGGCGGAGTTAGGGCTTAATCTTAATCTTGATCTTAATCTTAATCTTAATCTTGCCTTTCTTCAAATCCACAGTATTCGAGACTCTTGTTAGAGGTTAAGTGTTTTCGTGATTGAAATGGGACATAAGTGTGTGAGGGAGAAAGATCAAGATTAAGATTAAGATTAAGAAGATCTGCTTCGCCTGATGCAAAATCAGACCGCCTCCTTGTTAAATTTTCCAATATTCAGCTGGAAGCAGTATAGACCTCTTGCGTAATTACTTTTGCATATCTCCCTTCTTTATCGCGGAGTTTGCAAAAGCCAAATTATTTTCAACAACTTCGCGCACCTCGGTCGGCAAGTCTGGGTTTAACAATAATTGATGGGATAGGTTGCGGCATTCATCATATTTACCAAGCCAATAGGCGGCCACTGAGCACTCGAGTGCAAGATCGTATTGATAGGGGGCCGGCTCTACAAACAAAATGTCATTGGGATAGGGGACTTTCATTCCAAGAGAAGCGATACGATAGGCCTCATCAAATCGCTCTAGATGGTTAAAATATTTTGCCAAATCACACAGCGCTTCCGCCCTCGATGGTCGAAAAGTAAAAGCTGTGAGAAAAGCGTTAATAATGGTCTTAGAATCTTTATCTAAAGCAAATTGGAGCCTTGCGATTTGAAGTAGGGAATAATACACTTCTTCATTCCACCCCCCGGCTTTCGCCCGTTTTTGATAATTTTCAATTGCTAATTCGTACTGATTCGCATCTCGGTATGATTGTGCTAAATAAAAAAGGTAGCGGACATTTCCGGGCTCATCGAGTAAAGCAGATTCCAATACAGCTGCATCTTTTACATACTTTTCCGGATCGCTTGAGCGATCTCCATCAGATTTTGTTGTGCGAAAGATATCTCGTAAATGACCAATAGACAGAGAATTAGAAGCGAATAAATATTCATGCAAGACACCCTCCCATTTCCAAGCGAGATTAGATTTGATAAGCGCAACGCGTGAATATTGAATATTGCCAAATTTCATGGTGATATCATACTGGTCTTTGTCGAGATTTGGCCATACATAATTGGAAGAGTATTCTAACATTTCGTCGGCATCGATAAGCAAAAGATAATCCCCCTTATTCTTAGCTAGCTTGAGCGCTTCATTGCGATTATGCGCAAAATTTTTCCAGGGTTTTTCATGCAGCTCTCCCGGGATATCTTTTAAGAGATCTGTAATGATTGATTGCGTATTATCGGTGGATCCTGTGTCGACAATCACCCAATAATCAATCAATGGCATGACTGATTGAAGGCAACGTTTGATGACGAGACTTTCATTTTTCACAATCATGTTAAGGCAAACAGTTTTCTTTTTTTCTTGAAGAAAAGAAATATTATCGATGGCATGCGATTGGGATGGCGCAGTTTGGTAAACGCTCATTGCGAGAAAACCAAAAACCCCGGCAATTCCCAAGGCAAAGAAGATCAACAAGTAAGAATTAAGGTTTGTTTTTTTCATTTTTTAAGAAAGGGATGAATCTGAGAGAGAAAATAAAACAATTGCATAAAAAGTGCCAAAGATTATTTTAGGTAGGAGATGGGTGCCACTTATAAAATGTATTAAAATGAGGTAAATATGTCTAAGTCTTTGATGCTAAAAGGTTTTCTTTTTTTGATGGGGTTAACCTTTTATCCTTGCTATGCAGAGTCGCATAGAAACCATAAATTTGATTCAAGCTTAAGCAGCAGTGAATTATCATCAGAGCTTGCAGATTTAAGCGAAATCAAATCCATGCTTAAGGAATTTGATAGAAAAATTGATGCCCTCGAGCGATCGGATGAAAGGCTGAGAGCATTATTAAACAATAAATTATCAGTTGCAAATAAAGAAGGAAATATCCTTAAAGAGTTTGCAAGAAAAATCGATGGATTAGAACGCTTTGATTTAAAGCTAAAAAAACAATTAAAAAACACCTTAGCAGCTGCCGAAAAAGGGGGAGATAGAGGCCCACATGGAAAGCGCGGACCAAGAGGTCTTCCGGGGATTCCAGGCTCACCTGGATTGCCTGGTGCAACAGGGGCTACCGGAGCTACAGGAAGTGTGGGCTTAGGATCAATTATTCCTTTTGCTTCGGGTTCTATTCCACTGTCATTAGATAGCGCTGCCGATGGCACAATAGGGATTGGTGGAATTATTGGATTTGGGGATTCAACTGTTACAATTACGCCTATTACAACTCCCCCAATTAACTTAGTAGCAGTTGGCAATTTTGCTTTTGCTATGCCGCGTAATGGGTCAATCACTGGGGTCTCTGCCTTTTTTAGCGTGACGGGTGCAGATGCAGGGGTTGTTAGTTCTGTGATTGTCACAGCGCAATTATATGAATCGACAACACCAGGCAGTAATTTATTTTCTCCCATTCCTGGAACAGCAGTGACTCTTGCACCAGCTTTACCAGTAGCCGGAGGGTTAATTACTGCAGGAACTACCACTGAGGGGATTTTAACGGATTTAGACATACCCGTTACAGCTCAAACGCGAATTATCATGGTGTTTTCAATCACAGCTCCCGGAGCAGTGGCTGCAGCATCAGTGGCGGGCTACGCAAGTGGGGGAGTTTCAATAGAATAAACAGGTTTCTTTTTTCTTTTGCAGCCGCGTTCTGCGGCTGCACTTCATCTTTCGTACGGTTTTCTTTTTTTTTGGACACGATATCTTCTTTTTGTTATACCCTCCTTCCCGAATCCTGATTTAGCAATCAGGGTCAGTGCCTTTAAATTTTAAAAATAGGATTTTAATGATGATACCTATAGCCCCAAGAACTATTCCGGAATTTATTGATAAGTATTCTATTCCTCAAGACTATGTCCCTGCCATCAATGGCTTGCGCGGCCGCAATATTGTAATGGTGGGAGATAACAGTGGGTCGATGGAATCGCCCCTGTTTAAGAATGGTTCGACTAACCGTTGGGATAAGCTTCTTTATTATGCACGCGTGATTTGCGATGGTGCACCTTTATTTGATGCTGTGGATGGATTTGACCTATGTTTTCTCAATCCTTTATCTTCTGGCAAGCATGTGGATCAATATTTTATTAGAAATATCAAAACACATGCAGAGGTTGAAGATTGTTTTAAGCCCGGGCCCCAGGGAGGCACACCTTTAATTCAAAGAATCAACGAGGTGATCAATAAATATCGCTCTAGCCTTAGCGAAAAAGATCTCATTCTTTATGTTGCAACAGATGGTCTAAACACCGAAAATGGCGTGGAAACTCCTGGGGCAATGAAAGCATGGGTGAAAGATAGCTTTGCAACCGATCAACTGCTGCGCAAACATGTGCATATTAACTTCATGCTCCTTTCAGATGATCAAAAAGTCATCGAAGAATACAATGGTGTAGATAAACTCAAAGGGCCAAAAGGGGAGTATCTTTCTATTGATGTCACAAGTCCTATGGCTATTGAAAAGAAACAATTTGAAAGTGCAAATCCCGGTAAAAAATATACTGAAGGAACAGAAATCGGTAAAATGTTAACAGGTGCATCTAACCGAGCAATGGACGAATGTGATGAAATCAAAGTAGAATTTACAAAAGCCGGCAATGTCAATATTGAACCACAAAAAGAAGGATGTCATTGTCTTATTTCTTAAAAAAAGGGCCTAACCAGACCGTGGTCGGTCTGGTTTCGAGGCTCTCTTAGAATTTTAAGTTTCTAACTGTGTAGGAGACAAGCATGATCACTTGAATCAGCGGGGCGGCGATTGGATACACATTTTTTTCATATGTCTCCCAATTTTTATCGCTCATTGAGGCAGCTACTATTGGAGAGAGGCAAAAAAGGGCAATCAGCGCTGCTGCTTGGTAGATTTTTTTTCCATTTTCAATTTTTTCAATTTGGTGGTATGGATAATCTCGAGAATCCCTTACAGCAAAAGAGGTAAATAAAACCGCCGCAATTGAAGATGGTAACGCCGGGACCAGCACTGCAGCGATTTTTAAAGACCGATCGATTAAAAGATTTGGATTTGGGTTTTGACCTCTATGAAGCATCAAAGATGCAATACAAATAAAGGTCTCAGTGTGCATCAATGTTGTCTCTGAAGTGGCTATAAATGCGGAACGAACAAGAAATAAATTTTGTTTTGCTGCATGAGAAATATTCATTAAAATCTCCTTAAAAGGAGAAATTTTAAACCATTAGTCATTATTAATCAAGATCTTTGATCTTTTTCTCAAAACTGTTATAAAAATCATCAACATTTTCGACGGCGTCTTTAATTTGATTTTTTGCTTGTTTAGCAAGATCGAGAAAGGCACTATTTTCTTTTAATTGAATATGTAATTCTTTATAAAAAATTTTAAAATAATGACCTAACAGATTTAATTTGTTGTTAATTTGATCTATGTCTTCATTATCAAATAAACCTTCTTTAAAATCATCTATTGCAATTTTGACTAAATCTAAACTGTCTAAAAGGGGTTTAAGGCGCTTGGAAGGCTTTGGATTGATTTGATCCAATAATGCTAGGGCGGAGTCAAGAGAATCTTTGGCCAACATAAATCCCTCGTAATGACCTGTTGTTTTCAATTCTTGTTCATCAGGTATTGGGGCTATATCAGTAAATTGAACTGTTTTTTTTGGTTTGTTTTTCAATGTTTCTTCGACTTCTTTGTAAATCCTCATTGCTTCTTCTCTATCTTTTTGAATTTCTGTGTCTTTTACATCGACTAACTCCGGTTTAAACATTTGAAGAAAAACTGCAATTGGCTTGGGATTGTAATTCTTAATGATCCACCTCAATTCATCTAAAAGAATTTTTTGTGTGGGCAATAAATGTGTTTCATTGATTTCATCGCGAATACATTCTGCAATTTGTTTGATGGTAAGGATATTCTTATCATTTAGATCAGTTGTGGAAATAAAATTTTCATTTTTAAAAGCTAGATATGATTTTTTAAATACCCCTTGAGAATTTATCAAATTTGCTAAAATAGGGGCGATATGACGATGAGATGCGTCATTTAACGGAATTTCAGCCATAAACCCACCTCCATTAATCATTTTAAAAAATGACTATTAATTTTTTATTTATTTATTAATAAGAGATGTGAATGATTGTAAAGCCTTGATTTTGATAGTATAATAGTTTTTGCTCTGAAAGATGAGCTTTTTGGGGGTCCGTTACGTCAAACAATTCGTAGATTTCTTTAAACCTACACTCGGGATGAGGTGAGGGACATAGATTAAATAAAAATGCAGCCTCATTGACATTCACTTGATTTTGTAAAGTAATGGCAATCCATTCAGAAGTTTGGGTATCTGAGACCACATGGGGAATAAAACTTTCGGGTGGGGATTTCCAAAGAAGAGAATCGATATATTGCGCAGCTTGAAAGTTGGGGACTGTGATTAAAAGTCTCTGTTCTTGTTTGATTGCATCTTCTGCTTTAGCGCATATCCATTGGATTTTAGCCGAATTATCTTTGACCCTATAGAAAATAACTTTTGCTTTCATGATAAACAGGGTTATTCTTTAATCAATTCCGGTGTGATGACACCGCAGGAGAGAATATATTTAAAAGCCTCTTCTACTTTCATATTGAGATAAATGAGGTCCTCCGGTTTTGACATAATCAAGAATCCGGATGTTGGATTGGGTGTGGTGGGGACAAAAATGGCAACAGCATCTGCATGAGAGGTGTTTGCAAGGCTTGGAATGTCTTCTTTGGTAATGAGTCCGATCGAATAGGTATTTGCATGTGGAAATTTCACCAAAACCACTTGCTTAAAGGCGTTTTTATTTGGGCTAAACAAGGTTTTAATCAATTCTTGGCAAGTATTATAAATCGAACTTACAAAAGGGATTCTTTGCACAAAATAATCTGCGTACTTAATGAGGGTTTTAAAGAAAAACCAACGTGCGATTAACCCTAAACCTATCACAATCAAAAAAAGAGAGGCCAAGATCAAACACTTAGCCACAATTTTTTGCAATTGAATGGCTGTGAATAAGAAAAAACCTTCATCAAATAGATGGTATTGTTCAAAAAAAGCTTGGACAATCCCTAGGAAGGGTCCTGTGAGGACATTAAAAACAAAGTTCACAATTGTGAGTGTTAATGCTAAGGGAAGAAGGATAATTAAACCGGTAATAAAATATTTTTTCATCGCTTCTTTTTTTTCTTTGTTTTTATAGATTTACGTGGACTTCTTTTTTTTCTTTTGGGATCTGATGCCGCTTTCTTTTTTGATTTTTTTTTCAAAGAACTTTTTAATTCGGAATGTTCATTAGAGACAATATACCATTGCGTTTCTTGATAGACCAAATCGACATTTTTTAACATCACAGTGACTCGGTCTCCCGGGGCATAAAACGTCCCATGATGTCTGCCTCTCAAGCGCATTTTTTCTTCTTCGTAAATAAAATAATCTTCACCCAGTTCTGAGATGTGGATAAACCCTTCTAAAAGAAGATTAATGATTTCGAAATAGATTCCAAAGTTTTTTACGCGGGTGACGATGGCTTCATATTCTTTGTAGGGATCTTGGGTGTGCATCTGATTGAGCAAGCGAAGCTTTTTTAAGAGCACAACGCGCATCTCCGCTTTTGCACTCATTCTTTCTTGTTCTGAGCATACATTGGAAATGTGTTGCAAATAACCAAGATCATCGTTTTCACCAAATAAGATGCGGTGAACAACCAAATCAACATAACGCCTAATCGGACTTGTAAAGTGGCAGTAATGAGTTAAACTCAATCCATAATGGCCAATATTTTCTGCTGAATAAGCTGCGAGGCGCATTCTTCGAATATAACTAGAAGCTAAGTAATTGCCGTAAGCCGAATCGCCTGCTTCTTCAAACAATTTTTGCAGATCTTGAGGTGTTGGGAAATCGGGAACTTTAAATCCAAATGCAGCTGCTAAAAAAGAAAAATCTCGCAGGTTTTCTTCAGAAGGGACATCATGCACTCTAAAGGTTAAATTTTTCCCTTTTTGTGATAAATCCCAAGCCACGATTTCATTTGCTTTTAACATGAATTCTTCGATCATCTGATGCGTGATGTCGTAAGTGATATAATCTGTTTGGTAAGGAGTTCCTTTCTCATCGACTAAAACGACAAGTTCCGGAAGGGAAAATTCGAGGCTTCCCCTTTCATAGCGCTTCTTTTTTAAAAGTTGGCAAAGCTCTACCATGAGATTCAGCGAGGGGAGATGCGGGCTTGTTTTTTCCCCATCTAGAATTTTTTTTGCCTCTTTATAAGTGAACCGCTTGGTACTTTTAATGACTGAGCGGATCATTTCATGTTCGATCAACGTGCCGTGCGAATCAAATTTCATTAATATGGAAACTGTCAATCGATTGACGTTTGGCTTGAGGCTGCATAAATTTTCTGACAATGCGCCGGGAAGCATTGGGATACATTTCCCGGGAAAATAGGTTGAATTGCATCTCATTTGGGCTTCTTCATCCAAGGATGTGCCGGGTTTGACATAATGTGAAACATCTGCGATATGTACCCCTAAATGATACATCCCATATTCATCTTTGCTTAAACTCACTGCATCGTCGAAGTCTTTAGCAGTGTCCGGATCAATTGTGAAACAGTTGAGAAATCTTAAATCTTCCCTTGCTTTGATGTCTGTTTGTGAGACGGTTTTTCCTAGGGATTCAGCCTCTTTAATGACATTGCTTGGGAAATCAGACCGCAATTCAAATTCTTCGATGGCTGCATAGATATCGCATGATGGGTCGCTTATATGCCCAAGATAGTGGGAAAACTTACAGACTGTTTCTGTTTCTTTTGTTCCCCAATCGATCACTTCCATGACGATTCTATCGCCTATTTTAAGGGGATGTTCTTCGGTGAATTGAACGATCACTCGTTGCTGGGTGCCTAAGAGGGGGACATGGACGACAAATTCCCCGGTGCGATCCATTTCTCGAACGACGCCGGCCATATGGGTCCGTGAGCGAGAGAGAATGGTGACAACTTTTCCTTCAGGACCTTTGTCGGAAATGAAATCTTGTTGAATAAGAACTTCGACGATATCGCCATCGACGGCATTCTTAGTCAGGTGCTTAGGAATAAAAATATCTTGAGTTAATTGTGTGGCAACGTCCGGCTGAACGAAGCCGAATCCCCTGGGGTGCATTTTAATGATCCCTTTAACCACATCCAATTTTGATTGTCTCCATCCATACCGTCCCTCTAAACATTCAACGAGATTTGATTCGATCAATTGATTCAACACATCTTTGAAAAGCATCCGATGCTGTTCCGGGATCGCAAGGCGAGAAACTAATTCCTCTTCCGATAAGGGTGAGAAATTTTTTCCCCCCATAAATTGCTCTGTAATTTTTAAGAAATTTTGGAAAACCCGTTCTTCTTTTGAGCTTCTTTTAGGGACATCCTCAAATTGAAGAATTTCCTTTTGTTTTGACTTTTTGCTGCTTTTTGCCATAAAATTGTTTGTTTTTAGTTAATCATAACATACCTCTTTAAACAAAGCATAGGGAAAATGAAGTACGACCATCAAAAAATTGAGGCAAAATGGCAGAAATTTTGGGAAAAAAACCAAACATTCAAGACGCCGAATGACTCGCCGAAGCCAAAATATTATGTTTTAGATATGTTTCCCTATCCTTCTGGATCTGGCTTGCATGTTGGACATGTAGAGGGGTATACTGCGACTGATATTTTAGCTCGCTATAAGAGAGCAAAGGGATTTAATGTCCTCCATCCAATGGGGTGGGATAGTTTTGGACTCCCGGCAGAGCAATATGCAATCCGAACGGGGACACATCCGGCACTTTCTACAAAAGAAAATATTGATAACTTTCGCAGGCAATTGAAATCTTTGGGATTTAGTTATGATTGGTCCAGAGAAATCGCCACAAGCGAGCCAAGTTACTACAAATGGACGCAATGGATTTTTACTAAACTGTATGAAAAAGGGTTGGCTTACGAAGCTGAAATGTTGGTTAATTTTTGCCCGGCGCTCGGAACCGTTTTAGCAAATGAAGAAGTCGAGAATGGAAAAGCGAAGGAAGGGGGGTACCCCATTGAACGAAGACCCCTGCGGCAGTGGATTTTAAAAATCACCGCCTATGCAGATCGTTTGTTACAAGATCTCGATGCGTTAGATTGGCCGGAAAGTTTGAAAAAGCTTCAAATCAATTGGATTGGCAGAAGTGAGGGAGCCAATGTCCAGTTTATTGAAAAAACAACGGGGGAAGATCTCATTGTCTTTACTACGCGCCCCGATACGCTATTTGGGGCGACCTATATGGTTCTTTCCCCGGAGCATCCTCTCATTAATCGCATCACAACTGAGGAGCAAAAAGAGGCAGTTCAGGCGTACCAGAAACAAGCGGCAACGAAAAGTGATTTAGATAGAACAGAACTCAATTTTGAAAAAACGGGTGTTTTCACAGGAGCTTATGCTCTCAATCCCGTCAATGAAAAACTTATTCCCATTTGGATTTCAGATTATGTATTAATGGGCTACGGGACCGGAGCCATTATGGCAGTCCCTGCGCATGATGAAAGGGACTTTGAATTTGCAAAAAAATTCCATCTCCCCATCCATCCAGTCTACGATCCAATCGAACAAGAGGAATCCATCAGAAATGAAGTAAAAAAAGGGGAGCGATGTTGGATAGGAGAGGGGACATGTATCAATAGTTCTTGTGGAGATTTATCATTAGAGAGTCTTGCGGTAGAGGCAGCCAAAAAGAAAATGACCGATTGGCTAGAGACACAAAAAAAAGGAAAAAAGACAATTACCTACAAATTGCGCGATTGGCTGTTTTCCAGACAACGCTATTGGGGTGAGCCCTTTCCCATTCTTAAATTTGAAGATGGAACAGTTCGCCTTTTAACAGAGGATGAACTCCCTTTGTGCCCGCCTGAAGTCTCCAATTATAAACCCACACCCGAGGGAAACAGCCCTTTAGCGCAAATTAAAGATTGGATTGAAATCACCGATCCAAAAACCGGAAAACGGGCAATAAGAGAGTCAAATATCATGCCGCAATGGGCGGGATCATGTTGGTATTATCTCCGCTTTTGCGATCCGCATAATGAACATGAGCCTTGGAATAAGAAAGTGGAAAATTATTGGATGCCGGTCGATATGTATGTAGGCGGTGTGGAGCATGCAGTCTTGCATCTTCTCTATGCGCGCTTTTGGCATAAGGTGTTATATGATTGCGGTTATGTGCACACATTAGAGCCCTTTCAAACTCTGCGCAATCAAGGTCTGATCGTCGCCAGATCATTTCAAAATAGTCACCATGCCTATATAGAACCGAACAATGTGATCGAAAAGGATGGGCTATTTTTTGATCAACGAACGGGAGAACAACTAGCCAGTCAAGTTGAGAAAATGTCAAAATCCAAGCTCAATGGTGTGACTCCGGATGAAATTATCCAAGAATATGGTGCAGATGCTTTGCGTCTTTACGAGATGTTTATGGGCCCATTAGAAAAAGAAAAAATTTGGAACACCGATGCTGTGTCTGGCTGCCGTCGGTTTTTAAATCGATTTTACGATATGGCAACATCTGAAAAAGTGCAAAAAGTTGCATCTGAGGAGGGGTTAAAGTTAGGTCACCGCCTCATCCATGGTGTTGCAAAGGATATCGAAGCTCTCCAATTCAATACAGCGATCGCCAAAATGATGGAGTTTATGAATGATTTCACAAAGCTTCAAGTGTACCCCTACGACGTGGTAAAAATGGCGGCGATTGCCCTTGCCTCTTTTGCTCCCCACCTAGCAGAAGAGGTTTGGGAACATCTTCAATGTGATGGGCTTTTGGCCTATGAACCATTTCCTATTGCTGATGACAAATATCTTCATGATGAAATTTGCACTTATGTTGTTCAAATTAATGGAAAATTACGGGGTCGTTTGGAACTTCCCAAAGACCAAACGCAGGATGAAATTTTTGAATTGGCAAAAAAGCATTCCAACATTGCCTTTTATTTAGATGGGAAAGAGATCGCAAAAATCATTTTTGTTCCAAATAAATTGCTCAATGTTGTCTGCAAATGATCCTAAAAACGGCAGTTCAAGGCGATAAAGTGATGCAAGATTTTGAGTTAGAATCGCTAACAATTGGGGGTGAACATTCCCAAAAGGTGAAGGCGCCCTCGATTGTTAGCGATTATGGCTCAAAAGATTGCGTCAATTTTTCGCCTTCAACTGCCGTTTCTAGGATGATTGTTGAGGGTTTAAAAAAGAGGCTCAAAAGCGGAAAGGAGAGGGTCAAAAATGGATATATTTCCCTTTTTGCTCCCCATCGCCATCGTTTAGCGCAATATAATGAGGCTGCCCCCACCCCTGAAGGGCTCATCAATCTTTTTCAAAATGAATGGTTATCTGCTTTACCATCGCCCTATCAACACTTTCAAGCGGGCATTTATCCCCTTTTTGAGGATCGTCGAATCGAATGGGCGCTGGAGAAAATCGGAATCAAAAATAAAAAAGTGCTTGAACTCGGTCCCTTAGAAGGGGGCCATTCCTATATGCTTCAAAAGCATGGAGCAGCCTCTATTACAGCAGTGGAAGCAAATCCTAAAGCCTTTCTTAAATGTTTATTGATTAAAGAATTGTTTAAACTGGAAAAAGTCCATTTTCTTTTTGGCGACTTTAATGCCTATTTAAAGGTTTCAAACGAGTCATTTGATTGTTGTTTAGCCTCGGGCGTCCTTTATCATATGAAAAATCCCGTTGGATTGCTCGCCTCTCTCTCCGCTAAATGCCGAGAACTTTACCTCTGGACTCAGTATTATGATGAGGGGATGGATAAAAGAATTAAACAAAAATTTATGAGGCCTATTAAACAGGAAACGAATGGCTTTCAACATACCCTCTATCCATTCAATTATGGAGCCTCAAGAATTTGGTCGACATTTATCGGGGGTCCTGCAAAAACAAGCGCCTGGCTAACGCGTGATGATATTTTAAAAGCACTTAGCTTTTTTGGATTTAAAGAGATAGAAATCGGTGATGAAGAGATGCATCCCGAGCATGGCCCAAGCTTCGCTCTCGTCGCTAAAAAGCCCACCCTTCCCGATAGTGCTACATATCATGGATGAAGAACTACCCCTTGTATCCGTGTACCCGCCCTTACCCGATAAAGCATGCTTAACTCTAGGAGCAATTGGCATCGCGGCAGCTGGAGTACCTGTTCTTTCAGTCACTGTTGTCTTTCTTGCTATAATGGCCGGTCTTTATCATAAACCGACAGGCAAATAAAGCTTATTTTCCAAGGAACAATAAACATGCTCCTTGGTTTTCGTTCCAGCTTTGAATCAGGCAAAGTCAGTGAAGGGCAACCTGCAATTCTCAAATGTTCCTTTTTCAGGGGGGGAGCTTAGTTTATCCTTCGAAAACAATAAACTCACAATCGACAGCAGTTGTACCCATCGATTTTTCAAGATTTTTAATATATGAGTCATACTCACTTATGCTTTCGATAAATGTTGTCTCTTTCTTTTCGTCTTTTCCCCAGTTCCAAGTATGGCCAAGTACAAAATTTTGGATTTTCAAATTTGATGTTCTGGTAATCTTACAATTCAAGCCAATACTTGCTTTGCCTATCATACAAAAACCAACTTCAGGTTCATCAACTAGGAATAAAGGGTAAACTGTGTTTCCTACTTGTTTTACTATTTGAACTCTTAAACTTGTACCTATGCATGGGGTTTCTGTCGAATAGTGAATTTTGATCTGAGCGGTTTGAGAAATCTATTGGTTTTGTAGATTGGTAAAACTAAATAAGCTATTTATAAAATTCATATAAAACATCCATTTTTTATTTATTTATTTTTTTTTATTAGGCTAAGAATACTAGCCTCTGGTTGAATAAAAAAACCACATCTCAGAGATTGGATTTTGTATTTTGTTTGCGCACAGCAAAAAAGATGTAATTGTTCCTAATTAGAATTAGGCATATTTACTCTTTTTTTTATAATGCATTTTAAAACAAATTTTAATTATTGTCAATTATTTGTTTTGCAAATATTTTACAAAAGGAAAAGAATGCTCTTAAAATTATTGGTCAGGAATGGCATTTTAAAAAAAATAACAATTAACGCGATGTGCGAATTTTTCGAAGGAAAATTGCACATGTCAGCAGGTAATAAGCTACTCAAATTGCAAAGGTTCATTACCTCTATCCACATTTACTTTAATGCAAACTGTATGCGCTAACAACTTTCTCCAAAATCTAGAAGCTTCATGCCATACATCACGAGCGCGAATCTTCTCTATATGAAATCTTTCAGCTAGTTGTCCAATCACCGTTTCAATTAATCGCCTAGTCCCTTGC
>JANWJE010000121.1 GCA_025451995.1 Parachlamydiaceae bacterium | reverse complement strand
GCAAGGGACTAGGCGATTAATTGAAACGGTGATTGGACAACTAGCTGAAAGATTTCATATAGAGAAGATTCGCGCTCGTGATGTATGGCATGAAGCTTCTAGATTTTGGAGAAAGTTGTTAGCGCATGCAGTTTGCATTAAAGTAAATGTGGATAGAGGTAATGAGCCTTTGCAATTTGAGCAGCTTATTACCTGCTGACATGTGCAATTTTCCTTCGAAAAATTCGCACATCGCGTTAAAATGGATCTTTTTAGCGTCTTTATTGCCAAATTTTTCGACCATATTAATTCAATATGCTCTCAAAATTTG
The DNA here is from genome assembly GCA_025451995.1 of Parachlamydiaceae bacterium. Taxonomy (GTDB): domain Bacteria; phylum Chlamydiota; class Chlamydiia; order Chlamydiales; family Parachlamydiaceae; genus JANWJE01. The sequence continues at coordinate 21,154 of JANWJE010000121.1, read as the reverse complement.
GCAATACATCCATCCACAAATCTCTCATTTTATCAAATAAAGCGAATTATGCAAGAGGTCTAATATTTTAAATGTTCGGGGTTCAACAGAATTGTTTTCCCTAAATCATATAGAAATTGACTGATTTTTAAGAATTTACTTTTATCGATATAGCCTTCATTTTCTCTTTTTCTCTTTCTCTCCACAACTTTCCATTCTACAGATTCTTTAGATTGATCTGTTAGCGTTTGAATTAATTGACTATGTTTTGACAAAGAAACTTCGACTTTGATATTCCTTAAGAGCTCTTTTTGATCTAAAGACATTTTGCTCTCTATCCAAGCTTCAATTGAAGAGTAAGTGCAAGTCCCGAATTTTTGTAGTTGATAGATAGGATTTTGATCGATCATTTTTCCTGCTTTAACATCATCAGTAAAATACATGTCATTAAATTGATAAAATTCATCTATTTTTGAAGAGTTAAAACTAATATCTTTCAATTTCCAAAAAAAAGAATAAGAAAATGCCGATTCGGGAATATTGACATAGGATAATGGATAGGCATAATCCCTACTTAAATCTAATTGATGATGAGAGCGGACCCCTCCGCCTGTATTGATGATTGTAAACGTATAATTTCCGGCCGAGGTATCGTTTGCTTTTTCATGACATGTAATTTCTACTACAATACAATGGGTTTTGGTTCCGAAGGTTAATGGATGCGATTCTCCCGGATTCAATCGATGAATCGTATCGTGAATATCCCATATAATTTCATTGATCGCGACATTTAAAGGAACTTTTAAAAAGGCATCAAGAATATATTTATTGCTAAAACTTTCTTCTGTTAACACATGGTCTTGATTGAGTTGAATAAGATCTTTATAGTATTCAATTTCAAAATAATCATTTTGAAAATTTTTCTTCAACAAACTGACTAAGTAGTTTTCTTTTAGACTTAATGGAATTGCTTTTTCTAGGGAATGTAGAATCTTAAGTCCGATCTCTTTATCGACTTGCATTGTCGATCTTTCTAGAAATTCTTGAATGATGCTTTTCCAACTTTCAAAACTGTAAATTTCTTCACTTCCGGAAAGCGTAGCAATATCTATATTAGTTTCAATATCTTTATCAAAATAATTGGCCATGAGGTGGAAAAATTCCTTTTGGACAGTTGAAACTTTTTTAAGGTTTTTTAAATGTAAATTGGATTGAACTTCTGAATAAAAATTGTCTCTTGAGGGCCCAATTGAAAAGGGAAGTCTTCCCTTTTGACCAATTCCTTTTTTTAATTCCTTTATTCTCTCCTTTAGAAGAGGTTGAATATCTTTGATTTTTTTTACAAAATATGGAATATCGGAAATTTTAAAAATTCGGTCCCTGATTTGTTCCAGCCTGCTCTGGATATCATTAAAATCAACGATTCGACGGGCTGTATGCCAGGGCTCTCCCAAACCTGTAAGATGAGATTTATCTTTATTTAAGGTAATCATTAATTGGTCGAGAGCGACGTTAAAATCAATTCTTGTTTTATCGCTAAATTTTCTTTCATATTCTAATTCTAAAAATGTATATTCAATTCCTTTTTTAATAGCATGAAGGGAAGCGTTAAAATCACAAATATTCATAGACAATCCAATGATATAATTTAATGGAGAATTTTATTAAAAAAGTTTGTTATTTGATTAAAGACTTTATTAAGTTTTAATTAATTAATGTTGTTAATGAAAGTTTATAAGAAGGAAAGGGATTAGACTTCTTTCGAAACTCGCTTTGGTTGAAAAAATGAGAGATTTTTGGATGAATTTACTTCAAAATTTTGAGAGCATATTGAGTGAAATATGGTCGAAAAATTTTGAAGTAAAGTCGCCAAAAAGATCCGTTTTATCAATCAAATGGAGTTTCAAAAGAAGTCTATTGAACGATAATTCGATAAAAGTAAAGATTGACCATATGACAAAGAGATTTAATGAGCTATTTCCCCATCGAAAGGAACAGCCTGAAAAGCATCCAACAATCCTTACGCGGATATTTCGGGTCATTTATGATTCTACCCGCGGATTTATTGAAGACGATTGTTACACCAAAGCATCAGCACTCACTTTTTATTCACTATTATCAATCGTTCCCCTTCTTGCTGTAGTTTTTGGAATAGCTAAAGGATTCGGCCTTGAATCGGGGTTAGAATTGGGAATCAATGAAAGGTTTGGAGAACACCACGAACTTTGGAGTAAATTAACTGAATTTGCGAATTCTTGGCTTCAAACTGTGAAGGGGGGGGTAATTGCAGGCTTTGGGGTATTTATTCTGTTTTGGGCAGTTCTGGGTTTATTAAGCAGCATAGAAACAATATTAAACTCCATTTGGAAAATGCCGATTTCAAGAGGATTTGGAAGGAGAATGAGCGACTATCTAGCGGCAATGGTCATTTGCCCTTTCTTTCTTATCACCTCTAGCAGTCTTACCCTTTGGCTGACTAATTGGGCACATACGGAACAAGGTGTCATTGCCATAGTTGTTAATCCATTGATTATATTTTTAATAAAACTATTTCCTTTTGTTTTAAGTTGGGTATTATTTACCTTTATTTATTTTTTTTTACCAAATACGAAGGTCTATCTTCGCTCTGCTATTATTGCAGGTATCTTAGCAGGGACCGCGTTTCAATTAATGCAATGGATTTATATTAAATTTCAAATCGGAGCGACCAGCTATGGTGCCATTTATGGCAGTTTTGCAGCTCTCCCCCTTTTTCTTATTTGGCTACAAATGAGTTGGCTCATTTTATTAGGGGGAGCAGAACTCGCTTTTGAAATTGAAAATGACTTATTTATTCCTTATCGACGAACGACAAATTTATCTGTAAAAGCAGCAGCTTTATTGGTCACGTATCGTTGTATTGAAGCATTTGTAAAGGGCGAACCCCCACAAACAGATCGCTCTCTAGCACACGAGCTTGGAATCTCATTGAATCATCTTCACACATTACTTGAGCCATTGCAACAAGAAAGAATTTTAACAGCAGCTTCCTTTAAAGATAAAACGATTGGATATCAACCTGCCAGAGCGATTGATACAATCACCTATTCAATGGTGTGCCTAGCAATTGATAAAAGCAATGATTTGCTTGGGTCCGTCCGCGACTCCCCTCCTTTTCAACGCATCCAGGAATATTTAAAATTATCAGATCATTCTGTTGAAGAAGCAGGTTACAATACAGCTATTTATGATGGCGCGCTTATGCAATGACGACCCAAATCATACAGAAATTCGCTATCTTTTAAAAACCCTTTTGGATCCCAGGTGTTTACAGTCGTACATTGAACAATCGTTCCTGTTTTTGAGGATTCTTTAGTAGCCTCTTTAAGAATCCTTATTAATTTCCATTGTTTCGACATGGAAAATTCAATTTTTACTTTTCGCAATAATTCCTTTTGTTCTTTAGTTAATTTGTATTCTATCCATGCTTCAATTGCAGAATAGGTACACGTTCCAAATTTTTGGATCAAATAGGGCGATTCCCATTCATTGGTTTTCTCGCAGGCATTAAAATGCTCTTTATGATATTTATAAAAATACTCCATGCTAAATGATTCAAATTTGAGATCTAAAAGTTTTAAGAAAAATTGGTAAGAAAATGCTGTGGAGGGAATTTCTTCATAAATCAAGGGAAAGGAAAATTTCTCTGACAAATCTACGTTGTGATATTCCTCACACTTAGTTCCCGTATTAAAAATTTTATAAATATAATTCCCTTGGAAATACCTAGTCGGTTTTTGCCTGCATGTAATTTCTATTGCTACACTATGGGTTTTACTTCCAAAGGTGAACAGTGCACATTCCCCTTCAGTCAGCTGATTAATAATATCAACATGATCCCAAGCGACCTCATTCACAGCAATACTAAAAGGAACTATGGACTGATAATTTAACAAATATTTATTTTGAAAATTTTCATTAGTTAATGTTTTTTCTTCAAGTTTGATTAAATCTTTATAGTATTCTATTTCTAAGGAATCGCTAAAAAAATCAGGAGTATGTTTCCAAGATCTTAGATATGAGGTTTTTAATTCTACAGGAATCGTTTTTTCTATTATTTTTAAAATTTTATCACCTGCCTCTTTATCAACTTGATTTTTTGCTTGATCGATAAAAAGGTGCATAATATTTTTCCAACTTTCTAAACTATTATGATTTTGATTTCCATTAAGTGAATCTACATTAACCTCTTTATTGATAGTTGGTTCAAAATAATTTCCCATCAAATGAAAAAATTCTTTTTGAACAATAGTTAATCCATTTAAATTTTTTAGATTAAGATTATCTTGAATTTGTTGATAAAAATATTGTCTTGAATTACTGACAGAAAAAGGGAGTCTTCCTTTCTGACCGATCACTATCTTAAGGTTTTTAATTCTTTCTTGGATTGGAAGTATGTGATTTTTAATTTTATTGACAAAATAAGGAGGATTGGAGTTTTTAAAAATCTTGTCTCTAACTTGTTCCAGTTTGTTGACGACTTCGTTTAAGGCGACGATGCGTCTAGCTGTATGCCATGGTGGATTTATTGTTATAGAATGAAAGGCATCCATTTTTAATAGACATTCTAAATCTCTAAGTTTCTGATTAAAATTCTTGCGCATTTGCTGAGTAAACGTATGTTCATATTCCAACTCTAAAGAAGTGTAATCGATTGTTTTTCTTATTTCATGTATTGCACTATTAAAATCATAGATATTCATTTAAAACCTAAAAAAATTTATTAACATTTTACAAATAAAATTTATATAAAATTTAAAGAATTTGTTAAGTTATAATAAAACAAACATCTTATCTAAAAAATAATTAATTCGCAACTTGTCCAATAAAATGAGGGAATGTAAAATGTCTGTCAGCAAAACCCAAAATTTTGGAAATAATGTTTAATCCATCGTCTCAGAAAATTCATAAGTACATTCGCGGACTACTCACAAATAAATGGGGGTGTGCTTGTTTTGGCCTTTTGACTTTTCAACAAATTATCGATGCATCGGCAACAATTTGGTTAGTCGCGATGATGAAGCATATCACCGCAGGAAAACCGTTTTTTCTCGATTTATTTCTATATTTAGGTTCTTTGGCTTTTCCTTATTTGCCGGGATGCATTGCTCTCGTGATTAAAATTACCTGGAAACAAGAAGCTCAAAAACTTTTTATTCAAACGTTTGTGAATTCTAACCGCGATCAAATTGACGAGTGGAGCAATCGAGGAATCAAAGAAGAAAAACTATCAATTCTGACAGCTGAGGGACCTTCTGCTCTGCATGCTTTGATCGATTATTTATATGATTTATATGGCTATGTATTAAGTGTCTTATTTAATATTTTGACCCTTTCCATCATACTAGAGCCTTTATTTGCAGCAGCTTATGGATTGAGTGTCCTCGCCGTCGTATTTGTCATGAAAATGAAACGACCTCTTCAGCGTCGTTTAACAAAAAAAGCACTCACTTCCAGGATTGATCTTTACCAATCCTTGCTTGCTGCTTGGGACAATGTTCTATTGGGAAATTTTTATAATTTTAAGTTATGGCAAGAAAAAACTTTTCAAAGGGTGAATCGCTGTTCGCAAAAAAACGTTGAATTAGAGCGATTCGATCAAATTTTAGCAATTGTCATCTCCATTTTAACCTGTATTCCCTCCTTAGGTGTGGTCGTCTATTATGTCTATGAGCATCGCTTCAATATACCCGATTTAACCGCTTTTTTAGTGACATTGCCGATTCTATTTATGATTTTATCCTACACATATCAAACCCTAAGCCTCCTTTTTCGCTGGACAATGCATCGCGGTAAATTAATTTCCATTTATAAAGCCATTCAGCCAAGTCAATATTCTGCTATGGCGATGGAGAAAAAAATTAAATGGCCAAAAATTTATCTAGAAGGAAATCTTTTAACAACTTCAGCGGATGAAAGTCATATTTCTTTGGCGGGTCCTCATTCCCTTGCATCTCATCAAGATCTTTTAAAATTCACCAGGCAACCCGGACGAATGACCCTCCGTGGGGAAAATGGGGCAGGGAAATCCACTTTGTTGATGCTCATCAAAAAATCGATGTCTGATCGAGCATTTTTTCTTCCAACGCAAAATCAGCTCGCTTTTATTTCAGAAACGAATAAACATTCAACAGGAGAATCACTTCGCAATCGGTTATGTGAAATTTTAGAAAAGGTAGACGTAGATGTTTTGCTCTTAGACGAATGGGATGCCAATCTAGATAAAGAAAATCAAGAGAAACTTTCGCGCCTCATCGATCAATTGGCAGAAAAAAAATGCGTGATCGAAGTGCGCCATAGAGTATAGCTTCATGAATAGCTTCTTCATGAAACTTTCTTTCTTTTAAATTTTAGAAACCACTATATTAGACCTCTTGCAAGAGGTCTATTTTTTTTTAATGAGTTTGTGGACGATGCTTTTCAAACATTCAATTTCTTCATTTTTAATCCTTATTTTTGCAGTTGCATTTTTAACTGCCTGCCAGTTAATTGCTCCTTATAAGGGACCTATTATCCCTATGCCGGTAAGCTGGAAAAATGATTACACTTTGCCCGATGCGGATCAACCCACCATTCCTAAGGATGAACCGCAAGAGGAGATTCAAAAAACTCCCATTGTCGCAGAACTTAAGGGCAACCTTTATAACTGGTGGGAGGTTTTTAATGATCCCCTTTTAAATGAACTTGAAGAGCAAGCATTAAATTCTAGTTTTACTTTGTGGTCTGCGCTTGAAAAAGTCCTTCAGGCCAGAGCTCAAGCAGCTATTCAATATGCCCCTTTATTTCCCCAGCTTAGCTTTTCCCCTGCTTTTTCAAGACAGGGATTTCTCCTGCAAAACCCATTGATGAGTGGTTCTGGCGGAGGAAAACCCGCATGCCCTTTGCCGACTGTTTATCCCCCATTTACAAAAACTGGGAATAAAACAAGCTCTTTAAGCTCCGGGTTATTAAACAGTATTCCCAATGATTTTCGTTATGTTCAAACGCAATACTTATTCCCTCTCAATCTTAACTATGAATTGGATCTTTGGAATCAAGTGCATAATGCTTTTTTTGCAGCTTCTAATGCTGCCCAAGCAAGCACCCAAGCCTATTTAGGAGTCCTTCTCTCCTTAACAGCCGATGTGGCAACAGCCTACTTTCAGATTCGTGGATTAGATGCACAAGAAAACGTCCTTTTGGGAAACATTAAAGTAAGACAAGAAGCGGTAAACGTCAATCGAGCTCGTTTTAATGCCGGTGTCATCGTCTTTTTAGATGTCTCAAGAGCTGAAGTCGAGTTAGCGAGAGCCCAATCGGATTATGATGACGTGAAAAGGTTGCGAGGGAATCAAGAAAATCTGCTGGCAACCCTTGTTGGGACGCCCGCTCAAGTCTTTTGCATTCCTTATGATCCACTTCTTATTCCCCCGCCTTTGATTCCGAAAGGATTACCATCGGAGTTGCTTTGCAGAAGACCCGATATTGCCGAAGCTGAAAGAAACCTTTCAGCAAGCTATCATCAAATTGGAGTGGCCTATGCCAATTTTTTCCCCTCGCTTAATTTAAATGCAGCGCTTGGATTTGGAAGCCCCTTCGCCCATCAACTTTTCAGTTGGAAATCTCGTTTTTGGAAACTCGGTTGGCAAGTGTTTGAAACAGTCTTTGATGCCGGTCGCAATCAAGCTAATTACGAATATTATCAGTCCTTATTTAGAGAGTCTTTAGCTAACTATGAAGAAACGGTTTTAGAAGCCTTTAAAGATGTCGAAGATGCGCTAGTAGATTTACATGGCTATGCCGACCGGGCAATTGACTTAGCAAAAGCTGTTAAATATGCAAATATCACCTTTAATCTTGCAAAAATGCGCTATGATCGAGGCTTAACCGATTATTTAAGCGTCGTCGACTCTGAAAGACAACTTTTAGAGACGGAACAAAACGCAGTGATTGTTTTAGGCGATCGCTATCTTTCAACAGTAAAACTCATTCGGGCCCTTGGCGGTGGCTGGGGACCTTGTGAAGATTAGACAAAAAGGATGAGATCTTTGTTTATTTCTTCTTGAAATTCCTTTGAACAATTCTTCCAATTGATAATATCTACCTTGAAGGGAAGATCTGATTCTTCAAAGTCATTCTCAATGAGGTTGATAACGGATGAAGGAATTGGGTCTAGATAACATAAATCTAAATCTGAGAGTTTTTTATGGTTTTCTTTTACCCGCGAGCCAAATACATAAAATTTATAGGGGTATTTTGAAAGTATCTCTTTAATTATTTTTTTGTGTTTATCTTCCAAAAAAATCATTAGATTGATTTTTGAATATTTTTTAAAAAAGTATTCATTTCAAGTGAAAATTTTTCAAAGATCTCCAAAACATCGTTCATTTCTGCTTCTGAATAAGTATGGACCGTTAAATTTCTTTTTTTTATGAAATCAAACCAAATTTCGGGGTCTACAATAAAACCCTCAAGAGCAGAAATGCGGAAAGTTTCGCGTGGGGAGTTAGCAACTTTTCCGCGTGCTTCCATGAGTCGTTTCATCGTTTTCCAGGCCAATTCAAAAGTATATTCAAATGCTTGAATCGCCCCAGCCTTTTCTTGCTCACTGTTAAGATGCTGTCTAAACTTTTCAAATTTTGAAAATGCTTTTAACAGAGGATCGATCTGAATTCCATCAATAATCATTGTGCTAACCTAAGGCAACAAGGCCTTGTTTACTCAATATGCGCTTAGCTGATGTATCAAAAACCCGGGTCACGAAAAGCCGGGTGGGTACCTAATTAGATTTCATCTAAGATATTCTCAGCATTGATTTTAGTTAAAACGCCCAGCAATCTTTTAGCAAAGTAACTTTCATCAAAAACACAAGAAAAAATATTCCCCCCCTTGTAATACAAATCAACATTATCTGAGGAATGATAACTACCGCGTGTTTCCCCATCTTTAATATCCAGCTTATCGACAAATTGTTGCACTTTGTCTTGGAGTTTCTGCCGTTCAACATTGCTTAATGACTCCTCACAACCAATGTTAATTTCATGGATTCTATTGTTTTCTAATGTATGAATTTTTATAGATATAGTGGTCATAATTATCCTAATTTTTAATTCATTAAACTACAAATCTATATTATAATAACATACTAATTTTGTCAAATTATCAACGCTTCCGGCTGAGCATCCGGTGAAATTAATTTACAGATCAAAAAATGAAAAGAACAATTCACCCTTTTGATTTGACAAATTTATAATTTTACACTAATTTTAAATGATTTACGCTTGGTAATTGGAAATATAAATGATTCGCTTTTTAAAATATTTATCTTTGGTTTTATTTCTTTTTATTACATTTATTTTATTTCTTCCAACAATACTGAGCACTCAATGGGGAAAAAAACAAGCGCTCGCCTGGGTTAATTTTTCAATCCCGGGAAAAATCGCGATCGATGATCTCTCTACCCAGTGGGGAAGCGGGCAGGCAATCAAGGGATTCAAATTACAAGATTCGGAAGGAAACCTTGTTCTCGAATTTAAAGAGTTTTTTACAGAAGCGACCTTTTTCCAACTTCTGTTAAGAGATTATGCTTCTTTTGGCTTTATCAATATCAGCGAGCTCAATGGGAATTTGGCAGTGAATGCCGATGGTCAATCCAATCTTGAGAGCAGTTTATTTAGGTTTAAATCATCTCCCACAATCAATGCCTCAAATTCACCCTCGATTAGCGTATCAAATATCAATGGCGCGTGTTCCTATCGATCCCATCAACCCTTTGAAGCTAAATTCACCGGTTTGACTGGGCAAGGAAATCTGCAAGGAGGTTTTGATATTCATTTAGCAATTAATTCCAGTTGGGACGAAATAACTGGTGAGCACTATTTTGAACGAAATCATAACCAACAGGATCGGCTCAATGCTCAAGTGAACAACTTTCCGGTTGATTTGCTCGACCAATTATTTGCCCTAAAAAACCCCGAACTCAAAGGTCTTTTGCGTTCTATTTTTGGCGAGTCCATTCATCTTTCCCTTAAACAAAAGCCAAGCGATGAGGGAATATCCTTTGATATTAATTTTATATCTCCCTTAGTAAAAACTGCCGTCATAGGGATAATTAAAAAGGAAATCTTGGTCTTAGAACCTACTCGAGTGCAATTCAAACTCACCCCTAATTCATTGCTCCCTTTGACTCAAGATATCAAGATTTTAAGTGAAACATCTGGAGAGATTGGAATCGTTGATTGTAACATTCCCCATGCTTTTTTTAAAAAAAATGGTGATAGCGATCCATGTTTATTTGGCTTCAAATTTGAACTGAAGGTAAAAAATATTGAAGCCGAAGTGCGAAGACTTGAGAAAATAGCCATTTCAAATTTTCAAGGTGTCGTCTCTAGTCAAAAATGTGACAAATTCATTCAAGTGGAAATGATTGGGAATGCAGAAAACCATCAACAACCATTTGACCTTCATTTTACATCTACACTTTCGAAGCCGGAAAATATTGCTCATTTTAATGAAAATATTTATTTGGGAATGCATACAACGGTTACCGTTTCTAAACTCCCTCTAAGATTAATCCCCTTTTTCAATGATCATTCGCAATTTACAAAAAATTTTGGAAGTACGGTGAATGCTCAGCTGGACATTCAACCAAGTGATCACTTATGGAAGGGGATTTTTTCCTTCCAAACACCCCAGATGATTTTAGAAGAAGCAAAATTGGAAATTGGTAAAGAATTAAAGCTAACGGCTCCGGCTTCTATAAAATGGAATGCGACATCGTCTTGCTTAAAAGATCTTTTTGCAAAAGAACAATTGCAATTAGATCAACCATGTCCCATTCATTTAGTCCTTGAACGATTCAAAATGCCCTTTAACAATCCGAATTTATTAGAATATGAATGTGTGACAACGATAGACACGTTGCGCCTTCCCTATTTTTTAAAAGGGGGGATCCCCCTGATTGAAAATTGCAAAGTAAAAATAGATGGAAAGAGTCTAAAAAATCTGAGCATACAGTTAACGAGCCAATTCAACCTCCTTTCACAGCAAGGAAACCCCTTGCCTCTGTTTAGTGAACCCCTTCAGATTCAATCAAATTCAAAGTGGATCATCGATGAACAAGGGTTAGAAATGAGTGAAGGAAAAAGTGATATTAAAAATGCTGATGCTCATCTTATTGTTGAAGGAGAATTAAAAGGAGAATCAATCACCCTGACTCAACCCCTGAAATTTGAATATTTGCTTACACCGGAAGCATTAGCAAACGTTTGCGATATTCTTGGTAAAAACTGTCAAAAAATTAAGGAAAAAAGTTTAATCCACCTTGAAATTGAGCCAACAGAATTTAATCTTAAACAAAATGATTTAGCTCATTTATATCTTCAAGGAATTTTAGAAATAAAAAAAATTGTTTTAAAAGAAAATGGACACGAACCTTCTCCCGTGTTAGAAAATTTAGTGATTCCATGGGTCATTGACGGACCAAGAAATAATATTTATACTAGTATTAAGGGGCTTGCTTATACGGAAAGAGAAAGCAAGCCAAGTCAAATCTCAGCACACCTCCAATTTTGGCTCAACCCCAATCATATTGACATGCCTCATACTCGCTCAGAAATTAGAATGAATTTTAATGGTATGCCAACTTCGATGTTGAATGTTTTTTATGATTTGCCTAATTTAAATCTCATTTTAGGACCTATTTTAGACCTCGATTTAAAATTATTTTATGACCCGGAGATTGCAAAACCCGGCTATTTTGACATGGTCCTCGACAGTACCCATTTCCATTTGGAAGGGAGATATAAGCTAAGCAATCGAGCAACGATCTATGATCCAAATAAGCCTCCTCTCTTCAAATTGACCATTTCCCCTAATAGCTATCAAGCATTAAAAGTATTGACGGGGATAAAAGATGATCGTGAACTTAAAAGCCCATTTTTAATCACTGGAATTCTTAACCAAGTCAATGTTCCAATCGTTAAGAATTGGACCCATCAAAGCCAGTTGAATTGCAATTTTTTTACTTCCAATATTCTCTGGAAAGACTCCAATGACAATCCTTTAAAAATTGAAGGAAATATTGTCTCTAAAAATCTTGAAAGCGGGATTGAACTCACAGCCAATGCCACTGAAAAAACAGTATTGAAGGTAAGCGCAAGAGCCGATCAACTATTTGATGCAACCAACAACCCCCGCACTTTCAAAGATCTCAGCTTTAAATTCCATATCGAAGGGGATAAAATGACCCCTCGTTTTATCCGTTCGTTATTTCCTATAACTCTCCAAATGAAAGAGCAAATCAATGCAATTTTAGGAGATGAAATTGACCTTCTAATCGATAGTGAATTGATAAAATCCTCTGGGCCGATCCTTGCTTCCATTAAAGGAAATCAAGGAAATATTCGTTTAGAAGGTGTAATTCACAAGGGGCTATTGACTCTAAGAACGCCACTTGCAGGTTTTACAAACTTAAGTCCTTTATTTATTCAAACGCTGCTCACACCAAATGTTCCCCTCTTGAAAAATGCGGTGGCATCTGAAAATCCTTTATCCTTTAAAATTGAGAAACTTATTTGCCCTTTAGATCCTTTTCAATTTGAAAACGTCATCATTGAAAAGGGAGAGATTAACTTTGGAAAAATTATTTTTCGCAATGAAGGAGACTTACCCTCTATTTTAGCCATGATAAAACCTATTTCGGGAAAGACATTTAATATTTGGTTCACTCCCATCTATTTCGATCTAAATAAAGGGATTTTTTCTCTTAAGCGTTTGGATATGCTTATTGCAAATGCCTATACCCTTGCCAACTGGGGGGCAATTAATCTAAACAATCATGAAGGTGAATTTATTCTTGGCATCCCATCGGAAACATTAGAACAAGTCATTGGCTCTTATGGGCTGGATCCGAATTATATCCTTCAAATTCCCATTCACATGAAGCAAGGAAAAGTTGATATCAATAGACAAAAAGCGATCGCTCGCATCGGCTCGCTCGTGGCTCAAACACACGGTGGAACGAAAGGGAAAATCATCGGTGGATTAGTGGATACTTTTTTATCAGAAAAAGAAGAGACCTATCCCTCGCCGACTACGCAACCCTTCCCCTGGCAAGGTGAGTTTAAACCCTCGTCATTTGAGCCAAATGATCATCAACAAAATGATGAACCCGATCAATCCGCAAAAAACAAGAAAAAGAAAAATAAAGCAATCAGGGATGAAACCCTAAATACCATTCGGGACGGAGCACTTCAATTGTTGGATCGAATAATAAAATAGATCTCTTGCATTATTCGCTTTATTTGATAAAATGAGAGATTTTTGGATGGATTTATTGCCAAATTTTGAGAGCATATTCAATTAATATGGTCGAAAAATTTGGCAATAAGGACGCCAAAAAAATCCATTTTAGCAAATAAATGGAATGATGCAAGAGATCTAATAAGTATAGGAGTTAAAATGATAGCTGCCGCCGCTCACACCATGAATATGTTTAATACGGATTATATAGAACCAACCATTGAATGGTCAAAAAAGAATAAAATGACCATTACTGCGCTTGGGATCAGTATTTTATTAGGAGTAATGTGTTATAACTCACCTCAGATATGCAACATCATGAAGAAAAGTATTAAATCACTAACAGTTGTGTTTCCTTTAGTTTATTCTCTCTCACTACCTATGATCATATGTCGCAAAATAACAGGAGAAGGTTTTTACACCAATGAAATGATTGAGGTTCACTATCAAGAAGTTGGAAAAGTTTGGCAGGCTTGGTTTGCTTTCGTTTCTGCTTAACGACTTTTTTTGAAATTTAATAGAAAAGCCTTTTCAATTAATTGAAAAGGCTTTTTTTTATTTAAATTTAAGCGTCGACTAAAATAAATTTGCACAAAATTTTTCAAGAGCGTTTACTAAAATAAATTTGCACAAAATTTTTTAAGACAGCTACCCTATCATCGAGCGATTGGTCTAAGGAAAAAATTTTATTTAGATCTCTGGAGACATCTGTTGGTACATTATACCTTCTATCACTTTGCCAATATTTATCTGCATCGTGAAAAAATTGATTGCTAACAACACTTTTAATGTTTTTTATCACCTCGCTTTCTGGAATAGATCCCCTATTTCCAAATTCCCGATCAATGGCATACTCAAGGGAATCCAAAGTGGGAATTTTTCTGTCTCTATATGTGGGATATTCAAAGGATTGGTTTGAGGGGGGGGTAACGTTAGATGTATTCATATTGCTCCTTATTATTGTAATTTTTTATCTAAAAAAATTTTAATTTTGCAATAGTGCCCGAACATTGTGGGCCATTAATCATTATGATAAATAAACATTAAGATTTTATAAAAGATAATTAAAAGGCTAAGAAGCATCAAAAAAAAAGCAAGAGATCAAATCTCTTGCTTTTGAAATCGAACAGTCTCGTGTTAACTAAATGATCTTGAATTATTTGAACGATAGTTAGAGCGACCTCCGCCGAAATCGCCACCGCGATGACCACCTTCTCTTCTGTCTGTTCTTTCTGTTCTCTCTCTTTCCTGAGCTAAGCTTAGGCGAAGAGGACGATCGAGCAAAGGTTTGCCATTAAGTTCACGAATTGCGTTAGAAGCAGCTTCATCATCTGCCATTTCAACAAATCCAAACCCTTTCGATCTGCCTGTTGTTTTATCGGTAACAATCTTGGCACTCAACACTTGGCCACAAACTTCGAAAAAAGCTTTTAATTGCTCTTCCGATGTTTTCCACGATAAGTTACCAACAAATATTTTTTTCATATAATTCTCCATAAAATTTAGTTAACAATTAACAAAGGGGACTCATGTGTGCTTAACTAGCTCCCCTTAACGCCAGTTAAGGACCTTTTTTTGTTTCAAATAGGGATTGTGTTTTAATTACCTGTGTATTGAATTTGGGAAGGAAATTACGTTTAAGACTCTTTTCAAGACGTTCTAGCATACCTAGTATTAATTTGACCGTGCAACCTCTATTGAACTAATAACAACAGTATAACATAATTCTTATTTTAGTCTAGAAAGATTTATTTTTCTTTAGGTAAAAGCTCTGATTTGGCACACTCAGTGGTATGGTTGCAAGCAAATTGCGTTTTATTTTAGGTTTAGAATTGGTTTCCTATTTCTTTGCGGCACCCTATATCATCCTATTAGGCTTAGATGATAAACGCGGTTTGCTCATCGATACAATCTCAATGAACAATCGGCTTTGGGCTTATACGCTGCTTATTGGGATCTATCCCTTTTTGCTGATGTTGGTTTCACCATCTGTAGGCAGGCAGCTCGATCAAAAAAAGTCCAAAATCTCAATCTTGCGTAAAATCCATCTGGCAAATAGTATTTGTTATGCTCTTCTAGCTCTCTCTTCCTGGCTTCACAGTTACCCTCTAGCGATTTTTGCATTTTGCATTCCAGGAGTTGTGGGATGTGCATCGCCCGTAGGCAAATCATTAATCGCAAATCTCACAAAACAGGAAGAGCGAGTGATTGAATTTGCAAAAATTGCTTTTATAAAAGGCGCTGCAAAGCTTTTTATTCCTTTAGCCGGGGCTTTTATTTTTAAATTTTTTTTTAACGAAATCAGCTATGCCCCTATGTTTATATTTTCATCCTTTCTTTCTTTTAGCTGTTTCGCATACACATTTACTTTTCCCCATTTTGACACTTCCCATTACACATCTCCCGCAAATTGCAATTCTATTCCAACAACACCTATGATTAGCTTAATAGCAATGCATTTTCGGAAAAACAGTCCACTTCTTTTGACTTTTGGATTGTTAATTACAGCTTATTCTATTTTTTTAAAATTTACCCCATTTATTCTTTTTGAAAAGCTTGGCAATAATCCATCGATTGTCAATTATTTTGCTTCTATAGTAGGCCTGGCTTATGTATTGAATCAGTTCATTTTAGTCAAATACTCAAATCATGTCAGAAATTTTATCGGTGCGATTTTTATGCTGCTTTGCAGTCTGTTGATAGCTTTTTGCTTTACCGTTCCGAGTTATCTTTGGCTTTTGCCTTTTTTTGGTGTTCAATTTTGTTTTTGTATTCTCAATACTTGCGTTGAAGCTCACTTGTCAATGAAAGGAATTTCTGCCAATCAAGGGACTGTTCAAGGGTTATTATACAGCATTGAAAATTGGGGATATGTAGCTGCACCCATCATCGGGTCGCTTATGTCAACTTTTTCCTCTATTACTCCTCTTTATTTAGTGACATTTCTAGCACTCATTTCAAGTGGATTGTTCTTCTATTCGCAACTTTTACAAACTAGCAGCCAGCGCGATGGTCCTTCGGAAGTCATATGAAATACACGAAAGCTCTTTGTCACTTTTTACTTTTAATGTTTTCGTTAGAAAGTTCCGAATTTGATAAATATCAAACCCTATTTACCGAGCAAGAAATTTCTTTTCGCTTGCAGAATTACTTGATCAAAGATGCGGGCTTGGAAGATCACTTTTTGTTGACTAGCGACGCCTTTTATTTGTATGCCGATAAAAATGACAAAATCAATCAAAAAGCTGAATTTATATTGAAATTAGCATTATCACCACAGAAAAAAGAACAAACGGCATTTCCAAAGACTTTAAACAATCTACGCATAGCGATCGATCCCGGTCATTTGGGAGGCGACTTTGCTTTTATTGAACAAAGATATATCAAAATGCCAAAAAATGGCCCTCCTACGATTTTTTTTTCAGAGGGAAATCTCACTTTATTGACAGCCCTGCTTTTAAAACAATGGTTTGAAAATGAAGGGTCAATTGTCCTTCTGACTAAAGATCAATTTGGACAATCAGTGTATGAAAAAAACTTTTATGAGTGGTTGAAAGAAGATGGGCCAAAGCTATTTTCAGGAATTGAAAATGAATCCAATTTAAACCAATCTCTAAGCCAGATCTTTACCAATCATTATAATCGTTTAGACTTAGCTGCTAGGGCAAAAAAAATTAATGCCTTTAAACCGCATCTCACGCTCATTTTACATTATAATGCGCATGGAATAGGAGACACAAATCATCATACCGAAGATTATAATTACAATATGGTTTTCATTGGTGGAGGCTTTAGAAATGGTGAATTAAGCACAAAAGAAAACAGAAATGAATTTTTACGGCTACTTCTGACAGATCATATCGATCACTCTTTGCAACTGAGCACATCTATCATCAATGAAATGGCGGACAAGCTTCAAGTCTCAGCTGTCACTTCAGAAGATCCAGTCCCCTACTTGATCACTTCATCGAAACACTTAAACAATGGAATTTACGCCAGAAATCTTTTTTTAACTCGAATGGTCAATAGCCCGCTCTGTTATGGTGAAACACTCTGTCAAAACCATAAAGAAGAATGTCTGCGGCTTAATGAACGAAGGATCATCATTAGAGATCTTCAAGGCCCAAAGAGAGTTGAACAAGTGGCCCAAGCTTATTTTTTAGGTGTCAAACATTTCATTGAAGGGAAAAGCGAATGATTCATTTAATAGACCTCTTGCATAATTCCATTTGGTTGATAAAATGGATCTTTTTGGCGTATTTCTTGCCAAATTTTTCGACCATATGTTCACATATGCTCTCAAAATTTGACAAGAAATCTATCCAAAAATCTCTCATTTTCTCAACCAAAGCGAATGATGCAAGAGGTCTAATCATTTATTCCCTAGGAATGCTTTTTATTCCACTATCCGCTGAAAATAAAGGACTCATTGAAGAAAATAAAAACATTCAAACAAATTTTTTAAAGGTTAAAGATCTCTATGAATTGAAAGAAAATGAAAATTGGCGCGATATTACCGAAAAGGTTTTAAAAAGCTACGATACACCTCAGATAAGTAAAGAAGCCATCGCAAATTACCGCCGCCGCATCTTTATCTTTAAATATCCCAGCGACAATTTATGGATTAAAGGTTTTATTAGCTTTACTCCCATGCCGGATACCCACCCCCTCCTTATCCTTTATCGTTGGGGAAATACAGATTTTGCTTTGATGAATCCGGGTGTCGTTTTTGCTACCTATAAAAATTATACTGTTATTTCCTCGACACTTCGAGGTGGGATTAGCGAAGGAAAGGATGAATTTGGGGGGAAAGATGTCGATGACATGAAGAATCTCTTTAATTACCTCCCAACCCTTTCAAAAGAGCTTGGAATTGACTTACACCCTCATTGCGTCTTTATGCTAGGCCCGAGTCGAGGGGGTATGGAAATGTTTCTAACTCTTTCCCGTTTTCCTGAATTGCAGAAACATGTGAATAAAATTGTGTCACTTTCTGCTATTTTGGATTTACATCAACTGATTAAAGATCGACCCAATGATATGAAACTGATGCTCGAAAATCAATTCGGTTTATCGAAAGATCATCATGAAAAACAATGGATTACAAAAAGAGATCCTTTAGAATCAATTTCAAAAATTGAACATACACTCCCCATTTTGATTGTACAAGGGACAGCAGATCCTAGGATTAGTACGAAGCAAAGTCAACATATGGTTAATCTTTTGCAAAATTCAGGCCATGTGGTCAACTATTGGGAAATAAAAGGGGGTGATCATGTGTTGATGAATCACCCCAATATCATGAATGAAATCGCTAATTGGCTAGAGAAAGACACCCCTTGTATGTCGCTTAAAATGAAAAAATAGCTATAGTGCCGCTAGTTGGTTTTGAAAGTGAAAGATCCCAAATTTTTGACAAAAGGTATCTACCCACTCAGCTGGATCATAGCTGTTATAATTTTCAGTGAGCTCTTCCCCTTTCTTAATGTCTCTCAGTGCGACTGAATATTGCCATGCCACATCATAAGGAAGATCTGTTGGGGCAACTAAATTAGGTTCTTCTGAATGATTGACATAACGACCATTATCTAAACAAAAAACTAAACTATTCAAAAATTTTTGAAAGTAGCTATATGTTAAATAATATTTAATTAAATCTTTTTCAGTTTTATGAAAACTATTCACTAGAACATCTAATTGTTCTTCTGTTAGTAATGTGCAAGACTCAGGGGTATACTGCCAAACAATTTCCCCTTTTTTGATGTCTTGATCTGCGAAGAGACCAACACCAGCAATTGGACTAACCTTAACAACTGTCTTCTTCAATAACATCTTTAGCTCCTTGTTTATAAATTCAAAAACCATTGAGTATAAGGTAATCTTTTATCAAATCAAGGGTAATTTTCAAAAAGGTGATTTATTATCGTAATACATTAAGGTTCATGTATATAAATAAATCATTTAAAATAAAAATTTGATATTAAATCGAGAATTTTAATATCGTTTCATTAAATTAATAGTTTGAAAATAGGCCACGACTTAAACTAAGAAAGTTTCAAATTGCCAAACATCTTCTTCAGATGGTGTAGGTGTTGTGTAGCCTTCATAAAGGGTTGCTCTATCTTTAAGAGGGGTCCAATCCACCGCTTGTGAGATCATTGTTCCTAAATAAGGGCTTGCAACATCGAGAATCTCTTGATAAGGTAAATCATCAGGCACACATACACCGCGCCTAGGGTTTTTCAGCATCCATGTAATTGCAGCAATGATCGATGCCGCGACTTGAAGTGTTGTTGCGCTTTGCTTAGGTACAAGTCTCCTTGATTCGTCAATTTCAAGAATTGAACCTGCCCACCAAGCGGTAAAAGCATGCCCCATAATTAATACACCCACTTCATCTGTACCTGAAATAATTTCATCATTCATAATCCGCTGTTTAGGCTGGATGTTGTAATTATTCATAATCATTTCATGCAAAGAATTCATTGCTTCATCTGAGGGGCAATAAGCATAATGAACAGTCGGACGATAGATGGCACACCCTTTGTCCCAAACAGTTAGATAGTCAGAAATTGTAAAGGCCTCTCCATGTCTTACAACCATCCCTATAATAGGCCCAGAGGGAACCCACGAACGAACCCATGTTTGAATGCCCGGCTTTGCAAGACAAATTTGATTGAGTGGACCTTGTGTATGTGTGACTGCTCCATTTGGCAACTTTCGTTCATGGGTCCCCCATCCCATTTCAGCTGGTGCAATACCCTCTTCAAGAAATCCATCAATAGACCACGTATTTACAAATTCATTCACTTGCTTTGGTTTAGAGCTTATTTGTGTATCGCGTTCACTGATATGAATTGTCTTAACCCCAAGTGCTTGAGCAAGTTTTCCAAATTGATTGGATCTTATATAGTTTTCTATTTCGGAAGCAAAAGTAGGTTTTTCTTCAATCAATCGTTGAGCAATATCTATCAGTGCTTTCTTTGTAAAATGTGAAACAAGGCCAGGATTGGCACCATGATCAAGGACTGCGGTGGCTCCAATGGAATTATTCCATTTTTTTATTTGTTCTCTTAATGCCATATGGCGAACATATAATGTATAATCTGCAGGTGAACTTTTCCCTTTTTTTTCAAAAGGGTTCCATACTTCAATAGATGTATTAATGTATAAGACATCGTGTTCATTGCACCACTGAATGATTGAGCCGCAATCGATATTACATGCTAAGTCAATGGTCAAATCTCCAGGTCCTGCATATTGAGATAGGATATGATCCATATTCTCTTTTGTGATCGTTTCCACAATCAATGAGGCTCCTTTAGCCAATATATCTCCTACACGATCACGAGTATTAACCGCGCTCACAATGGTCATTTTTTTTGGGTCAAATTCAAAATGTTTGAATAATAATGGCAACACGCATTGAGCAACTGCGCCACAACCAAGAATAAGTATTCTGCTATGAATGAGTATTTTATCCATTAATTCCATGAGTTTTTCAACGGAAGTTCCACTTTTTGATGCAACGATTTTTGTTAGATTTTTGATTCTAAGCATTTTGCATTTGCGCAGTTGTGTGTGTAGACACTAAAAGCAAATAGCAAAGATGCTTATAATCAAAAAGATACAAAAAGCGGACCATCAAAAAGTAAAACTTCCGTTTCAAATAGCCGTGATTATTTTTACAAAAATATAAATTATAAACATTGATATTAACAATAAAAAAATCTGCGAAAAAAGGATGAAAGGCAAGAAGATACTGCTTCCAGCTGAATCTTGGACTTTTGGGCTGCTTCAAAGCCCCGGGGTTGAGAGATCGCAAGAGGCATTGTATTGATTTAATACTATGCCT
>JANWJE010000120.1 GCA_025451995.1 Parachlamydiaceae bacterium | reverse complement strand
TCAAAAAAATCAACATTGAATTGCAACAAGTTATATTTTTTTCTAATGCAAAAAACCGCACTAAAAGCTATCTTTTAAATTTTTATTTTAACGCAAAGGTGCAAAGGCGCAAAGAAATGGAAAATGAAGCTTATTCCGAAACAACTTCAAAACCTAAGTTTTGAAGTTGTTTTGGTACAAAACCTCAAAGATCACCATGAATCCTTTTCTCTATATTATCTAAGAATGGCTTTAACTTGGCCTGCTCTTCTTCCGGCAATCGATCGATATATAGAATTCCTTCAATATGATCGTATTCGTGCATAATTACTCTAGCTTCCCAGCCGGAAACGTGTTCCTGTATTCTCTTGCCCTCAAGCGTCGTGTATTCAACAGTCACCTCTTTTGGTCTTTCAACAACACCCCTCAGGGTGGGTATTGAGAGGCATCCTTCTGGCGCTTGCCATGTTTCAGAGCTCGGCAATGAAAGAATGGGATTGATAAACACTTTAACACTCCCTTTCTCTAGTTTGTTTTCTTCCTTTTGGATGGGGGTATGGATCACGAACAATCGCAAGGAATGATGCACTTGAGGAGCGGCTAAACCAATCCCATCCGAATCATCCATTGTTTCAATCATTTCTTCGATGAGCTTTTTAATGTCGTCAGTAATTTCGAGAATAGAGTCCCCTTTTCTTCTTAGAACCGGATCGCCATAATAGGCGAGGGGCAATAATCTCAATGGGGCGGTGGTAACGAGGTTCGGAGCTTGGCCTTGTGCAATCAGCCCACCTCGGTAAAGCCATTGATCATTCTTTTTTTCAAAGGTGCTTCTTTCAGTAAAAGTAGCATCCTGGCCCTCTTGAGAGATATGAGCAGTAAATGTCACAGTTGCAATAATCGAGTGCTCTTTAAAATCCAGCACTTTTAAGTTTGAAAAAAAACATTTTTGAGAAAATTGCGAAATGCTTCTTTTCCATAGGAATTTATTTTCAGAATATTGTGGGCTAGCCGGGTGGGTTGTTTCAATGATATAATCGGCAAGATTCAAAACATATGCTGAAAATCGAGATCGCATCAATAAAAGGGCATTTTGAGGGAAAACGCCTTGATGAAAAGGTCTGCAGCATTCTTCATATTTTTTTCCGCTAAAACATGGACAGGATTCATGTGAGTGCATGTCTATTTTCCTAAGAAGAGGTATAACTGATCATAGAAGGATAAGTCCTTACAAATTCCGCTAAAGGGAGGGTTAGAGCTTCTAAATTGACTAAATACTTCGGATGATAGGTAATCCACATATCATGATACCTATAAATAGCCATTTCGAACCATTCTAAAATCGCAGCACTTCCTCTCTTAAATGGCATAACGTTGCTCATTTCATAGAGAAAAAGAGCAATATTTTCTTGCAAACTAGAAATATTCTCTTTATTCCATTCGATGGCGCGTTTAAAAATTTCTGCAACATCATTTAACACCGGACCAATTAAAAAAGAGTCTTCGTGTTGGATTGCAACAACAGATCGATGTGTCATCTGTTCAATAGGATCTGATTTGAAGTCGCGGTATGCCCAAGTTAAATAATGGGATAATGCATACATTTTATCGTTAATTTTTAATCGTCTTGTGGCAAGAATCCAATCTGACTTTTTTTCCGCATTGATTTTTTTCAGATCCACGATCGTGTTACAGAGTTTTATTTTTTTATAGTCTTCGAGTGATCTTTCCTTTAATTTTAGACAAAAATCTTTATCTTTTAATAGGTTTTTAAAGAATTCAAACTCAAATGGATTTTTGAGAATGGAGATTTCACAAATTTGGCAAAGTCGTTCGTATTCTTCCTTTGAAGGGAAAATGCCCCATTCATTCGTGTTTTCAACGGAAAAAATTTCTAATTCTAATGAAGATTCTTTTCCCAAACATGTTTTCTCTTCAATTTTTAGTTTTTTTTGCTGAAACTCTCTAAGATTATATTTCATATTGGCTAAGAGGCTTTGGAGATAGGAAAGTGGCCGTTGATGATATTCTTCATAACAGCCGATCAAGGGTGTGTAGCAACCCGGCATAGAAAAAGGAAGTCCATCTCTTCTGCACCCAAAATCCTCTGAAGCTTTTGTTCCGTGATTCACGGCAATTTGATTGCGCGCATTCCCAAGGTCGCTTAGAAGTTCATGAAAGAGTTGAGTTAAATCTTTTTTTGAATGAACTGCTTGTTTAATCTTGCCAACTGTTTCAAATACAATTGCTTGTGATTGTTCAATATAATCTAACTGCTGTCCCCCAAATCGATAGGGTTCGCGACTTGTGATATAAAAAGACATATTGCCCAGGATAGGACTCGAACCTACACACCTTACGGCACCAGAACCTAAATCTGGCGTGTCTACCAATTTCACCACCTGGGCATCACCACTATTTCTAGTAGAGATATAATGTTCAATTTGTTAATTTTTTAAGATTAACTTTGATTTTAACGAATATAAATTAATGCAAAATAATCATTTTTGTCAACCTCTCTTACCGGCCTCCATTGCAATTATTTTGGACGAAAGGGAAGAAAGCATCCTCTTAACAAAACGGCTTGATGTTCCCATTTGGGTTTTACCTGGAGGGGGGATAGAGCCCGGTGAAACCCCTGAAGAAGCTGTCATTAGGGAAGTTGAAGAAGAAACAGGCTTAATCGTAACAATTGTACGAAAAACCGCTGAATATCTTCCAAATAATCATTTAGCAGCTTTTACTCATGTTTTTATTTGCCAAATTCTTTCCGGCTGCATTAAAAACACAAATGAAACTGCCGAAGCGAAATTTTTTCCGAAAGAACATCTTCCTCTAGCAATTTTTCCACCACATGTTTTATGGATTCAAGAATCTTTGGCAAATTCAAAACTTATAAAGAGAAAATTGACGGAAATTTCATATTTGAATGTCCTTAAATATTTTTTATCCCATCCAAGACATGTTTTAAGCTATCTTACAACTAGAAAAAGAAAAAGATAATGTCTAAATTAAAAATTTTTTTTCAACATTCATGGTGGGTATTTGCTTTTATCATTGGGTGTATGATTCTATTTGAACATGGGTTGAAGCACCGCGAAGCGCTATTTAAACAATTAACTGGACAAAAAAAATCACTAGAAAAAGAAAAAGAAGAAGCCTCCATTCAACAGGCAAATTTACAACTTCAGTTGAATAGTCAAAGCGACTTGGCTTGGCAAGAGTTGACACTGATGAAAGGAATGGGTTTAGTCCCTGAAGGGCAGCAAAAAGTCTATTTTTATACGGAATAGATTCTCATTTTATTGACTGTGTTGACGATGATGTGGATCGCCTGTTGTATGTCTTCTTTTGTGGTCATTCTTCCTAAAGAAAAACGGATGGATGAATTCACCCGTTCAGAAGAGAGGCCCATTTCTCTTAAAATTCGCGAAGGTTCAAGGGCCCCTGAGGAACAGGCTGAACCATGGCTGGCTGCTAAACCCTGAAGATCAAATTGAATGAGGAGCGATTCGCCATCACATCCTAAAAAAGCGATATTTGAAGTGTTGCACACTCTAGGATCTTCACCGTTTATAACCACATGATTGAGTTGGTTCTGAATTTCTTTTTCAAAAAAATCGCGCATCTCTTTGATGTTGTTAATCATTTGATCTTCATTCGTTGCCATTTGCACAATCGCTTCTGCAAATCCTATGATCCCGGAAAGATTTTCTGTCCCGGCACGTCGATTAAATTCTTGATTGCCTCCCACTAAGAGTGGAGAAAGTTTTAAGCCCGAGCGACAAATACAACAACCGATTCCTTTAGGTCCGTAGATTTTGTGGCCGCTAAAAAAAGCTGCAGAAACTCCAAGGGGAAGATGCATAGGGGCTTTTCCCAGCCATGCAACGCCATCGATGATGAAAGGGATTTTTCTCATATGCGCTATTCTTGCGATGGCTTCTATATCAGTCATTACCCCTGTTTCATTGTTAACTGCCATCAATGCTATCAAACGGGTATCTTGTCGAATTTCCTTTTCAATATTTTCTGCTTTAACAGCCCCCCATTCGCCAGTTGGAAGGAAAGATACTTGATAATTCTTATTCAGCTGCTTTAAGTTTTCATAGACACAGGCATGTTCAACGGATGATGAAATGACATGTCCGGGTTGATTCTTCAAAATTCCCTGGATAAGAAATGCAGCCCCTTCGGTCCCTCCTGATGTAAAGATGACTTCAGAGTTTTTAACTTTAAAATAGTTCGCTACAATTTCTCTGCTTCTCTCAATTTTTTTGCGGGATTCTTTTCCAAAGGAATGAGCGCTCGAAGGGTTGGCTTGTTCTTCCTCAAGTGCATGAACCATTGCTTGAAACACTTTAGGATCTAAAGGGGTGCTTGCATTGTAGTCAAGATAGATGGCGGGCATTAAGAACCTGTTCAAAATCTAAGGTTTATTTTTTCTATGAATTTTAACGATCGCAAGGGTGATATTATCCTGACCGCCATTCTCTTTAGCTTTACTGACGAGTTGGGTGGCAGCTTCATCTTCCGACAGAGAGGTGAGTGTCTTTTCTATCTCTTTGAAAGGAACAGAATCGGATAATCCATCAGTGCACATCACTAGGATATCACCATCTTCTAAAGTTGTAAATTCAACATCGGGTTCTATAGTGGGTTCGGTACCTATCGCCTTCGTAATAATGTTTTTATATAGAAAATGTTCCGCTTGTTGCTCACTTATCTGTCCTAAATCGATCAATTCTCTTAAAAGAGAGTGATCCTTTGTCAATTGCTCTAAATTTCCGTTCCGCAGCCTGTAAATTCGACTATCTCCTACATGGGCATAAATTAATCCTCCGGGATGGAGATAGAGGCAGCATAAAGTTGTTCCCATCCCGCGCAAATGACTATTTTCCTTGCTGATCCGAAATATCCATTGATTGACTTCTTTGATACTGTTTTGGATAAAACCGATCACATCCGGTATATCATTGTGCAAGGATTGACTGTCTTGTTGGATTAAATAACAGAGTTGCTCAACGGTCGCTTTTGAAGCGATCTCTCCAGCTTGGTGCCCACCCATGCCATCTGCTAATACAAAAAATTGTTCTTCGCGTAAAATTTTTATATAATCTTCATTGTTCTGTCGAGAAAGACCGATATCAGAAATGCATTTGACCGATAGTTGATAGAGCATTAAGGGGATGGCCATAATGATACTAAAATTTCTTTTGATATTACAAAAATTTTAATTGTATCTCAAGAGGTAATTGCAAAACTCCAAAAGACAGCTTTTTGGACTTTTGCAATTACCTCTTAAGGAAGAATTACTCTCCCCATAAAAAGGAGTGTATCTGATTGTTGATCGCAGATGACAAAAATAAAAGGGCGATCGATGGTCAATTCATAAAAGTCTTCTTTCTCTTGATTGGAGGTTTGAATCTTAACTTGCTTTGCTATGGATACATTCACTCCTTTATCATCCAATTTTATACTTGTTTTGTGAATAACTTTATTGATATAAATTCCTTTTTCATTCGTTAAGTTTCCAAAATTTGCATTTTGATTGAATGCTTCTGTTAAACCAAGAGATTTAAGGAGGTTTTTCAGATCAAGCCTTTTTTCAATTCTAAACGAGGGGATTGAAAGAAAGATCTTTCGTTTTTTGATGTTCATTTTCCATTTTTTCCAATTTTCATAAGTAAAAGCTTTTTCGAGCTCATCCAAAGTGGATGTCAGCTTAGGAACAAATAGAGAGAGAACATAGGTGGGTCCTGTTTTTTCAAACGGGATATCTATCATTTCAAATTGATTTTCATCCAAATAGTCTAAGGGAGATTTAACAAAAAACATTTCAACTTGAGAGGTGCGATGCTTAGTGACGCGAAAAGGTTGTAATTTGCGATTCTCATAGCGATTAAAGGGGACATCCCATTTAGCTTGGAGGTGAGCACCCATTGTTAATAGCATTTTAGTTCCACTTGTCACATCTTGGCTTAGAAGCAGTTGATGGATTTTACCTTCTGTTTCTTTTGAAATGATTTCATTTATTTTTTGAATGGTTTGCAAAGGTTGATTAAAGTCACAGTTAATCAGAGAAAAACGATAATTTCGAAGGATGGATTGCTTAAAGGCCGGAAGCACTGTAATTTTTTGATCGATCCAAATCCCGTTTGCTATAAAAACTTTCGCACCATTCCCCCTTTTGAGACTTGCAACTAAATCTCCTTGAAAAAGAAGAAGGGGGAGAGAATAGTGGAAAAGATGCTGGAATTGGAGGGCGGTTTGGTCTTTAGAACCTATAGCTGCCAATCCCAAACCACTTGTAATATTATAGGGAGAAAAGACAAAATTGCCGGCCATCTGTTTATTTAACTCTTGATAGGCATCAAAAGCAAAATGATTGCTTCCATCAACCAATAATTCAAAATGAGCCACCTCAGAATCGCTTAATCCCTCTAAAGGAGGCTGGGGTGTTTGTTGAGCGTGTATGCTGACGGCAACGAACAAAAGAAATAATTTACGCATAGCAACTTTCATGTTTTTTATCTTGCATAAAATGATTGATTATTATCAAAATAAATATCCAAGAATATAGAATAACTTTATTTTAATTTTTTTACATAATCGCATAAATGTTCTAATTTTATAAACAATATTATATACAAATGAATACAAATCATTCAAAACTAGACAACGTCCTGGGTTATGGGATTCGCGCCGGCCTTTTCGCTGCTGCACCTCTCTATTTACTCACGACGGACCTCTCCTTATCCAATAAACATGTTCAAGTGGTTGCAATGATTTATGGACCGCCATTAATCATTGAAGGAATGGGTGCTGTAGAAGCAACCATACGGGCTATTGCCCATCTTTTTAAGGCGCATATTACAGAACAGCAACAAAAGCAATTTCATATCGATTCAGCTTCCGTTGAAATTGAAACTGCCCACAAACTTGTACGTGGTGCAATCCTACCTTTAAACGGATATGTACTCATGGCTGTCAAAATCAATAGATTTATCCGTTATACACCCGAAGGTCCTCGTTCTTTGATTCAAGATTATTATGTCTATCACACACCTTTTATTGTGACGAAGCATACCTACACCTATATGATTAAGCCTGTAGCCAAAACCACTTGGAAAGTAGTCACTTATGCAGAGAGAATCATCATTGTACCCGTTTTAAAAGAAACAGTGCGTGCATTAAGTTTTGGCTACGATATTTTAGATGTTGTGGGATTTTGGACTGCCGTAACGACTGTGGCCAATGTTGCAGCGAGTTTGATATCAGCGGGGATCGGTTTTGCATCAAGAATGTTAAGAAATTAGGAATACAATCATGAATAATATGATGATTCATATGAGCCACGATATTTGGCGCGAAGTTGGATATGCTAGCAAACTTGAAACACTCGTTTGCGGAGTCCCAGCCATTATTTGGGCTGCAGGATCGGCTGAAGGCACGATACGCACAGTTGTTGAAGTTGTGAAAATTCCTTTTGCTGCATTAACTGGATATTCAACAGAGAAATATAGAGTGCAAGCCAAAAATGAACTGATGATTACGGCCGGATGCTTTCTCCTCACGGGAATGAGTTTGATTCCGCTAATCTTTAAAACAATTCCTTATTTAAGAATGATTCGGATGATTGCCTATATTTTTACAATTAAGTCCTCTATGGAAATTGTAACACAAACATTTAATTACAAACAATTTAC
Organism: Parachlamydiaceae bacterium; assembly: GCA_025451995.1. Lineage (GTDB taxonomy): Bacteria > Chlamydiota > Chlamydiia > Chlamydiales > Parachlamydiaceae > JANWJE01. The sequence continues at coordinate 25,882 of JANWJE010000120.1, read as the reverse complement.
AGATGCTGTAGAACGGGCTAGGATTGGGATTGTGGCTACCCAAGCAAATGAATTAGCCAACCGCATCAGTGAAAATTCTGAAGGGGAAAATTATTCAGAGCTATTGCATTTGTTAGATGCACAATATGGCAAAGGGGGTGCTATAGTTACGCAAGGTGATTTGGATGTTAGTGCCAGACAGTTGCGCGGCACGATGATTTATCGAAATTGGTCCTATACTATTTCTTATTTTGCCATAAAAAATTCTGCTAGCTTTGTATTAAATAATATGATTCCTTTCGTCATGAACCAGATTAGGAATGAAGTCATTTATACAGTTAATATTCCCAATCTGCCCAAACAAAAGGAAGTTTAGCCATGTATTTTCTTCAATCCATTAGCGGCTTATTCAGACAAGAGATAGCACCTTCTGAAGACAAATTCAAACGAACTGACAATCGATGGAAAGTTATCGGTCCTATAGGTCAATTGAATGATTGTCCAGCAGAAATGATTTGTGAAATCTTTTGTTGTCTTGATAAAACTGAAAAGGCCCTTGGAAGAGTAGTGTGCAAAAGGTGGGCTATTATCTTAAAAGATAATATCCTATGGAAAGATGTCTTTTTGGAAAGAAAAGAACCATTGCCCACCCATGAAATTTCCAAAGATTATTATTTTCAATTTGAATCTTTCCATGGCAAGGCTAAATTATTGCAAAGTCATGCGTTAAAAAAAGAAGTGAGCTACGAAGGGGACAAATCTGACCTTCAGAAATTCTTTCAACTTTACAATGATGAATTCTATTTTAAGTTGCATTCATTGCACTTAAAATCATTTTCAGGGTTGAGCAAGCGCTCTCTCATTTATTGCGTTGAACAGCTGATTAAAAAATGTTCGAATCTAAAGCAGATAGATTTTTCTCATTTCGATATTGATGAGAGAGTATTGATGCTGGCGATAGGGCTTTTCAATCAAAATTCTCAAAACAAATCAGTTGTAGTGCTAGACTCAGCACAACATTCAAAGAATGTAGAAAAAGTGATAAAGGCAATGAAAAACATTACTCTAGAGATGTCTATTGAAGGGATTGTGAGTTTGAACTAGGCATAACAGCCAATTTTTTATAATAATAAAGGAATGATAGCCTTTCTATTGCTTGGATATTCTTTAAACGTTTTTCTATACCATTGATGACTTATTAAAGCTCTTGGAATTAAGTTAGAAGCTGTAAAAAAAGCGAAAGACCACCCAGATAATGAATAACAAGCAAGAGCCCATCCAGTCCATTCCAACAATTCTCCAAAATAATTGGGACAAGAAATATGTAAAAAAGAAAACGGCGGAGAAAAGGGGATCTTATAACCGATATCATCTCTTGATTTTCGTAAATGTATTAAAACATGATCCGACCAGACATTAATTGAAAATCCGATAATAAAAATAGCAATACCGAAAACAACATTTATATAAAGAAACAAAATAGAATTATTTGAAAACTCAGAAATAAAACGAGCGTTAATATAAGCATTGAGAATGTTAAAAAGAATAGACGATATAACAATGGTGATAGGAATTCTTTTTTTAGGAGTTTTTAATAAAAAAGGAAAGATGCATGTTCTATAAATGTAATGTAATTCCCATAAACATAAGAATACAAGAGGCCCTTTCTCCCATTTATGCGCACCCCAGCAGTAGACAAAAAGAAAAAAAATCATTGCCGGTGCCTCCATGAGACACCACCCCCAACGATTATCTATGGAAGGTCCCCACCCTATTCGATTGAATTTGCCATAAGGTGCAGGCATTGCCAATAATAAAAAAAATGAAATGAAACCAAATATATATACTCCACAAACTAAAATGGTGTGAATTTCAGATTCAGACATTTTTTCCTTTTAACCTAGAAACGGCAGTTGAAGGCGATAAATTGACGCGGGTCTTTTGAGCCATAATCGCTAACAATCGGGGGCGCCTTCACCTTTTGGGAATGTCCACCCCCGATTGTTAGCGATTCTAAATCAAAATCTTGCATCACTTTATCGCCTTGAACTGCCGTTTCTAGGTTTAAATATCATTAGATTGGCTCTGACTCAAAAAAGCATAGAAATCTTTCAATGTATATACAAGATCGCGCGGTCTATAACCGAGCTCTTGTTGTGCTTTTAGTGAAGAAATGTTTTTTTTTATTTGAGTAGTATTTAATGATTGATAGCTGAAGTTTGTTGTTTTGCCTGTAATCAAAGAAAAAAATTTGACTAAAGGAAGAGATAGTAAGGCAAAAAGATATGGGATAGTTAAATACGAGGTGCGTATTTTTCCTATTTGTGATACATGCTTAGATATTTCCTTAAAGCTAGCATATCTTCCCGAGAGAATATAATTCTCTCCCTTTTTTCCCTTTTTGTACGCGAGTAACGCTCCTTTGGCGACATCCCTAGAATCAACCCAATCAAAACCACCTCTGATTAAAAAGGGATACTTTCTTTTTGCTAATTTAATTAAAAAATCTCCATTTAGTGATGGTGCTACATCAAAAGGACCAATTATTCCTGTGGGGTTTACAACTACTACATCAAGACCTTTTTCAAGTCTTTTCAACATTTCCAATTCTCCAGCTGCCTTAGAAGCATCATAAGGAAAGCTTTTGTCTATAGAAGATTTGGGGGATTGCTCATTGAGAAAATCTTCGAAATGATAGATGTCAAAAGCATGAATGGAGCTCATGTGTACTACACGCTTAACTTTACAAAAAAGGGCAGCTTCTGCCACATTAGCTGCCCCTTCGACATTAGTGCGCCATACTATTTCTGTGTCATCACAATCAATCGAGATAATGGAGGCTAAATGAAAAACAACATCAACATTTTTAAATGCATTTTTTAATGATTCCAGATTTAGCACATCTCCTTTTATCTTTTCTATATTCCATTTTTTTAAATTTTCACTATTGTGATGATATAAGGCCTTTAAATAATAAGCTTTATCTTTTGAAAGGAGATGGAGTAGGTTTTGACCGACAAAACCATTGGCTCCTGTTATTAAAATATTGAGCTTTTTCATAGTTGAAAAATCTGAAGTTCTTCTTTATTTATCTACTAGATTAGACACGATTTTATTGATGTTTTTATCAAATTCTAAGCTATTGAATTTTTTCATGTTTTTTTTTATATTTTCTTTCATTTCTTTATCGTTAAGCAACAAATTGATTTTTTTATTGATTTCATCATAAGAGGAAATTGTTACTCCTAGATAATATTCATTGATAAAAGTGATGTTCATTTTTTCCCATTCGATAACAGCAGAGATATTATCGATAATAAGCGGCAATTGCATTTGAATCGCCTCACATATAGTTGTAGCACCAGGTTTTGTGATCAATATATCAGAGATATACATTAAATCAGAAATTCTTGATGTAAATTCTACTATTGAAAAAGTGATAAGATCACTAAATGAAAAGCGATTAATTCGTTTTCTAAGTTTTTTTTGTGATCCTATACAAACAACCAAATGTAAGGAATGCTGTAAATTTTTTATTTCTTTTAAATATTCAAGGATTTTGGAAGAGCCATTGGCACCCATCATAAGCATAATAATAGGTTTGTCATTTGGTAGATCGAAATCAGCTAGAATCTTTTTTTTGTTTTTTTTTTCGAAAAAATCTTTTTTTAATGGAAAACCTGTGAAGATGAATTCATAATTGAGAAGATGTTTTAAAGCATTATTAATTATTAAATCATTTTGAAAAGGCAGGGTGAATTGATAATTAGTATATTTTTGATTTATGTTTAACCAGTAAAAATTTGTATCTAAATCTGCTGGGATTACGAGAAAGGGAATCTTTAAGAAATTTAATGAATTAATTAAACATTCATTATAAATAGGAATTACTGAAATCACTAAATCTGGTTTTTTTTGTATAAAATAAAATTTCATTAATCGATCATAATGCAATCCTCTTTTTGGTATTAATCGACGAGCAAGATTAGTTAGCCAATTAATTGGTTTTATCATCTTATGTGAAATAAAAAAATTATAAAGATCTTCAGCATTAAAGAATGAAAAGGTAATTTTTCTTATAAAATCAAGATTTTGAATTATCTCTTCAATTAAACAGATTTCTTTCACTTCATAATTATTTCTAAGATAAAATTTTATAGCTTTCATTGCTGAAATGTGACCGCCACCGCCCTTACTATATAAAACAAACACTTTTTTTTTCTTATGTTTCATTTTTTATTCAGACCAGCTAAATCCTGAAATTTTTGATTTGTTTATTTTTTTATTGATTAATAATTTAATATCATCTTAAGTTTTTTTTGAAAAGAACAAAAGGATAACATTTCTCAATGACAATTTATCGTCAGCCAAACTTATTGTTTCCTTCAGGATGGTTCTTAATTGGATTATCCAATGAATTTCCTAAGGGCAAAGTAAAACCTATTAAAGTTTTTGATCGGGAACTTGTTGGATTTCGTACGCTATCTGGAACGATAGCTTTTTTAGATGCGTATTGTCCTCATTTAGGAGCTCATTTGGGGCATGGCGGATGCATAGTAGGAGAGACCATACGCTGTCCATTTCATGGTTTGTGCTTTAATACCAATGGTCAATGTGTTAAAACTTATTCTAAGAATTCTTCTTCAGAAAAATTGTTAATAAAAAAATGGTCAGTCTATGAAAATGCTGGATTAATTTTTATTTGGTATGATCAAGATGAGAGCTCAAATCCTTTATGGGAAATTCCTCATTTTAATCCGGAAGGATGTTCCCCTTATCTTGCTTATTCGTCGATTGTGCCTGCTCATCCTTTAGATACGAATGAAAACAGTGTTGATATACGGCATTTCTTTGATGTGCATAATGTTTCTGATTTAGAAATTTTAGAACAAGCGAAAATGGAAAATCATATTTTTCATTCACGTTATCGACTGAATCGTCAGGGCATTCGATTTTTAAAACAAAATTTTATTGCTGACGTGGATATTTATTTATATGGTTTGGGTTATACAGTCGTTAATATGTATCTTGCCAAATATCAGATAAAAACGCGATTAATGACATTTTATACATGCATCGATAAAGAACAAACAAAAATGACCATCATCTTCACTATCACTGAAATGAATATTCAAAATGCACAGGTATGGTTAAAAATTTTTCCTAAAAAACTAATAAATTATTTTCTTTCCAGAATTCTCTTCCTTATTTCCATTTCAGAAGTTAAAAATGATATTAAAATATGGAAAAATAAAAAATATTTAACCTGTCCAAAATTAATGGTTGAAGATGCTTCAATAGCTAAATATCGACAATGGACAAAACAATTTTTCAAAAATTAAAACCAAATGATTAAATCAAAAATTAATACGTTTAATAGGACAAAAATAAAATTTAATTATTTTATTAATAGAATTTTCACAATCTTATCATCAATAAGAACTATTTATAAGCTAAGTCCTGAAAAGGTAAATGATTTTTTAGCTTCTTATGAGATGTTCGATCTCGATTGGGTTGATGAAGAACATTTAATAGAAAAATTGGGAATGGATTACTATCAAGAAATCCAAAAGAAATTGGTTCATTATTATAGTGTGCTAAATCATCTTTGTGCTATTGGACAGGTTGAAAAAATGTACATTCCTCCCATAATGGATACTTCAGCCAGCATTCGAACTAATCAATTATTATTTGAAAAACAAATGTCTCTTGATCTAAACCTAAAATCTAATTCTGAAGTTTTAGACATAGGTTGTGGAAGGGGCAAAATTGCATGTCATATAGCTTCTTTAACAGGAGCTAATGTGACTGGGATAAATATAGATACCAATCAACTGGAATCAGCTAGAAAATTTACAAAAGGTAAGGATTTGGCGGAACAATGCCGGTTCAAGCAAGCGGATTTCAATCTTCTACCCCTACCCTTTCCAGACAATTCATTAAATGCTGCATATGAAATACAAGCATTTAGTTACGCAAAAACATTGACAGCTATTTGTCGAGATGTTTATCGAATATTGACATCTAAAGGAAGATTTGCTTGTTTGGATTGGGTTCAACTTGACAAATACGATTCACAGAATTCAGAACACACAAACCTTATGAAACAAATTAAACCATTAATTGGTGCTATTGGAACGCCTACAATCGAGGGATTTGAAAGTGCTTTTAAAGAAGCCGGATTTAAAATACTCATTAGCAAAAATATTAGTATAAATGGATTACAAGCACCTCTTATAGAAAATGCTGACCGTTTTTTTAAACTCATAGCTCACATAGTTCATCGTCTAGTGAAATGGAATCTAATTCCTCAACATTTTAAAATTTTATTTGATAGGTTGACAAAAGACGGTCAAGCATTTATAAAAGCTGATTATAAAGGGCTTGTGACTACAAGTTATTATATTATGGGAGAGAAAAGTTGAAAATACTCAAAGTTGGAAAATTTTATGTCAAGCGATGTTAGATAGAAAAATTTACAAGAAGGATTAAAAAGATGAATATACTTAATATTTCTAAATCAAAAAAAATTATAATTTTTTTCTTCACATTTTTATTATTGCCGTTTCTTTTACCAAACAAGAATTTTTCTTTATTGACAGCCTCTCAAGCTTCAAACAGTAGTCATAAAATTGATAAAAATAAAGCCAAAGATTCAAAAAAAAAATCTTTTAAGTTAAAAGACGTTGCAGGTGAATATGTCCTTCGCTGTCAAAGTGTAGGTGGAGTTGACGGAGGAAAGGGACGTTCTGTTGTAGCGATGGGATTAGTGGTTTTTGATAAACGAGGCAATGGGAGGGTGGAGTTTTTTCTTTCAGAGTCTTATGCTGGAAATCTTGGACATGTTACATTGACTTCATTTGATGAATCTCAAATAAGTTATACTCTTAAAATTACTGATTCCCGTCGGGGTCTTGCTGTTTTGACTTCTAATACTCCTTATGGTGTTTCATCGGGTCAAATTATTCTAAGAAGAAATATTACATCTGGCCAAATTATTGAACTAATTGGAATTAGTCCCAATGAGGGTCAATTAGACATTCCCGTGTTTACCTCTTCTCTTATTCCTTTTTCTTTTGTGAGGCAAAATATATTTAGTTCTCAACCATAACATCTCTAAAAACTGTCTACAAAATTATATTGGAGGCTGCATGCTTCAGGTAGTATTGAATAAAGCACATTCTCGGTTATATAGAATTTCTACTATATTTCATTCATTAAAGACTCTTTACACTCTTCCACAAGAGAAAATAGAAGCTTTTTTTGGTGCATATGATATTTTTGATTATGACTGGAGCGATGAGGAGCGATTGATTGAGAAATTTGGCGTTAATTATTATCAAGAAATGCAAAAAAAATTAGTGGAGTATTATAGCGTATTAAATCATTTGTGTGCCTTAGGTCAAGTGGAAAAAATGTATATTCCACCAGCTTTAGATTTATCTAAAGGTTTTCAAGCCAATCAGGTAATGGCAGAAAAAAAAATTTGTTTTGATTTAAATATAAAATCAAGTGATCAAGTATTAGATATTGGCTGTGGTCGTGGAAGAATTGCAGCTCATATTGCCTCTTTAACCGGCGCACATGTAACTGGGATAAACATTGATCAAAATCAGCTAAAATCAGCGAAACAATTTGCTCAAGAAACAAAGAATTTGTCGCAACGCTTAACCTTCAAATTAGCGGATATGAATGATTTACCTCTTCCCTTTGTAAGCAATGCATTCGATGCAGTTTATGAATTTGGTGCGCTATCATATGCAAAAAATTTGACTGCTCTTGCTCATGACATTTATAGAATACTAAAACCTGGAGGAAAATTTGCTCTTTTAGATTGGGCAGTTCTTAACTACTCTTCAGATAATCCGGAACATAGGCAGCTCATGAAACAGGTAAAACCTCTTATTGGAGCTATAGGAAATCCTTCAATTAAGGATTACGAAACTTCGTTTCAAGAAGCAGGTTTTAAGATCTTAAAAAGTGAAAACCCAAGCATTGATGGCCTTCAAGCCCCTCTTATTGAAAATGTAGATCGAAATTTTAATCATCTAACTAGATTTATTCGAATATTAGTTACATGTAAGATATTGCCAAAATATTTTCAATTTTTATTTGATCGTTTTATACAAGATGGACAAGCTTTTGTAAATGCCGATAGAAAAAGGCTTGTCACATCTTGTTACTATATGATTACACAAAAATAAAATCACTCCTATTTATTTTGAGGTTTATATTTTTCTATGAAAAAAAAAATGTATGTAAGCATTCCACTAGATTCCAATTTTGAAATCCACCGCCATTCATCTAAAAAATTAGTGATAAAAACCCCATGGAAAAGAATAAAAAATGTTTTATTTTTGACTAAAGAAACAATGGTCAAAATTTATAATACTTATTTGTTAATGCGTTATGGAATGCGAAAAACTCTATTTAAAAATTATTGTCCTTTTCGATTAATGAATCCATTCAACACATTACTTTTTGATGCAAAAATCGTTTCACATCCAAATTTTATGAAATCGGTTCTCAAGCATTTTAGAAAGGATCCTGATGAAGGTTTTTTTAATGACGAAGATAATTCCAAGGTTTTATTTCCAATAATAAAAGATTTATTTCCTTCAGAAGTGATTACCCATGAAGATTTAATGGCAACATGTAGCAAAAAAATGGCAAATAAGTATCGCCTTCCACTTTTGCAATATTTAAGTCCTCAAAATATCAAACGCCACAAACTTGAACTAGAAAAAATTGTTGAAGAAACAATTTCTTTTTGGGAAGAAAAAACTCGAGAAAAAAAAATAAATGTTACAAATCTCTCAATGCTTTACGTGACAACTGTGAGTTGTCAATTGCTGCTTGGACATCCAGGTCCTATTGAAGTTTATCAAGAAATTGGTTTAGCTGTAAACCAACTTTTAAAATACTCTGTTCAAAAAGTTTGGAAGAAAAAAATGCCGAAAAACGAAGCAGAAAAATATCAAAAAAGCATTCAAATTATGCGGATAGCCATAAACTATGCTTTAACTATTAATGCTCCCTTTGGGTCTTTAGTTGATATTCTAAGAAAGGAAAAGCTTACCGAATTGCAAATTAAGACAACTCTGTTTTTTGTTTTTTTTGGTGGTGCAGAGACACCAAGTTCTGCGTTAAATTACCTTCTTTGGCAATTAGGTAAACATCCAAATTATCAAGAAGAAATTTATCAAGAGATAACAAAAATAGAAGGTTCCCTTTATGAAAAAGCCACTCATTCCCAAAAAATTGACGCTCTTTTCAAAGAATCACTTCGACTTCTACCACCTGTCTATATGATTAGCCGAAAACCTGTTACCGATCTCACTTATACAGTGAAAAATAATAAAGGGGAGATCCTATGTACAGATACAATCTTTAAAGATCAGACACTTTATCTATCACCAATGTTTGCAGCTTTAAATCCTTCTCAATATGAAAATCCGGAAACATTCAACCCACATCGATTTCATGATAATTCACAAGGACTTTCCTGGCTTCCTTTTGGCGAAGGAAAGCATCTTTGCCCTGGTCAATGGCTTGCAAAAGATGAGATTAGCTTACTTGTAGCAGCATTAGTAGAAAAATATCGCTTTGAATCTATGCCTAAAGATAGTATAGAACAGGTGGCTTTTACTTCACTTAAAACAAAAGAGGATGTTTTCCTTCAATTAATTCCTCGAATCTAACCAAGAACGAGAAGCTTATCGAAACTTTATACCGAAACAACTTCAAACGTAGAAATTTTACTACGTCGGCTTGGCTCTTCTTTTGCATCTGCCTGCATCGCACAACAAATTCCAAGTTGTGCTGCTTCGGCACCAGCTACGCTTGATGCAAAATCAGGCCGCCTCCTTGTAAAAATTTCTACGTTTGAAGTAGAACGAGTATAGTTTTTTTCTTTTAAAATTTTTAATTTTTCATAAAATTTTATTTGTGTCTGATAAATATTTTCAAGTGCAGGGATATATTTTTTTTCAACTTTATGAAAACGAGAATTTCCTTTTTCTTCATGAATAAAAAATCCGGTACTTTTCATGACTTGATCATGAATCTTAGTATTTTTCCAAGAATCAATGGGTATGGCTATCGGTTTCCAATGAAGAGCTTCTTCCATATAATTAATTCCCGCATGCTCACAAAATTGTTGTAAAATGATTGCACTTTTACTACAAAGTTCTTCAGCTTCTATAATAAGAGGCCATTTTCCCCGCACATTAAAATGTTTTTCGGAAAATGAGACAAGAGCATCATAACAATACATTTTTTCAGTAAAAAATATTGCCATTTCTGGAGCAACTTGGTCTGCCATCATTAAAAATCCAGATTCTATCGAACGAGCTGGATCTCTAATTAGAATTGTAAAAATAACATTTGGATTAGAAAGCAAAAGGTTGTCTTCTAAAATTTCTTTTTTTATTGCCCCAATTTGCTCTTTTATAAAAATAGGTTTTTTTTTTGCGTCTTGAAAAATTAAATTTTTAATTTTTTCATAATTTCTAATTTTACTAACTTCTTCAGCCGTAAGTTTTGAAAGTTCTTCAAACGAATGATTACAAATTTCTGCACTCCAAGGTTCATAATATATTTTGTGATCGCCACGCTCTCGCATTGATCGATCGAAAGCAGTGCTGACAGAACGAGGATTTGTAAGAAGAATTTGAATTTTATAATTTGTGGCTTGGATTGAAAATAGAAATCCAACAAATAAAAAAACAAGGATTTTTTTCATATTAAAGTCCTAACGAGTTATGCGGAAAAAAGTTATAATTCAAATTTTAAAGTTTTTTTGGAAATGATCATTTTTTTTTGAAATAAAATTCAACTAAAATTTCTATAAAGGAAAAATTTTGGCTCATCGCACAAACGAGTACCTAATTTGGCTTTTGAGCGCGCCAAAGTCCCGGGGTTGAGCGATCGTAAAAGGCTTTGTATTGCTTAATACTATGCCTTTTACGATCGCCCAATCGCGGGAGCTTTCGCGCAGCTCAAAAACCAAATTTTGAAATTGTTTCGGTATAAAATAGTAAAAAATAAGTCTATTAAAGCTAGGTACTCGCGCGATGAGCCAAAATTTTCGTTTCGCGAAATAAACTTACGTTAGACTAATCATAATTAAACTCATCAAATTAAAAAATCCATGTAAGCCAATGGATGCCCATAGTGACCCCTGCCTTTCAAAAAGATAACCTAACATGCATGATAATAAAAATAACGAAGACAGCAATTCAATGTTTGAAAAACCATGCATTTTTGAAAAATGAAAAAAGGCAAAAATGATCGAAGAAATGATAATCGCAAGGGTCCTGTGATGAAGGACTGATTTTAACCAGGACTGCAATAATCCACGAAATAAGAATTCTTCCGTTAAAGGGACAATGGTAATGACGCTGATTGCAGTGAAACCAAATAAAAGGGGATTGGAGATCATTTCCCTGATATTTTGAACTGCAATTTGTTCAATAAAGGGTTGACGAAACAATTGCCAAAGAATCAACGACAATGCTTGTCCAAATGCCAATACAATAGGATAGCTAATGAACCATGCGGTGATTCCGATCCCTATATTAGAGAGCCAATATTGGTTCTTTTGATGCCAAAGCTGTTCTTTTTGTAAAGGGGTTAGTTGTAAATAGGCAATCACTATGCCAAGAAAACCACCTAAGATAATTAATAAATTTATCCAACCTTGTATTTGAGGATAATGGTAAATTTCATTTGAATAATCGATGTTTAGGAAATAAAAGAAAATACCGATTAAAGAGGGGACAAAGGCGATCTCAGAAAATAAAAAAATGGCAAAACCAAAAAGGACATTCCTTCCATTTATCTGAAACTGTTGGGGCTGCCTGGTAAATTCAAAAGATTTAAAAAAGCCATTCCACCAGGCAACCGATAACGTAAAAAGGGATAAAATGAAAGAAAGGCCTAGGACAATCGTTTTTTCATTGATTTGATCTTGAAGAGAACCGACTACTGCTAGCATATCTATCTTTAAATAATTAGGGTAACGAAAGGGCTGGAAATAAAATATTAAACTGAATTTGTTTTTATTTCATGCAAAATCTGAAATTACGTATCCATTGACTATTACTCACATGTTATGTAATAATTAAGAGAGAGGTGTTTTATGAAGCAGACGACTAACATCACTCTTTCATTTCCTAAACATGTGATTGCTAGGATGCATAAGTTTGTCCATAAAGGGCGAATGAGCAAATTTACAATGGAGGCTGTCACCAAAGCTTTAGATGAGTTAGAAAAAGAGAGCGAAAAAGCCTTAGAAGCAGCGTATGAAGCAGCAAGTCAGGACAAAACCCGCGAATTAAATGCCACTGAATGGATGAATCTTGACAATCAAGAGATAGAGGGATGGGAGTGGGATGATGAGGGATGATTATCCCAGGAGAGGCGAGATTTATTGGATCGATTTAGACCCAACGATCGGCACAGAAACTCAAAAAAAAAGGCCCTGTCTTATCCTTTCAAATAATATCCACAATAAAAAGATGCCGAGAGTGATTGCAGCCCCTATCACTAGTCAAGTTAAAACTATTTTTCCTTTTGAAGTCTTTGTTCAAGTTAAGGATAAGTCCGGCAAAGTCATGTTGGACCAACTGCGCTGCTTTGATAAAAAAAGATTGAAGGGAAAATGTTGGGATCTGGATGAAGCTGCAATGCAAGAAGTCGAAGAAAAAATAATGATTTTGCTGAATCTCTACAAATAAACATCTCAAAAAGAACCGGAGATTGTCTCTAGGCATAAACGCCATCCTTAAGGCTGCTACATTCCTGTCCTGACCTGGTTCGGACTGTTTTATTCCAAGAGGTCCCCGGTAAAAACTAAGAGTATGCTGGATGTCTTATTAATGTTCAATAGACATCTTGCATCATTCGCTTTGTTTGGTAAAATGAGATGCAATGATCCAAGATGTCTAATGCTAAAATAACATTATTGGAATGATTTTAGCATATAGTTTAAAGTCATTATCGAGTGTATAAATTGATAAATGATCTCTTTCAGCAACAGAACAAATGAGAAAATCCACTTGACTTCCTTGTATTCCTTTTTTTCTGCACAGGTTAAACATTTCGGCAGCCCTTTCATAATCTGATAATTGAATTGGTAGGTCCTCAAAAGCCCTTAAATGATTCTTCAATTGGTTATAACTAGTTTCTGAGGCTATTCCAGACAATAACTCCTGGCGTATCGGACCAATTAATTTTGCTCTCGACTCTTCTATCAATTCTATCAATCTGGTTTTAACTGTTAAATTTTCATGATTGATTCTTCGAAGAAAGGTTGACCAAACGGAGGTGTCAATGAGAACTTTCATCGTTTCTTTCGTTCCTTTTTATAATCATATTCTTCGTCATAATCTATTTTCCCAAATAGATCGATGATCTTTAGCTGTTTATGTCTATTAACATATTCTGCCAAGGCAGCATTGATGGTGTCTTTTTTATATTTGAAGCCACCAATTTTTTGAGCCTCAGCTAGCAATTTTTGATCGAAATCCAAATTACTTCTCATGGTTTAACCTTATTTTACACATAGTGATACACCTTATATTACACAAAACTTCATTTTTAATCAATTTTTTCATGTTGTTTGTGAAAAGTTGGAATTTTTTGAGTTGGCAAACCGTGCGTAATCAGCTCGTCCCGATCTTGCTCCTTTTTTCCAGCTTTCAGCTGGAAGGATTTATAATTGCATGCAAATAATTTTGAAATCATGTTTGACATGTTGCTTTTTGGCTATAAATTTTAGCTCATTTGTCAACATTAAAGAAATGGCCTCTAGTCCATCTTCAGAGAAATGGCGAAGCACTTTTGAAAGCCATTCCTCAACATTTTCTTCCTTAATAAAATGTTCGATTACACTGCTGTTATATAAAAAGACCAAATCCAAATTGTCTAAAAGAAAACGTTGCTGTTGAGACCTTTTAAAGAACTGCTGTTTTACCGACCAGACCAGGGGTGAAAAGAGGTTTTCTGTCCGATATTCTAAAAGTTTTTTTTGTCTGGAAAGAGAACAATGAATGTTTTTTGTTGGATGTTCTTCCCGATTGAGTTTGAAAAGGGATTCAAATCCCTCTTCATTTGCTTCAAATAAGTGGAAAAAAATGCTGTCATTGTCCGGTTCGATATTAAAAAATAACCCGTTTTCTAATCGCGATTGCGGGATAGAAATTAACTTTAATTTTATGGCAGGATCTTGAAAATCCTCAATCACCTTATCCAACATGTAGTATTGTAGAAGTAAAGAACATTCATATTCTCCATACATTCTTTCTCTGATAAGAGAGCTTTCTTTTAAGCGGCTCATGTGTTCAACTAAACACTGGTTCATTGTATTTAAAGTTTGAGCCAATTCTTTAATTTCTTTTGGGCCGTCCACTTGGATATGCGCTTCATAATCTCCTGCAGCAATTTCTAATGCCGCTTGGTTAAGCTTTCTTACAGGTTTGCTGATTCGATCCGTAATTAAAAAGACGATTCCTATAACCAGAAATAATAAGATGCTGGAACCGAACAATAAAATTTCCCTTGACCAATGAAAATAGAAAAAAAGAGCATCAAAAATAAGAAAAGCAGTCAGGGGAGGGAGAAGAAGAAGAAGAAGGCGTTTTCTAATTGTCATTTATACCTCTTATTGGGAATAAGGATGTATAAACTTGCAAGAAACCGATGGCGACGGTTGGACATTCGGAGATAATCGCGTATAAATTGGATCGCGAAAGGGTGAGGATGTAGGTTTCCAATGAACTATAAGCCGAGTAGCTGCGGACTTTATTGTTAAATAACGCTTCCTCGCCAAAAAAATCATTATTTGTTAAGGTGTGTAAAATTTTTTGACTCAATTGTATTTGGACTTCACCTTTAACAATAAAATACATTCTATTGGCTTCTTCATTGATTTCAAAAATAAATTCACCTTGATTAAAAACAACAAGCCCTAATTTATCTGAAATAGTTAATAAAAGATCGAAGTCAAGTGCACTAAAAGGAGCAGTTCTTTTTAATAGGAATGCTTTATCGATTAAGGTGAGTTGTTTCATGAATCTAATAACTCATATGCAAAATGGTGAAAAATTTCGTCTTGTCTTGACATTTGTTGCCTCAGAGACTCTCTCCAATTAGGTAAATTCAAATGGTATCTCATGGCTGCAACTATAATTTGATCAATTTGAGCTGAGGATTCTCCCATTTTATCTAATAAATCATTTAAAGTTAATGGTTCAAAAATTTTCTTTTCGTAAAACCGAATTTTTTCTTCATAAGGCGTGTCATCCACTAAAGGTTGAATCAGTCGAAAAATAGGGGGGTCGCATGATTTTTCAAGAGTTTCCACAACCTGGCTTCTCACCTTGGGATTTGGACTGCGATGGGATCTTGAAAGCAACTCTTCATCTTCTACCTCGCCGGCAACCCCTAATATTTGAATGATAAAATCAAGGACTGAATGATACCCTGTGATTAAAACGTCTCTTAAAACAGTCAAATCAAGTTCTGGATACCGATCGACGATTGTATACGAATAGTAAAAATAAAAATAAGCGCGTTCGATCTCTTGCCGAATAATCTCTAAGAGATTGGCTCGCAATTGTGGGAGTGCTAAACGCCCTAAGATCCTTCCGGCCAAAAGCCGGGATCTATCAGCTGTATGAATGTCTCTAATGATTGATAAAAGTGAGGGCACTGTCCTCAAGCCCATTTTGTAAATCACTTCCTCGATTTTACGTCTTTCATTGGGCCTAAAATGTAAACCGGCATAAATAATATCATCAACTAAGCTAGAATCATTCACTTCTTCTAATGCTGTTAAACAATCCAACCTTACTTCGCTATCGCTAATTTGAGTCAATTGCTCAATAATCCGCGGTGCTTGTCTTATCGTGTCGATATTTTTTGCTTCTGCAATGGATTTTGCTGCAGCTCTGGATACATCAAGTGATGGATGGGTGAGATAGGAAATGAGAAGATCAATATCATTGGAATCGCCTTCAATCCCTAGAATTTGCAAACCCATGCAGAGCTCTTCCTCTTTATTTGAGAGCAATAATAATTTTAAATGATGCGCTGCTAAAGAGCGATTGTGTGAAGCTGTCGCCGGCGGAAGGTATGCAAGCGATTTTTTTAAAGCGATGATCGCAGCACCTTGCAAAAGAATATTTGACTCATTCAATTCCCCTACAATCTTTTCAGGGTGCAACATCCCTTGTTTTGCTAAATAAAAATAAACATAACTTTCGAGTTGTTGGTCGAGATCTTTTTGCAGCCAATCCTGAAGAGCGTCTAAAACGTATTCATTTTTTGAAAACAAACTTCGCTCGAAAAGGGTTAACAATTTAATTTTTGTACTTGCCTTCATGTGGGATGAATGGTGCAAGAGTCTTTTTAAAATAGAGGGGGTTTCAAATGCTAAAAGTCCCTCACAGGCAAATAATTGAGCTTGCTCATCTCCTAATTTGAAAATCGCTAATAATCTATTTTCTGCGATTTTTTGTTGCTTTACACTTAATTTTGCGATCCAATCTGTCACTGTTTTTTGGAAGCGTATAGCATTGGAAGAAAGATTATAAAATAATGCCTTTAAATAAGTTCCAGAAAGAGCCAAAGCGATGCAAAAAGCACATATCGATAAAATAAGACCTAATAATTTGCTATGATTTTGAAAAAAAGATAACAAAATGGCGCTCGTTAAAACGCCAACGGGCTCAAAGAATGATTCAATGATCACGCGAATTTTATATTTTAATTTAGAAGGCACAGCATTTAGCAATAAATTAAAATTGCTGTCATCGATGACATAGAGGGTTCCCTCAACGACAAAATACCCAATCAGGGGAAATAACAAGCTGGTACTTATAGACCACCCTGTAAAAGCGATGATGAGTAGGATCGGAGTGATAAACAACAAAGCACCAATTCCAAAGCTTCTAATCAAGCGGCTATAAATAAACAATCCAAAAAAAAGATTGCCCACGCTGACTATAGCTAAATTTTGTCCAAGAAATTTCGTCAGGCTGGCTTCTGTTCCGCCGCCGAGATTGCTATCTGGTTGATGAGCAAAGTAATCTTCGAAGGTCACCATATAGTTATATTCAGTAATGACCAGGAGTAAATAAATAAGAAAATTACTTGTCATAAGCAGAAGGGTAAAACGGGATGAGACGATCGATTTGAAGAAAAATTTGAAGTAATTGGTTGTTTCGAAAATTAACCCTTCTTGTTCAGAATCCTCATGGGCCACTAAAGAAATACCGCGGTTAATCTTTTTTACCCAAAAATAAGTAAAACCTAATAGGCAAATGATTAAAAATAGGAGATGTTCTAAATCGAGCAAGCCGGAATTCATCAATATCCCTGTGCTTGCAACTCCAGTAAAAATGGAGGCGCTAAAAAGACTATATAATCTCTTTGCGTCCTGCAAATGATGATATTGATCGATAAATGTCCAATAGCAAGTCATTAAAACTGCAAAAAGATAAAAGCCGGCTAATTTTAAGGCATACCAAAACCATAACGATTGAGAACCAATTTTTAAAAAGATGCAAACGATAGCAAATAAATAAAAAAGGAGGCCCAAGCGGAGTGTATTTAAATAAATTTGATAAGAGGAAAATTTATGAAAAGAGTAAAGGAGAATAAAAGAAATACAAAACATTCCGCATGCGATGTAAGTATAGGCTTCCGGAAGAGATTCAGCTCCCACGTGCAAAAGAAATAGGGCATCGGCAAATTTTAAACCGCAAGTGGCTCCAAATGCCCAAATAAAACCCAAAAAAGCAAATAAAATCGCTTGCCTTTCCTCTCCGGGATAAATACTAAAAATTCGCTGTAAATAACCTTTTTTCACCTTTGCCATGACGGGATTATATTCTAGAACCGGTAATAATTAAATACTAAAAGTAATTTTATGTAGGTTAAAAAATTGGGCATGTTCACGTGAACATGCACAAAAAATTCTTAAGTTGAAATAGAGCTCATAGCGTTTTCTTTTTCAATTAATGGCAGAAATTTGTTAATTAAATTTTGAAAATAAACTTTGCATTTTTCTTTTTCACCAAGATTTAATGTTTCGATTTTTTTCTTGTATTCTTCGCTTTGCAGTTTATTATTTAATCGCCCGAACATTATAGCAAGGGCGCTGAATGCCTTTAATTTATTCATATTGTCCTTGACAATATTTGAATAAAGTATGGCTTGTTCTGATTTTAATTTTTTTGCATATGCAATAGATAATGCTGAATTAATCAAATCTTTATCTGCTTCGGAATTCGCTACTTCTTGTGGACGAGAAATTTCCTTAAGCAGACTTTTTATATCGAACTGTTCAATCGCATTTTTAGAAAATCTTTGATTCCAGTCAACCGGTTGTCCCAAACAATCATAACAGGGTATAAGTGATAACTTAAACTTTCTGACTTTTTTAAGAACGGTATAGGCAAATTCAGGATTCTCTTCAATTAATTTAGAGTAATTTATTGTTGAAAAAAAAGCGTTGGGTAATGAATCTATGAATTTTTCTTGCTCATTTTCATCATTCAACAGCCCAGCTGCTTCTAGTACAAATTGTTCGCTGTAACAATAAAGTAAACTGTTCTCTTTGAGATGTTTAGATAATTCTTGTACGACCTTATAATTTTGTTTTTGAGCCTGATGATATAAAATAATTTGTAGAGTCATTCCTGAAAAACTTATAGTTTTCTTAGAATCATTATCAAGATCAAGATTGCGACAGGAAACTATCAAATCTTTGGAAACCGTGGAGATCTCTCTATGTGATCTGACAATGTTAATCATCTCCTCATAGGGAAAAATGTTATTTAATAAATGAGATGTCCGTTTTGCAAAAAACGCAGCTTTTTCTAACATCCCTTTCATTAATAAAATTTTGAAAGTACCTAATTGTTCATCTATCAAAATATCCCTATGATGTGTATCATTCATATAGAATTTATTGGTTTTAGAAAAAGAGTAAAAAGGATCTGAAATTTCGGAAAATAATTTTTTAAAGAGGTGCGATTGTTCTCTTAGAAACATCCATTCAAATACAACTTTTTGATTGAAAAATTGATAGTCATTAAAATGATCATGTAAGATTGTTTGGATGCTTATAATATAATTCGATAGCTTGGGGATGGAAGTCACTTTTTTCGAGGAATCTAAAGTTATTTTAATCATTTGCTTTAAATGCTCTCCCACTTCCTCTTTATTGTCTTGAATTAAAAAGGTGTTCGCTTTTTTTGTTATTTTTTTTAAGAAGAGATCAAGTTCTTTTGTTGCGGAGTGAGTCACTGAAACTTGCATCTCTTTATTTGCTAAAGCAAACAGCTCTCGATCATCAAAAGTTAGATGTTCTAGAATATTAACATTTATATCAGAATTAGTAAAAACAGGATGAATAGAATTCATTAATTAAATTAATTGATTAATTAAAAAATAGATTATAACTTAATTTATAATTTATAAGCAATGAAATTTGGATAATGTGAGCAACTTCAAGTAAAATAAATTTTGAAGCTTTTTCTGGGATTGAAGATCATGAATCTACAATAGACTTCTTTCGAAACTAAAATCCTGTGTCTGTGACTCTGCCGGGCACAGGATTTTAGCTTCGAAAGAAGTCTATTGTCTTGAACTGCCGTTTCCTTGAACTGCCGTTTCTAGGTTAAATGCATATAGATCGATAAATACGCTTCCTCATTAAAATCATCAGAGTCTGGGCTAAGCCTTTCTCTCGATGAGTCCGTGTCGATTTCATCATCATCAATACTTGACAACTCATCATCAATTTCTGAATTAGTTATTTTTTTTATTGCAAAATCAGGTCTTTTTCCTAAAAATTCGCTCCAATTCATTGCTAACTTTGCCGATACATTAGCTGCGATAAGACCCGCAAAACCTGGAATCAAGTAAGTTGTGTATTCATTAGAAGGGATTAACATTTTGCTTAAAGCGATGGCATTTGCAGAGGCAATTACTGTAAATAGGACATCTAATTTGGTGATAGGAGAACGAAAGTGAGGTTGTAGCTTGTAAGGGTTTTTTTCATCTTTCATATATTCATTTGCTAAATTACGTAAAATTCGTGTGATTTCTATTCTAAATAAGAAAGCACCGATAGCGGTTGGAAAAAAAATTCTAGGCTGAAAATAGGCAAGAGGGAGAGTGCAACCTGTAAAAAAAATAAGGTCTCTATTTCCATAAAGAAAATTTATAATCTTATTTACAGTGTTAATGCAACACTCTGAAACTCGATTTGTAGTTTGAAGACATATTGTTTTAATATCGAATTTAGTTTTAACCAGTTCAGATGGATAAATCATTGTTGACGATGGTGTCATTGTTGCTGAGGGGATCATTTCTTGCTGTGAAGTTGTTGTTTTAATGCTGTTCATCATGATTCAAACCTATTTTTAATTTATTTATAGTAAATATTAATTTTGATTTATTAATAATAAATAAGATTGTAATTAATTTATTGTTAAAAATAATATATAATTGCTTCCAGTTGAAACCTGGAAATTTTGACAGGGAAGAGCCCTGAATTTGGGCGAAGCAGATCTTCTTAATCTTAATCTTGATCTTTCTCCCTCAAACATTTATGTTCCATTTCAATCACGAAAACACTTAACCTCTAACAAGAGTCTCGAATACTGTGGATTTGAAGAAAGGCAAGATTAAGATTAAGATCAAGATCGAGATTAAGATCAAAATTTGTCAAAACCGACGCCGCAAAATTCCAATATTCAGCTGGAAGGAGTATATCTTATAAGCTTGCAAAAAAGTTTTTGCAATATTAGACTTAACCTCGACTTTGTACAATTTTTGGACGAATATTCGAGAGAGAAGCAAACTACAGCGTAATAAATTTCGCAGGAAGGGGGTGTTTTCCCCCTTCCGAGAAATTTATTTAGCTGTAAAAAGCTTCTCTTCGAAGATGAGTTCAAAAATTGTATAAAGTCGAGTCAACTGCTTAATCATCTCGAGGAAGTTAAATGAAAAGGGTCAAGTTATTAATTATTGGATCAGGTCCAGCCGGCTATACTGCAGCAATTTATGCAGCGAGGGCAAATTTATTCCCAGTCCTTTTCGAAGGATTTTATACGGGGCCGGCAGGTGGTCAATTGATGACAACCACTGAAGTAGAGAACTATCCGGGATTTCCAGAAGGGGTAACAGGACCCGAACTCATCGAGAGATTTAGAGCTCAAGCCATCCGTTTTGGAACAGAAATCCTTGGAGAAGATATTGAGTCAGTTGATTTAAGCAGTGCGCCATTTAAAGTTAAGGGGGCTAAAACAGAATTATTTGCCGATGCAATCATCATATCTACCGGAGCTACCGCTAACCGCTTAGAGATACCGGGAGCTGGGGATGGAGAATTTTGGCAAAAAGGTGTGACGGCTTGCGCAGTTTGCGATGGGGCAGCTCCTATTTTTCGCAATAAACCCCTTTATGTCGTTGGCGGAGGGGACACAGCAATCGAAGAGGCAATATTCTTAACAAAATTTGGAAGCAAAGTTTATATCGTCCATAGACGCAATGAATTAAGAGCGTCTAAAATTATGCAAGAGCGCGCCTTAAAACATCCTAAAATTGAAATTTTATGGGATTCTGTTGTCGTTTCTGTTAATGGTGAAAATATCGTCAAAACTGTCACTATTGAAAATGTACACACAAAAAAACAAGAAATTCGTGAAGCCGGTGGTCTCTTTTTTGCAATTGGACACACTCCAAATACATCCTTTCTCAAAGGGCAGATTGAACTTTATCCAAATGGATATATTAAGGTCTTTAACGGGTCTCATACAAACATCGAAGGTGTCTTTGCTGCTGGTGATGTGCAAGACCATATCTATCGTCAGGCAGTCACTGCTGCGGGTTCTGGTTGCATGGCGGCATTAGATGCTGAACGTTGGCTGTCGGAAAAGTTTCATCAATGATGGTTTTACTTTTCCTCCTATTTTTTTCAATGATTGGTCATGCTACAGAATACCAACCCTGGTTGGGAAATTTTTATGAATTTGAGCTTCGCTCAGATTGTCGCTATCAACATTATAATCATGTTTCAGCCGGCTCCCATCTAAGAAAGTTACATGGCGATTCAGTTTTTTTAAATTTAAGCCTATCAAACTCACTTCCTGATCCCGATTATGGGGTAGAACTTGAAATCACTGAAGCATGTACGCGGAAACAGCCGGGGGAAATCGATCAAATCAAACTTGCAGGGCGTCTCTTGTGGTTGGATGATATTGCGGGCGATGCCGTCAGCATGGTCACAGGTGTCAATTATGCTCAGGCATTTACAAGTAGTTTGAAAGATATTAGTTCTTTTCATCATGGTCTTTATAATGGAGAATTTTTCATAACAGTCGGCAAGGAAACCCCATATGATTCCTTTTGGGCTCAGCGTTGGTGGGGAATGTTCGCCTTGGGTGTAGCCGAGCAAGGATCTCCTTGGATTCGTTTCAATATGTATTTTGATAAAAGGTTAGCCGAACGGCATGAAGGAAAAATTTTTATCGAAACGCTATGGGGTCTTGGAACAAAAAAATTGAAGGTTGATTACTTTTCAGGATATGGTCCCATTGCCCATCAATCGATCGATATAGGAGTAAATTACACCTATCTCATCGAATTTTTTGGGTCAGCTTCATTCAAATATGGCTTTCGCGTGTATGCACAGAATTTTCCGGCATATTCTCATCAATTTTTAGCAGAAATCAAATCCACCTTTGGTTTATAGATGTTGCTGGGGGTTATTCTTTCATAATCTATACCA
Organism: Parachlamydiaceae bacterium; assembly: GCA_025451995.1. Lineage (GTDB taxonomy): Bacteria > Chlamydiota > Chlamydiia > Chlamydiales > Parachlamydiaceae > JANWJE01. The sequence continues at coordinate 3,096 of JANWJE010000120.1, read as the reverse complement.
AATGGCGACAGCAATTGCATATTTATGACAATGGCTGATAGATAATTCCATATTAATAGTTCCGAAAAGTTCATGCACAAAAGGAGAGAAAATAACAAAAGGTTTTCCTTTAGGGTCATTATCTATTTCAATGTCTGTCCAGTTCATTCCACCTGAAAAACCAGTCCCTAATGCTTTAACGATGGCTTCTTTGGCTGCAAACCTCCCTGCCAAATGAAGCGCCGGTTCTTTTTTCATTAGGCAATATTTCGTTTCGTTTGTTGTAAATACCCTTTTAAGAAAACGCTCGGGATAGCGGCTTAAAACCTTTTGGATCCGAGCAATCTCTATAATATCATTTCCTAAACCAAGAATCATATATTGAGATAATTTTTTGTTTCCTCAAGTTCATCTTGACTTTGAAAAGTTTCTTCTGCAAATCCATTGGATTCCTCATCTGCTGCATTACAAAATACCATGCGGCCCGATGATGTGTGTTTAACAGATAAGACATAGGCTCGTATTGTTTCGCCAATAAATTCTGCACCTCCATTGACCACAACCATTGTTCCATCTTCTAGATATCCCACACCTTGACGCGGTTCTTTGCCATAACGCTGAATTTTAATGTTGATCGCTTCCCCAGATTGAGTGATTGGTTTTAAGGCGTTAGATAGCATATGGATATTGATGATTCTAACTCCCTCAATAGAGGATTGTTGAATCCGATTCATATCTGAAGTGATGATATGTGTATCCATATAACGAGCCAGTCGAATCAGTTTTGACATGGGCTCTTTAATTTCTGGAAAATCTGTATCGACATAACGCATCTCAAGCGAGGGGAGACATTCTAATTTTTTGATCATTTCTAAACTGCGTTTGGACTTAGTTTTTGCTGATTCATCGCCATTTTCCGCCTGAGCATAAAGCTCTCTTACTGCAAATCGGGGAATAATCAAATGATGGTCGAGTAAACCTGTGGATGCAAGGTCTATTAAGCGAGGATCATTTAGGATTGAAAGGTCGACAAGGATATCTTTTTTTTTGTGGCTCATTTGTTTGAACTCAACAAAAGGAATACATACGCGTATTTCTTCCGATGAGCGAAGCGTCATTGTTAGACCTAAATAAATACAGCTTAAAAAAGTAAAAAACCTAAAAATGATGAGGTTTTCGCTATGGGAATGAATGTCTATCATTGCGTCTACGCTCAGCAACAATCCTTCTGCCATTAAATATCCTAAAAACAAACCCAAAATAATGGTATTGAAAGTCCGCAAATTATATCGACTGAAAATGGAGTCAATGCCCAGCAACATTCCGGAAAGACCACCTCCACCCAAAATTCCGATAGTAATGTTAATCCAATTCGCACCCCCTTCAAAATAGTGAGTGCTTAAATTAACAGAAAAAAGAAGGCAAATGACAATAAAGATAAATTGAATCATTGTGAGTGGAAAGGTCATAGCAAAATATTTCCTCGAATTTATTTGATAAAAACTTTAAAAAAGCTTAACATAATCTTAATTTTCTGTATATCAATAATGTGAAATCATATTACCTTATCGGGTTACTCGCACTTGTTATCCTTATCAATTATATTGATAGGGGTGCCATTGCTTTTGCGATTGAACCTATCAAAGATGAATTTCTTCTCAATAATACCGAATTTGGGTTTATCGCTTCTGCTTTTGGGATTGGGTATCTTATTACGGCGTTAGTATCGGGTTGGTTGGTCGATCTTTATGGAGCAAAAAAAAACCTTGCAGTTGCTGTCATTATCTGGTCTTTGGCTATGGTATTGATGGGCTTCTCAAATGGTTTTTGGATGCTATTTCTCAGTCGAGTCCTTTTAGGTTTAGGCGAAGGGCCTGTTTTTCCTGCACTTTCAAAATTTGTACATGATGGATCAACAAAAGAGGTAAGAGGAAAAGCACTTTCTTTTGCATTAATTTCTGTCCCCCTTGCGACACTCATCTCTTCTCCATTAATCACCTATTTTATATTCTTCTTTAATTGGCGTATTGTATTTATCTTTTTAGGGGCATTGGGATTGGTTTGGTTGTTGCTTTTTATTTGTTACTTTAAATTTTTGCATCGCGGCGAGGGTAGTGTTGAAAAAGGGAATGAATTAACCAAAGATTCGATTTCCTGGAGGTATATTTTAAGTCATCCGCCTCTTCTAGCAAATTATTTTGCCATGTTTTCATTTGGTTATACGTTATTTTTTGCTCTTATTTGGATGCCAGGTTATTTGCAAGAAACATATCAAATTAATTTGAAAGAACTTGGACAAATCGTTATGCTTCCTTGGTTGCTGAGCATATTTGGGATTTTGTTTGGAGGTTTTTTTTCAGATTGGCTTTGGAAGAAAAAGAAGAGTGTTTATTTAAGTAGGGTTTGCATGATTTGGGTTCCACAGTTAGTTTCATGCTTCTTTTTTTTAGCTATTATTTTCATTCATGATTTAAAGATTAATTTGTTTTTATTATCAATTGGCCTCGCTTTGACATTTGTACTCAATGCCCCCATTTATGCATTACATGCTGAAATCATCAAACCGCATGTAGGTATTGGCCAAGGCATTATGACAGGTTGTTTAGCAATTGCAGGTATTGTATCTCCAGTCGTAACAGGTTGGGTCACTCAAATGAGTGGAAATTACAATACGGCTTTTGGAATTATTCTTTTACTTATGTTGATATCATCTCAAATGATCAGGCTTAGTTATAGGTATCATTAGACCTCTTTCGAAACTCCATTTGCTTGATAAAAAGAATCTTTGACCCTGATTGCTGCCTTATAAGCGGGTAGATTCGAGTTCTTTTCCTCTAGGAGCTCGCAAAAATAGTTGAGCCATATTGCTTAATATGACTCAACTATTTTCGGTAGCCTGTGCGAGCTCCTAGAGAGAAAATAATCTCGAATCTACTGCCCTTCTAAGGCAGCAATCAGGGTCTTGGCGTCTTTATTGCCAAATTTTTCGACCATATTTAACTCAATATGCTCTCAAAATTTGGCAATAAATCCATCCAAAAACCTTTCTTTTTCTCAAGCAAAGCGAATTTCGAAAGAGGTCTATTGATGTTTTTTATTGAATCTTGCGATTATCTC
>JANWJE010000119.1 GCA_025451995.1 Parachlamydiaceae bacterium | reverse complement strand
ATTGTATTGATTTAATACTATGCCTCTTGCGATCTCTCAACCGCGGGAGCTTTCAAGCTAGCCCAAAATTCCAATATTCAACTGGAAGCAGTATAGTCCATAATTTAAAAGAGAGATAAATTATCATCATCCTTTGTCAAATAACTTAATTGTACAATTTTTTATTATCAATATAGTTCATTACTAATTCTGGCACTAAATGACCGCAATAGAGACCTTTAGCTAAACGGGCGCGAATGTCTGTTGAAGATATGTCCATTAACCGAGTGTGCGTGATCCCCTCTTGAATTGCTTTTTGGATAGATGGGGGAAAAAGTTCATAAAAGGGCTGAGGGATGCCCGATCGACTTCCAATGAGAAGAGGGACCAATTTGACAATTTCTTCTGCCAAATGCCACTCGTAAAAATTAGAAATTCCATCTTCTCCTAAAATAAGAAAAAATTGATGGGGAGTTGGACTATAAGCCTCTTCAGCAATAAACGCTTTTAAAGTATCAATTGCATAAGAGGGGGCAGGCCGCTCCTTCTCTAGATCTTTTAAATAAAATTGAGGGATATCTTGAATCGCTAAGGCCACCATGGCCAAGCGGTGGTGCATTTCCTTCGGAGGAACATTTTCTTTGAAGGGATTGACCTGTGCAGGGATAAACCATACTTGGTCGAGCGCTCTTTTTTCCATCAGCTCAAAGGCCAGGTTGAGATGCCCAAAATGAATGGGATCGAATGTCCCGCCCAATAGACCAATTTTTTTTCCGATCATTAGACCTCTTGCATCACTTCCCAATCATTTTGATGACAAAGGGACTTTAATTGAGAATCGGGGTTGACTGCAATTCTTACATTAGCAATTTCTAATAAAGGCAGGTCGTGAATACTATCTGTATACACTATGGTCGAAGAAGTTGCATGTTCTTTTTTAAACTGTTTCAAATAGGTTGCTTTATTCCCCCCTTCCATGATTTCAGAGATAGAATTCAGTTTCCCATTAGAATCTATGTGATATGTCGTCGCTTTCCAAAAATTGACAGATAAAAGCCTTGCTATAGAACCTACAAGAAAATCTGGAGAACTTGACAGAATCATGACAATACTTCCGTTTTTTTGTTCTTCTAGTAGCTTTTCTAACACAAATGGATTGAGTATTTTTTCAAAATATTTTTTTAAAAAAATATCTACATAAGATTCAATTTCTGATTGTTGCCTGTCTTTAAAAATAGTTTCAAAGGTTTTCAAATGTAAATCGGAAATAGGCAAGTTAAACCATTTATATCTTGAATAGGCGAATAAACATTTCAACAATGCCAATACCGAAAAAAAATTTTTTGAGTAAAGGAAAGAGCCAAAATGATAGCTGCAATTTATTTTTAATAGTGTATGGTCTAAATCAAAAACAACTAATTTTTTTAATTCCAACTACCAACGGCTCCTTTCGTACTAATCTTCCTTAAAGCGGGCAAATGCCACGATCATCACAGATTGTGCCAATAGTGTCATTGTGAATGAAAGATCGGGTGATGTCAATGATGGAAAAGGGATGTTTTCTGGAAGTTTTCCTTCTTTAAGAGGAAAAGCGCACACAAGAAAAGGGGCATATACCGAATGAGAAGAGTAAACCGGAACTGTAGTTGTCTTCGTCGTTTTTCCACTTGTTTTTGTCACAGTTCTCGTTCCGGTTTGCAAGCTGACATAGCCTATATGCTTGCTTTCTTCAAATAAACACTCACATTGTTCTTTTTCAATCTTCGGCTTTTCTTGTAAAGTGTTTTCAAATCTTAAGAATGTTGCCGCATTGGTGCTCAAACCAAAAAGTGACTGTAACCCACCGGCACCGGCGATTGCGGAAACAAGTTTATTATTACTGATCAAATCCAGTTTGCCAATATCGGTGCGATAGTTAATTGTTGTATAGTAAGGGGCCTGTGGAGATGATCCGCAATGGCTGGGTAGATGGGATGAAGATGTGTATTCGATAGCGCAAGGGGTTCTTTTCGGATAGTAGGACCACCATGACGTTGACTCTTGGCAAACGGGTAAATGATTTTCTAAGAGATGTCCATATGCCTGGTTATTCGCCCAGTTATTTCTTAAACTGTCGACTTTACTCATCCTATTAGCTGCTAATAATAAATACCATACGATTTGATAAACTTTATTCAGAGTATGAGCTGCGCCGCCGGTGATAGCCCCAACTGCCATTGATTTAACGCATCTTTTAGTATGTTGCTTTAAATCAACTTGATTCATTCCCTCTTCAAAAATAGCACAAGTGACACCTAGGATGATCACCGCACAAGCAAATTGTGCACAAGGATGATGATGAGAAAAATTTCCTTGGCTTGCCATAAACCCTAAACTCAAGCTGCCGGCTTTTTCTAAAGTCTGAGGAATATCTAAAGTATAATCCCTAACAACATAAGAGAAACCATGTCTCTTAATTTCTTTGGGAAGATTAACTAAATCATGACAACTGTCTTGAATATCGTCACAAATTTCATTTTTTAAAAAATTAATAGTATTCATTTTTATCTCCGTTAGAAGTTGTAGTCTATATCACATATTCAAAAAAAACAACTATTTTTTAAAAAATTAATAATTAATTAATCAAAAACTAATAAATACATTAAAATAAGATAAAACAGGGGAAAAACTTGCCTTTTACGAAAATTTATACCGAAACAACTTCAAAATTTTGCTTTTGAGCGCGCCAAAGTCCCGGGGTTGAGCGATGAGCCTAATGATGAAACAAATAATTCTGAAAATAGCCAAAAATAGCTATTTGCGAGCATTTTTGATTTTCCAGATGCCCTCAGACTCTTGGAATCAAGATGTTAAGGTCAATGCAGGTGATGCAAGAAAAATAAAAGTAGATCTCTAGATTTCATTCCAGAGTGCGTGTCAAACACGCACTCTGGAATGAAATCTACGCTATGCGCCTTTAATTTTGGCTTGAAGAGCTCGAATTTGCCTTTCGATTTCCTCGATCGCCTGATTAGCTTTATCTAAACGGTTTTTTTCTTCGTTAATTTGTTGGTTGACTGACATGGCTTTTTCAAAATCAAGAGAGGATGAACCCGCCCCTTTACGTAAGACTTCAAGTTGATTTTTAATTTCTTGCCGTCGTTCTTTTCTTTGATTGAGGATTGTTTTCATTTGCTGCAAAGATTGCCGATCATCTTCAGATAAAGCTAAAAGAGCGCTTTCTTTTTTATCAGTAATGAGATCTCTCAACGGTTTAAGAAGTCTTTCAAGCTCTTGTTTCTCATTTTTTTGCAATAGATTGATTTGATTTAAAAGTTGGTCTCTTTCTTCAATTAATTGATCAGCATCTTTTTGATCATAGGTTTGAAAAAGAGTCTCAATTTCTTTTTTGAGAGAATGATATTTTTCCTTCTTTAATCGGTTCCGTTCAAGTTCTTCTTGGAGTTTTATTTCTTCGCCCGCTTTTACTTTTTCATTCATAAGTTGACGCAGATCATACAACGCATCTTTTAAGCTTTTAACTTCGTCTCGTCCTAAATCTACCTTTCTCATATGGGACGCAATTGCTTCAATTTTTTTCTGAGTTCCAGACTGGGTTTCCTCATTCTTTTCAAAGCTTTCTTTGAGAGAATCGATTTGTTTTTTTATTTCATCTGCATTTTCCTTAAAGGTTTGCTTTTGATGTAATCGTTCTTTTTTTCGCTCTTTTTCTTCCACTTTGATGCGATCCCAACATTCGCTTAAACGCATTCTCGTTTGGGTAAATGCTTGCGTATTTAATGTCAGAACTTTTGCTAATCCTTGAAAACCTTTGATCTCATCCCGTAAAACATAAAATGTCTCTTTGACATCTTCGCTTTCAAAATACTTTTTAATAAAAAAGGCGACGTCATCAGAAAATAATTGACTCATTTGTTTAATGAGTTCTTTTCTTCTTGGGAACACGTGATCCCCTGCGACGGAAAGCTGCTGAAAAAATTTATTTTTATGTTTAACTCTCATTTCGGTTTTTAATAATTCTTTTCGCAATCCATTAATTCTGGAAGCGAGTGCATTCAATAAGTTAAGCTGCTTTTGTAAATCAGTGTAGCTTTTTAAATGATCTTTGATGAAGTGGGGGATGGAAGAAATATCCTGAAAAGGATCTTTGTCGTTCAATTTGTCGATATTTGCAATTTCTTGTTCGAGTGCTTGAATAGCCAGCTCGATTTGTTCGACAGCAAATGCGCTTTGCTCATCTAAAATTTCTTTTAATCTTCTAGCTTCTTTGGAAAGTTCACTATATTTCGACCAAAGAACTGCCCGAAGTCCGGGTGACACTTCATTATCTTTAAAAAGGGGAAGACATAAACGTCTGGCTTCCCAAAAACTCCGAAAATGCGGCGTTCCGCCTCCGTGAGAAAGAGAATTCTCCATAAAATCAACGGCAGCTTGCAATTTAGCTTCAGAATGTACCTGTTCATCAAAATTTCTTTTAAATTGCTCGAATTGATGGGTAAATCTTTCTCTAAATTCTTTAACTTGTTGATCTTGTTGATTCTGGCCTTCTTGCATTGAAGGCCCTTCATTTTCTTGTTGCAAAGGTTCTTCTTCTTGCAAAATTTTCTCTTTAATTTCTTCGGATGCGATCATAATATTGATTTCTTCTTCTTTTTCGGAATTAGACCCCTTTCAAAGATTCTTTATATCAAGCTAAGGGTGTTTCAAAAGGATTTATTGTTCATAATTTAGAGAAATGATAATTTATTATAGTTATTTATGTAAACATTATTATACCGAAACAACTTCAAAATTTGGTTTTTGAGCTGCGCGAAAGCTCCCGCGGTTGAGCGATCATAAAAGGCATAGTATTAAGTCAATACAAACGCTTGTGATGAGGGCTGCCTTCACCTTTTGGGAATGTTCAGCCCCCATCAAAAGCGATTCTGAATCAAAATCTTGCATCGCTTTAGCATTTTGAACTGCCGTTTCTAGGTTAAATCAACGATTCATAATCTTTTTGAATCATATCAAAGACCACCTCAGGGTCATGAAGATCGACATCTAACCATTTAAAAAGAGGTTCTTTTCTAAACCAGGTAAACTGTCTTTTAGCATAATTTCTCGTTGCTTGTTTAAATGTTTTCACAAATTGCTCGTAGTCACTTTCGCTCTGAGGTGTTTTCAAAAAATCAAGCGCCTGACGATATCCAATCGCTTGTGAGGCCGATGAGTTTTGTCTGATCCCCTGTTCATCGAGTTTTTTCACTTCCTCTAAAAAACCCTCTTTCAACATTCTTTCACAACGGCGATCAATTCTTTCATACAGCTTGTCTTTGGGTCGATGTAGAAACCAACATCGAAAATCAAAATGTTGAGGTTTTCTTCTTCCCTTCCAATTCATCTTACTCACTTTTTTATTTGTTAAAGCCATAATCTCAAGGGCGCGGACAATTTTTTGTTTGTCATTTTTAGTGATGCTTTTTGCATATTGTGGATCCATTTCAAATAAGCGTGCATACAAAATATCCGCTCCCCTTTCTTCAATTTCTTTCTCTAAGGCCTTGCGCACCTCAGGAACAGATGGGGGGCCTGCCGGAGGACCATATAAAAAAGCATGGAGGTAAAATCCCGATCCCCCTGTGACTATGGGAATATTTCCACGATCTAAAATCTGTTGGCATGTTTTACGAGCTTCATAATAAAAATCGACGACGTTAAAGCTTTCGTGAATATCTCGAATATCCAATAAATGATGAGGGATCAAAATTCTTTCATCAATGGAAGCCTTGGCTGTTCCGATATCCATTCCTCGGTAAACTTGCATCGAATCGGCAGAGATAATTTCTCCATCCATCGTTTCAGCAAGCTCCATTGCGAGTTTGCTCTTACCACAACAGGTTGGACCAGAAATGACGATGATTCGTTTTTTTTTCTTTTGAAATGTTGATGGGATTTGCTTTTGAACTTCTAAAGCAAAGTTAAGAATAATTTTTTTTACTTCTTCTGTTTTAAGAGAGGGGCCGCCAATCACAATAGTATTATTCCCAAATTCTAAAATTTACGTAAACTATCTTCTTCAGTAGAAACGATTTCCAACACATGATCAAAGCCTGACATCTTTAAAATATCCATCACATGTGGATGAATACCAAAGATCACCAATTTTCCAGATAATGATTTTAATTTCTTTGAAACGCAAAGAAGCATGCGTAACCCTGCGCTACTTAAATAATCAATCCCACTAAAATCGAAAATAATTTTATGTTTTTCATTATTGATATAGTCAAAGATGACTCGCTCAGCAGATGGCGAAGAGACAGCATCTAAACGACCGCTCAACCTTAATATTAATAGATCTCCCTTAATAGCTTCTTTGATACTTACTAATCCATCTATATTCGCCATAAAGCCCTTTTCTATTGTGGAATTTTGATTTTATGTTAAGCTGTTGTCAATGAGAATGCAATAATAATCTTTATCTTCTTTTTATGAATTCTATAATCTATATCAAAGGGTGTAGGCAACATAATTTAAAAAATATCACTCTTGCGATACCCAAATACGCCATTACCGCCATTATGGGGGTGAGCGGGTCGGGGAAATCCTCTTTGGCTTTCGATACCCTTTATGCTGAGGGACAACGCCGTTATCTAGAATTTCTAACCACTCAATCAAAAAAATGGATTAAACAGATCGCAAAACCCGATGTCGATTTGATCGAAGGGTTATCCCCAACTTTGGCAGTGGGCCAAGGAAAAGCTCAGCTCTATGCTTTCGGCAATGTGGCAACCTACACAGAAATTTATGATTTTCTCGCATTGCTCTATGCAAATATAGGAGAACAACATAGCCCCATCACCGGCAAAAGACTGATCAGATATACCCGCGAAGAAATTGTCCATGCGATTCTTCAAAATTATTCAGTCAAGTCAAAAATACAGATCCTGGCTCCCATCCAACTGACAAATGAGACCGTGCATGAAGCCATTCAACGCCTTGAACAGATGGGCTTTATTAGACTAAAAATCGATGGAGCGGAATGGACTAGCGATCATCCCCTTCCGTCTGTTAAATCCTTTCAACAACTCGATGTGATTGTCGATCGCTTAGAAATGAAAGAAGGGATTAGAGACAGATTGGCACCCTCTGTAGAAACCGCATTGGATCTAAGTCAAGGAATTCTTAAAGTGCAAGAGGGAAAACATGGGAACATTCAGTATTATACTGAAATTTATGTCTGCCCAGAAACGGGTCTAGCATTCCCCCCTTTAAAACCCGTGGATTTTAATTTCAATTCTCCCCATGGAGCATGCAAGATGTGTCATGGCAAAGGAGGGGAAGAAATTTTTAAAGAAGGGGATGCCTCCATTTCAAAATGGATCGAGTGCAGGGTGTGTAACGGAGCAAGGCTTAAGGCTGAAAGCCTCTCTTGTCTTATCCAAGGAGATTCCATCGATACCCTCTGCCGAAAAACTGTTTCTCAGCTCATTGAGCGGATTCAATCTTGGAATTTTGAGGGAAAAGAAGCCACCGTTGCGAAAGAAATTGTTCCAGAAATTATGACTCGCCTGCAATTTCTTGAACAGGTTGGGCTGAACTACCTTCAATTGAATCGGCAGGGAAAGACATTAAGCGATGGCGAAGCACAGCGCATTCAACTCGCCTCACAAATTGGAGCGAAGCTTTCAGGAATTCTCTATATTCTCGATGAACCCTCTCTTGGTTTACACAGACAAGATATTCACTACCTTAAACAAGTGATCGATCAATTGAAAACAATGGGAAATACGATCATTTTAGTGGAACATGAAAAAGAACTCATCCATTTTGCAGACCATGTTGTTGAATTGGGTCCCGGCGCCGGGAAACATGGAGGTGAGATTACTTTTCAAGGCACAATCGATGAGATGCTCAATAACCCTACATGTTTAACAGGAAAATGGCTAAACGGCGAGAAAAAATTTCCCTCACCGCCTAATCGTAAGGCTTCATCAAAACAAGGCCTCTTTATAAAGAATCTCTCCTCTCATAATATTCGAGAATTAAATCTTAAAATCCCTTTAGGATGCCTTGTCGGTATTTGCGGCGTTTCAGGTTCCGGAAAGTCGACGCTTATATTAGATGCCATAGGGCAAGAACTGCGTGAATATTTAAACCAAGGCAAACACCCACACCACCTCTTGGAATTTGAATCGTTCAAAAGAGTCGTTATGAGTGAAAAGGGGCTAGATCGATTTTCAGCACGCTCTATTCCTGCCACTTATGTGGGAATCATGAAATATATTAGGCAATTATTAGCGGAAACAAGATTGGCAAAAGCAAGAGGATATTCCCCTTCTAGATTTAGCTTAAATAAGAAAGGGGGAAGATGCGAAGCGTGTCATGGGTTAGGTGAAATTTATGTGAATATGCATTTAATGCCGGATCTCTATATCCCTTGCGACCTTTGCCAGGGAACGCGCTTTAATTATGAAACTCTCCAGATCGCTTGGGAAAATAAAAACATTTCTGAAATTCTCGCCCTTACGATTGAAGAGGCTAGCCTTCTGTTTAATCCTATCCCAATGATTGCCCCTACATTACAACTGATGGGAGACTTGGGATTGGGCTATTTGACGCTTGGACAATCCTTTCGCACTCTTTCCGGCGGTGAGATACAACGCTTGAAACTTGTTTGCGACTTAATTAATAAATCAGATGAAAAAACTCTTTATCTCCTCGATGAACCCTCTGCCGGTCTACACTTTGAAGATATTGAAAAACTTCTTATTATCTTGCATCGCTTAGTCGATCGTGGCCACTCCATCTTTTACATCGAACATCACCTAGGCATGCTTCAGCAAGCAGATTGGTTAATTGAATTGGGGCCCGGAGGGGGGCCGCAGGGAGGAAAGGTGATCTTTGAAGGCACCCCTAAACAAATCGCCAAAGCCGACACCCCCACAGGCAGAGTGCTAAAATGTGTATAAATGAAGTCAAAAAATTTATTTAAAACAAATAATTTATTTATAAAAAACAAAAATTATTTAATTATTATAAAATAAAGACTTTTATTTATTTTATGAATGATTATTTAAATACAGATGTAGGAATACTACACGATTTATACAATAAAATTTTTCTAAAAATATACAATTTTATTTTTAAGGAAGATGGACCAATTAGCAATGCGGCTTATAATATATTTTCTAATATACCAAGTAATATTCAGATTAAAAATAGAGATAGATATATCAGAAACATTAAAACTCATTTAACATTCAAAAATGATAATCAGATTAAATTAATCACTTTTGAAGCACATGAGGTTTATAATGATTTATCAAGAAAAATGGAGCTCGAAAAACTACCAAGCAATCTATTAATACAAAAACAAACTATTAAAAAAAATCCAAAAAAATTTAAAAGAATTATTTTACAAAAAAACAATGACATAGAAAAAATTTATCAAAATAAAGAAATCAAGGAACTGGCTGTTTCAGTGCAAGATAGTATCGATCATCTCACAAGAATTGATGAGTGTGCTTCCCTGATTTGTGAGATAGCCGATCGATCAAACGCAATAAGCCAAAATTTAAAAAAACAAAAAGTTGGAGGTGATGCTCAGATTGAATTTTACGTCGCTTTGCTTCTGCATTTAGATAATCTTACCCCCTTCCAAAATGCAATCAATCAATTATCTGATATCGTTAATTCAACTAATGAAAACGAAATAACCTTCAGGCAATTGGCAGCGATCGTGTTTTCATTGCAATTAGCAATGAATTTCATTGACCAGTCCTTGACATTGAAGCATTAATCCAATCTAGATAAGGCTCGTTCCCCCCTCCGATTTGAATCCATACAATTTCTGGAACTTCATATTCTGCATGTGTCTCTATAATCGTCCGAATCTTTTCATACTGATTTCGATGCGTTTTAAAGATTATCTTACATTCTTGAGCCGTATCTAATAGATTCTTCCAAAGAAAATGGGATTCAACTACTGGAATAATTTGCGCGCAGGCGATGAGACGTTGTTCCAAAAGATGTTTGGCCACTTTTCGCGCTTCTTCTATGGAATTCGTTGTCCAATGCACTTCTATAAACATCTATCTAATCTCTCTTTACAAAAGCTAAGTGTTCAAGCCGCAAATCAATTGTGAAATTTTTAGTTTTGTCTTTTTTTAAAAAAAGCTGCAACGCTAAAAAATTGAGCAATTCCTGTTCAATTTGTGCTGTGCTGAGCCTCAAAAAAAATTGAGGAATAGCCTTGCCACACTCTTCACAAACAATCACAATTTGCCTTTTTCCAAAATATTCGGCATTCGCTTGCGAAACATCGATATGCTTTAAATGAAATTGTTCTTCTAACTTTTTAAATTGATGGATGAGTTGGGTTGCTGTTTGAAAGCTTGGATGGGAAGTGAGGCATAGCCCCCATTGACACTCATTTTGGTTTAATCCAAGGAAAGTTCTTGGGATATTTTTTGGCGTGTAAAAAGGCTGGAAGGGGAATAAAAACCCTTCCTCATCTATAGCGGTATTTGTAAAATCCCCCACTAAGAAAAAGGGCAATCTCATCATGTAGTCGATATAGAGTGTTCCGGGAAATATTTTTTTTATTGTTGCTCGTTTAATCAGAGGGTCTTTTAAAAGTTTCAACTCAGCTTCATCTGTATCAAACTCATGTAAATTGAGCGGTCGATCGAGGGATAAATTGAGCAACTCTGCAAGATAGACAGTTTTGAGGGAATCGGGTTGTGTATTGTTTTGAACAATGGCTACAATATTGTACTGTTCGTCCCTTAATTTTAATTGTCTCGCATGAAGATAATAGAGCCATCCCATCAAGGCTGTGCCCGAGATGCATAAAGTCGATAAAAGAATCCAAAGGATCGCCCTGCTTATTGGCACTTCATTATTAGATCTATTATTCATATCTTTCAAGCAAAGAGATTGTTTCGCTGCTTAATTTTGTGATATCCCCGGCTCCTAATGTGACAACAACATCTAAGGGAATGACATTTTCGCTTAAAAAACGACTGAGTGCATTTCTTGGCACATAGGAGGCTGAGAGTGATGATTGATTTTTGACTTCTTCTAAAATCTGTTGATGGGAAATATGAGGAATGGGCGTTTCCCCCGCGGCATAAATATCTGTAATGATCAGTTGATCTACTGAATCAAAAATATCACCATATAATCCCAAGCAATCTTTAGTTCTAGTGTAGCGATGGGGTTGGAAGACTGCAATCAATCGATTGGCCCCAATGGCTGTCCTAATCCCCTGCAAGGTCGTTTTTATTTCAGTCGGATGATGGGCATAATCATCTATAAATTTAACGCCTTTAGATTCTCCTTTTTTCTCACACCGCCTTAAAACCCCCTTAAAATTTTTCAAGCTTTTCCGAATGCTTGTTTCGGGTACCCCAAGCGTTTTGGCAAGTCCAAAGACTGCTGTGGCATTCAAAATATTATGTTGCCCGGTTAAGGAGGTTTCGATATCCGTATAAACATCTTTTTGATGTTTGATATTGAAAATCATATTAAAGCCAACCTGCCTAGCTTCTGTAATTTTCCAGTGGCTTTCGGGATGAAAGCCATATGTTTGGCCTAAAAGATTGATATTTGATAGAAAAGGGTCATCTTTACACCAAAAAAGGTGTGAAGGCGATTCAACCTGCAACATAAAACTTCTAAAACTTTCGATAAGCAATTGAAAATTGTTGTCATAATTATTGAGATGGTCCTTATTGATATTGGTAATGATTGCGCCAAAGGGAAAATATTTTAAAAAGGATCGATCGCTTTCATCTGCTTCGAAAGCAAAACATTCACCATTTCCAAAAATGGCATTGCTTTTGAAAGCGGGTAAAACTCCGCCGACAGCAAAGGTTGGATCCAAGCCCGCTTCTACAAGGACCGTCGCTAAAAGCGCTGAAGTTGTTGTCTTCCCATGCGTCCCTGCCACAGCCAATGATTTTTTTCCTTCCAATAATTCTGCCAAAAGATCGGATCGATGGAGCAAGGGGCAATTTAATTGAAGTGCAGCTTGAAATTCTGGATTTTCTTTATTGATATCGCTGCTATAAACCACCTTAGCCCCTTTAGGGACGTGTTCTTTCGCCTGTCCTTGATGGATCGTCGCTCCTTCTTTAATTAACCCCTCAATGACTTGATTAGTGACAATATCGCTTCCGGTGACATGTTTGTTCCTTTTTAAAAGAATTCGCGCAAGCCCGCTCATTCCAATTCCACCGATTCCAATAAAATGATAAATGTCTTCCATACTGTATTTCCTAAAAATGTGGTTTTGCAGCCGTCTCTAAAATAATGTCTTTTAAGGTGATTTGATTGGTTCTCTGTTTGTAGCGTTTCAATGCATCTTTATAAGATGAATAGCGACTTAGATCAAACAATGTTACGAGCGATTCTCCTAATTTTTCAGGTATTAATCCCCTCTCACATAGTTTTATTCCCGATTCAATCCGTTGAACTAAAAATTCGGCATTTTTATCTTGATGCCCATCTGTTGCATAAGGATAGGGAATTAATATGCCCGGCACTTCAAATTCTACAGATTCTGCAATTGTAGCTGCACCGGCCCGGCCAATGAAGGCATCTGCCGCTTGCCAAGCGATATGCATATCACTTTCGAAAGTCTTAACAACGGCTCTCACATGATGCTGTGCATAGAGAGAAGATAATAAAATTGTTTTTTCTGCATTCCCTGTCAAATGGATAATTTGCAAAGAAAGTTTTTTTAAAAGGGGAAGTTTTTTTTCAATCAGTTCCTCAATCAGTTCATTGATCGCTTTTGCACCTTGCGATCCGCCGCAAATTAAAAGTGTCTGTGTATTGGGCATGAGGCCGTAATGTTTTAATGCCTCAGATTTTTCTAATCGATTTAATTGATATTTTTCTCTTAAGGGTAGCCCCACTTCTATCGCTTTATTTTTAAAGAATTGTGCAGTATCCGGAAAATGAATTCCAACAATTGTTGCAAGCTTTCCCAGCCATTTGTTAGCCCTGCCGGGAATACTATTTGCTTCATGTAAAATAATCGGAATATTCAAATATTTGGCCCCAATCAGGATGGGAACGGTATAATAACTCCCAAATCCAACCACTGCATCCGGAGAAAATTTACGTAAAATTTTAATCCCCTGAGAAACTCCTAAGATCAAATCCTTTATTGCAAGTAAACTTTTTACAGGATTTTTTAAAATGAAGGGTCTGGACGCAATTTCTTCAAATAGAAAGCGCTCTCGGTCAAAATAGCGATTTTTATGTAATCCAGCCGCAACAAATAATACCTCAGAATCTTCCTTTAGAAGTTCTTCGGCAACTGCTTGAGCGGGAAATAGATGCCCCCCTGTCCCACCCGCTGTGATTAAAATTTTTTTATTTTTTGCTTTCATAATCTATATGTAGTAAAAGGCCTAATGCCGTAATATTTGCCATTAAAGACGTTCCCCCTTGGCTAAAAAAAGGGAGATTAAGACCCGTGCTCGGAAGAAGGCCGGAAACGACGCCCAAATTCATAAACGCTTGAAAGCAGATGAGAAAAGTGAAACTCGCAGCCAAATAAAAGCCGCCTTTATCTTTTGCATGATTGGCGATGTAAAATCCAATGTAGCCAATACACATATATAGCAAGATAAGACATCCAATCCCTATAAATCCAAATTCTTCGGCATAAATTGCAGCAATATAATCATTTTGAGCTTCTGGCAAATAACTGAGTTTTTGTAAACTATTTCCAGGTCCTCGACCAAAAAGTTGTCCGGAACCTGCGGCAATTTTAGCTTGATAAGGTTGGTGTCCTTTCCCTTTCAAATCTAACTCAGGATTTAAATACACTTTCAAACGAGCTGTCACATAAGGAAGTTGGTAGGCAGAAAATCCTCCAATCAACATGCAGATCAGTAAAGGGAGCGCCCAAAATTTAAAAGGAACGCGCGACAACACAAATAAAATGATAACGACTAAACCGATCACTCCCGCTGTCCCATTATTCGGTTCAATGAGAATGAGAAAAATTGGAATGGCGAGCACTCCCGCTAATTTGATAAATGCTTTAAAAGTTAATTCAGTGGGATCTAGAGGAAGGAGACGATGAATGATATAAAGGGGAACGACTAATTTTACAAATTCAGAGGGTTGAAAAGAGAAAGGGCCAAAAACAAGCCATCTTCTTGAACCATTCACCTCCCGCCCAATCCCG
Source organism: Parachlamydiaceae bacterium (assembly GCA_025451995.1). Lineage (GTDB taxonomy): Bacteria > Chlamydiota > Chlamydiia > Chlamydiales > Parachlamydiaceae > JANWJE01. The sequence continues at coordinate 16,052 of JANWJE010000119.1, read as the reverse complement.
GGGATAAGGGTTAAAAGTAAAAGAATACAAAAAAACACAAAGAGGAAAGGAGCCATCTGAATAAATCTTTGATAGCCAATTTTCCAGGCCCCGGCACTTAAAATCAAACCAACACAACTATAGAGAATTTGCTTAAAGAGTGCTTGGTGCGTACTTTTTTTTAAGGCGAGATCTAACACCTCTGCTGAAGTTGTATTAAAAATCATGACAAGACCCATGACGAAAATAGAACATACACTCAATAGTATCAAGAGTCGGTGCAATGACCACATACACCCAAACCTACTTCACCCGAATTTTATCGCCAATCTTTAAGTTTCTCGCTTTTTCCTCATCCAGATGATTTAAACGGAGAATTTCATCATATTTAATGCCATATTGTCGAGCGATTTTCCAAGGATTGTCACCACTTTGAATTGTATAGTAGACAGCCTCCTCGCTCTTCTGTTCTTTTTTGACATTCCTCGCTTCTTCTTTTGGAGAAGAAAGGTTTGCAATAATTTTCGGATCCGAAGCGGGAATTTTTAACACTTGGCCAATCGATAGTTTTTCACTTTCGAGGCGATTCGCTTTTTTTATTGCAGTCACAGTTGTTTTATGGGCCCTTGCAATTTTTTCTAACACATCTCCCTTTTTTACCATCACTTCAGTAAATTCTTCTTTTGGCGAAAGGGAAGAATCATTGGAAGGCTTATATTCTTCCGGATGCCCTTCGTTTGGAAGTGGGACAATCTCAGGCTCCGTTTGGATCACTAAAGGTTGGTTAGATGCTTGGGCATTATAATATTTTAAAACATTGTCTACCTCATCTCCTGTCATTTTTGCTGCAACCAATGTTGAGGGTGCAGGATCGGCAGGGAAACTGTTTTCTACCAACTGACTATCTGGCTCCATTAACGGATTGCCTTTGTCAATATCGTAAATCACTGCAGTAGTAAACAAAATCGCCAATAAGCCCGCATTAATGACCACAGCGACAAGAATTGTATCTTTTCTGGTCATTTGATCTTTTCCTCCTTCAAAATATCACGCACAATGCGTTGAAATTCGGTTCCTCTATGAGCATAATCTTTAAACATATCAAAACTTGAACAACCCGGAGAAAGGAGGACAGTGTCTCCTGAATTAGCCTCTTTTGCAGCATATCGCACTGCTTCCTCTAAATGATTAAAAACAATCACCGGTAGTTCTTTTCCAAGTTGATCCTCTATCTTAGCAGCTGCTTGCCCAATCGCACAAACCAATTTTACTTTTTCTTTAAATTTTTCTATCCAAGGTGTGTAAGCAGCTCCTTTATCGACCCCCCCCGCAATGAGAAGGATAGACCCATCCAGGGATTGAACGGCTCGAATGACCGCATCGATATTTGTCCCTTTGCTATCATCATAATATTTCACTCCCTTCAACTCGGTAACGAACTCTATCCTATGAGAGGGTTTTTTAAATGTTTTCCAAGCAGAGATAAATTGTTCTTGTGTAAATCCAAAATCGACACAGAGAGCAAAAGCTGCCATAAAGTTTTCAAGTTCATGGCTAACGCGTCCCTGTAAATTCGCCGGCAGATCAAGAACTCTTTTTCCCTGGTAAAAAATGGTCGTTAAATCGGTATAAATTTCGCAACTTTTGGTATAGCCAACCTTTAAGCATGGGCGCTTTAAATGCCTGCAGCCAAAAAAATGCCAGGCCGCTTCTTCAATAAACAGTTTCCCCTCTGGTTTAACTGCTGCTTCTATTTGACATTTTGCCTCAGCATACTGATCCATCGATGAATAACGGTCGAGATGGTCCGGAGTAATGTTTAGGATGACAGCACTATCCAGGCAAGGGTGATGGAGAGTTTCTATTTGATAAGAGCTCAATTCTAACACAATCGTTGTTTTTGGATCGATGGTGAGCAATTCTTTCGTCAAAGGATTACCGACATTGCCAAGGGCTATTGCAGGGATGCCGTTTTGATTTAACAAATGGGTGACGAGGAGAGTCACAGTTGTTTTCCCATTGGTTCCTGTGATCCCTATCATTCGATGGTTTGCAGCCCGGCAACCGAGCTCAATTTCACCCAATATTTGAAGGTTATTTCTTTTAGCTAACTGAACAAGCGGGTGCGTCTCAGGAATTCCGGGAGAGAGGATAAGAAAGTCCATTGATTCAATGCCATTGACTGCCTCTTCATGCTCTACCCGCAATCCTTTTTGTTTCAGATCATTGATCTCAGGGTGATTTTCCAAATGGCTGCGGTTGCCATCGACGCCCAGAACGGATGCCCCATGAGCGAGTAGAAATTCAGCAGCAGAGCGGCCGCTCACACCCATTCCCAGAACTAAAGCTTTTTTATTAACAAATTTCTTATTCATCATTTACTTCTTTACTGAAATTTCAAGGAGGCAATGCCGATAATTGCCAATAATAAACCCACTATCCAAAAACGAATCACCACTTTTGTTTCCGGCCAACCCTTATATTCAAAATGATGGTGGATTGGCGCACAAAGAAAGATTCTTTTTTTATTCCTTAGGCGGTAGCTCGCCACCTGTAAAATCACCGACAAGGCCTCCGCAACAAATATGCCTCCTATAATCCCCAATAATAATTCTCTCTTTAATAAAACGGCGGAAACACCGATGAGGCCTCCTAATGTCAAGGAGCCTGTATCCCCCATAAACACTTGTGCAGGATACCCATTATACCAAAGAAAGCCTAAACAAGCGCCAATCATTGCAGATAAATAGATCGCTATTTCACCACTCCCCTCAATATATAATATATTCAAATAGTGGGCGATTTCAGAATGATTAGAGACAAAGGCGATGACGCCTAAAGCGCCGGCGACCATGATTAAACATCCTGCAGCTAACCCATCAAGACCATCGGTCAAATTGACAGCATTGGAGGATCCTGTAATTACAAAAAAATAAAAAATGGCCATCAATATCAGGCTCCACCCGCCTAACTGAAGGATCGGATCTTTGATAAATGGCATATACAAACGAGAAGCATAATCTTTCATCGTGACTTGTACAGTTTCACCCCCGCCATGCTGTTGATTTTCCTTGATTGTTGGGGATTTAAACCATTGTTCTTGAGCCAATGTTTGGGAAAAAGGGGTCCAAAGAAGATACCCGGCAATCACAAAAGAAAGAAGGGCTTGAAAAAAAAGTTTTCCCTTTGCCGACATTCCCTTTGTATTTTTATATTTCAATTTTAAGTAATCATCTCGTCCGCCGAGAAAACCCAAAAATAAAGTGGTCAATAAAAGAATAAGTGTAAAAATATGGGTGATATCCATCCAAATCACTAAAGAAAAAACCATCGACAAGAGAATTAAAACGCCCCCCATTGTAGGTGTGTTATGCTTTTTCTCATGCAATTTCCCTAAAAGAGGGCATTCATCTGTTCGAATCGTTTGACCGATTTTTAATTCGTATAGCTTTCTAATTAAATAGGGGCCGAGAAAAATACTTAAAAGAAGAGATGTTGCGGCTGCCAACATCATGCGCGTTGAATAATAGCCAAAAACAGCAGGAATTTTAATTCCATAATGATCTTTAAAAAAGTGAATCAACCATAAAATCATCTTAGACCTCTTTCGAAACTATCTATAACCTTCCATAATTCCTTTGCACGAGATCCCTTTAAAAGGACAACATCTCCCGCTTCTAATTCTATTTTTAAAACAGCAATCAATTCTTCTAAGTCGTTAAAATGCTGGATGGGTCTATTTTCTATTTTCCAAAGCTCTACCATCGGTAAGCATTCATCCCCTAAACAATACATTCTTTCAACATAATTTAAAGCATGTTCCCCAACCTTACGGTGACAATCATCCGAAAATTTTCCAAGCTCTAACATGCTTCCCAATACAGCAATTTTTTTGCCATTTCCTTTCGGTTGAGGAATCGTCTCTAAAGCAGCTATTACAGATTGTTCAGCGGCATTATAGGCATCATTAATAAATAAAATATCTTTTGTTTCTACAAATTGCAAACGTTTATCCGGCAAAGTCAGCAATGGAATTGTTTGATTGATTGCCTCCCAATCCACATTAAAGTAGCGGGCGATAGCAATAGCAGCTAAAAGATTGTGCCGGTTATGTTTTCCGGGAATCATAAAAGGGGCTAATTGATAACTTTCATCCCCGTTGATGTATAATTGATCTTCTTTTAAATAAAAATCTGCTGATGAACAACGTATGGAATAAGACATTTTCTTACAACAGCCAAACGAGGAGAGGCTATCGATTTCAAGCGGATAAATTCCCAGTCGCGTTGAGGGATGAGAAAAAATTTCCCCTTTTGTCCGCACAATCTCTTCCAATGAATCAAATTGACATGCATGAACAAGGGCAACTGTCGTAATGAGTGCAATTTCAGGCGGGGCTATCTCAATCAAACGAGAAATGTGACCCGGGAGTGTCATGCCCATTTCTAAAACTAAAATCTCTTCTTTTCCGGTTGTATGGTTAAGAATGGCTAAAGGCAATCCAACTTGGGAGTTATTGTTCCCGGGAGTTGCTCCCACAAGATATTTAGTCGATAACAATCGTGTCGTAAATTCTTTGGTCGATGTTTTTCCCAAAGAACCAGTAATACCAACAATACGGGGTGAGGTTTGAAAAATAGCACTTTTTGCCAGGGTTTGCAAAGCAGTTAGCGGATCATCGACTTTAATCAAGGGCAGATTTTGATGGATCCCTTGGTATTTCTTTGAGACAATCGCACCTACAGCCCCTTTTGCTTCTACATCATATAAAAAAGAATGACCATCGATTTTCTCACCCTTTAATGCAATAAATAGATCCCCGGCTTTGACAGCGCGAGAATCCACCGTGTAGCCTAAAATTTCTAAATTTCCAAATGATTTAGAAGGAAACGGCATAAATTGATTTTGAAGAATTATAGCCACTTCTGGCATAGAATAGTGTCGCATGGCCAAATAGATTAGAGATCGGTCAAATTTTCAACAAGAGAAGCATTGAAAAATTATTATTTTTTTGTTATAAATCTTAAGATCAGATAATTAGGGGGAGAATTAGGATGAATAATAAACAATCGAATTTTAATTGGGGACCTGGCCTATTCCTAATTATATACCAAGTTTGCCTTCTGGCGGCTTTACCCATTTACTTTTATTTTAACTCCCCCAGCTGGCAAATGATCGCCGTATCTTTTGTCCTTCTCTATCTCACAGGTCTCAGCATCACTGCCGGCTATCATCGTTTTTATTCTCATAAAAGTTACAAAACTAAACCTTTGATGGAATCCATCCTCCTTTTATTTGGAGCCATGGCCGGACAAGGAAGTGCGCTGCGCTGGTCCTTTGACCATCGCTTGCACCATGCATATGTCGATACTGACCGCGATCCCTATTCAATAAAAAAAGGGTTTTGGTATGCCCATTTTCTATGGATATTAGAAAAACCTAGAGAAATCGATCCAAAAGTTGTTCCTGATTTAATGCGCAATCGATTGGTTCAATTTCAACATAAACACATCAACCTTTTGATGATTTTTACAAACGTCATTGTCTTTTTTTTAGTGGGTTGGGCCTTAAATGACTATTGGAGCGCCTTTTTTATAGCAACCTGGACAAGGATCTTTGCCCTTCACCATTTTACATGGTTTATCAATTCACTTGCCCATACATGGGGAGACAAACCTTTTTGCCAAGAGCAATCGGCAGTGAATAATTACATTATCGCTTTTCTCACCTTTGGGGAAGGATACCATAATTTTCATCATACCTTTGCCAATGATTATCGAAATGGGATTCGCTGGTTTCACTTCGATCCGACGAAATGGCTCATTTGGACTTTAAATCGATTGGGATTAACCAGCGACCTTAAAAAAATGGATCCATTGACAATAAAAAAGCGTTTGGTATTGCAACGCAAAGAACTTTTGATCGAACGCCTATGCGATTTGTGGTATGTCAAAAGAGATGAATTAGAAAAACGTATTCTAGATCTTTCAGATAACATCGTGAAAAAAATTGCAGAAGCCAATCAGCTTAAAGAATATTATCGCCAAGCCTGCAAAGAAGGGATGGAAAGAGAAATTTTGAAGAATGTAAAAAATGAACTCTATCAACTTAAAAAAAGCTTGAAGGACGATTGGAAACAGTGGATGTTGTTGTCGAGAAACATCTTAAAGTTAAAACCGCTAAGATCTGCATAAAAAGCCCCTTGACTAAAACGAAACGTTTGTTGTATAAATTTGCGATTCGGTGGCATAGCCAAGTGGTAAGGCAGAAGCCTGCAAAGCTTCCATCCCCCAGTTCGAATCTGGGTGCCACCTATTTGTAGGTATTAGACCTCTTGCGTAATTAGCTTTGCTTGAGAAAATGAGAGATTTTTGGATGGATTTCTTGCCAAATTTTGAGAGCATATGCGAACATATGGTCGAAAAATTTGGCAAGAAAGACGCCAAAAAGATCCATTTTATCAAGCAAATGTAATTACGCAAGGGGTCTATTTAGTGTTATCTCTCGTCGCTACACCTATCGGCAATTTGGCTGATATCTCCTTTAGGGCCATTGAAACTCTAAAAAATTGCGATTATATTTTGTGTGAAGATACACGCCATAGCGCAATTTTACTCAATCATTATCATATTCAAAAACCCCTTAGATCCTATCATAAATTTAATGAAATTTCACAATTAGATTCTATTATCAATGATTTAAAAGATGGCAAAAATATCTGCTTGATATCTGATGCCGGCACCCCAACAATTTCCGACCCAGGGGAAAAAATTGTTAAAACCTGTATAGAAAATACTATTCCTGTCACAGCCATTCCTGGAGCATGCGCTGCTGTTCAAGCGCTCATTTGTTCCGGTTTACCAACAGATCGTTTTCAATTTTGCGGCTTTCTTCCAAAAAAAGAAAATGAGTTGAAACAGGAAATTTTAAGCACATTAGACTACAACGGGACGACGATTTATTATGAATCTCCCCATCGCTTAATGGACACTCTGGAAATGTTCAATCAACTTCAACCTGAAAGAAGATTAGTCGTAGGGCGGGAACTGACAAAAAAATTTGAAGAAATGATTAGAGGCAATGCACATTCCCTTATTGAATTTTGGAAAAACAAAGATATTAAAGGGGAAATCATTCTCCTTATATCTCCCAAAGAAAAAAATGAATGCACATGGGAAAAATTAACGCCGGAAGAACATGTGGAATGGTTAATTGATCACTATCAAATAAGCAAAAAAGAAGCGATTAAACTTGCAGCTGAAATGAGAGGCGTCCCTAAAAGAGAGATTTATAATAGATTTCTTGAAGGAAAGGACTAAAGAAGCTATCATTTAACAGTTATGAAAGAGCCAAGTCAAAGTACATTCGATCATTTTCTACATCCTTACCTCTTTGTCCTTAAAGAGGGTCATGAAATCAAAAAAGATTTTCTTGATTATTCCTTGCTTCTTCTGCAAGTTGGAAAACCTGACGTGCTACCCTCTCCGGTCAATCTTAAAACCATTCCGGCCTTAGCCATTCAAATTTTAAAAAGATAAAATTTTTTACTGGAGACTATACTGCTTCCAGTTGAATATTGGAATTAGGAGCAAACCTTGCTCTCGCATCTCTTGCTTGTTCCTCTGCGTTTTTTTGTTCTAAACGGACGGCAAATCCCGATTTTGAAAAACAAATTGAAACGCAGAGGAACAAGCGAGAGACGCAAATTATGAGTTCAGGTTTCAACTGGACGGAATATGTCCATGACTCTTAACACAATCTCCAATGCACATTTGGTAAAAAAAGAAATGAACTTTCTTAAAAATCCACGCCCATTTCCACCTCATCAAGTCACTCCTCTACTTATAGTGGGGACAATTTCTTTATTGTGCGTATCAGCCATGTCAATGCATTATCTCTCAACGTCTATGAGCGAACGAAAGGTGGATATTATTAAATGCGACTGTGATCAAAATAAATTACCCCGAATCATCGCCGGCCTAGCCCTCACATTGATAAGTTTATTCTATATTCATGGAGTTCATGCCCAAATCAAATATACAGAATGCTATGCGATTGAGGGAAAAAAGAAGGCTAGGGAATATGAAAATAATGGCGACTATTCAAAAGCGCTGTCTGTTTTGCGCAATTGTCAATATTTGCTTGAAGAAATTCCCTTTTTACGATTAGAAAAAATCTATGCAGAAGAAATAGATCTTTTAGAAAATAAGGTTTTAAATATCGGTTATTCACATATTTTATTTAATGAAGACTTTCACCCAAGACCCAATTTATTAAAGCTTGTACAGCTTTTAGGGATGGATGCTTTAAATGACAAAGATCCGCCGATTCTTCAAATCAATCAATGGGCACAATCGCATTTATTAAGAAATAAAGAGCGTTGGGATGAACAAGAACTCACTTTTGAATCGTTGAAAGAGACAGTGCTTCCAGTTTTGAATGAATTGGGATTTATCGATGGAACAAACGCTCACTTTGACGCTTATGAAGGGGCAATTCTTTTAGGCTGCTCTCTGGAAAGAGCGCGCAAACGGCTGGATTTTCTGATTCAAGAATGGAAAAGGGGGGTAAGATTCTCTAAAGTTGTCATCTTAACGGGAGACCGCACCTTAGAAAGCCATGAGAAAAGCAAATTGATTGAGGATAGTGATTCCCCGTTGAACATCCGTAAAGATTGGACGAAACCTAAAACTCTCCCATCGACAGAATATGAAATGTTTACATTTATTTGGGAGCAAACAAACATCCCAAAATCGATGCTTAAGGCGGTGAAAATAGAGTTTGTGCGCGCACCCATGAAAAAAGGGAATCAGGGACAACCCATTAGGCCAACAACAGATGATACACTTATGGAATGGAATAAACTCTCTCCCGCGCAAGGAAGATATTTGGTCATTTCAAATTTTCCGCATGCAGTAAGGCAAGATCTCAATCATCGGTCTTTTACGCCTGCAGGCTGTTCATTTGATACTGTCGGAGCCGAAACGAGCGACAAAGAAAAGGTCATAATTATTCTGGACGAAGTGGCTCGCGCCATTTACGAATGCAAAAAAGCTTGGGAGCGAACCCGGAGTTAAAAAAAAATAACCCAGGCCGCCAGGCCTGGATTAGGATAACATGAATGACTAAGAACTTAAGCTAGGGCCTTCACATCGGTTTCTACATCAAATTTTGTCATTTTCATAGGAGCAGCAGATACGAAAACCGTTTTTGGCGGAAAAAACACCCTCTTGCCAATGTTATAAAGAGTAAAGGCGATATCCAAAACTAAAAGATGGAACTCAAAATTCCCCATCATTTCCATCACACCGCGAATCAAATGTCCGGCGGCTAATAATTTCTCTTTTTTGTCATCGCTTTTTGCTATGGCGATCGCTGCAAAGGCCATTCTTGCGACGCCCACAATTTTTTCTAAATAATCATTGTATCCAATACAGTTAATAACACTGCCAAAAGGAACATAAATTTCATTTTCTTTAACAACAAAATCTAATCCAAACGGATTTTGGATTGCATGATGAATCCCATCGACTAAACCTTTAATCATAATTCCACCCTTATTTTTAGTTAACCTCTCATACCTTTTGAAACACGAGAAGTTTAGTTTTCAATAAAAGTACATTTTATTATAAATAATAAATTTTAATCAACATTATTTATTAAAAAAATCAATTTAGATTACTACAATTTTAAGATTTGACTTTTTAGAGGCCAAGTTTTATAGAGGAGATTTTTATGAGGTTTTCATTATGCATTTTTTTCTAAAATACATTTTTCTGATCGTTGCTTTCACATTTTCTGCTTTCGCGGCGGACACTCCCGGTCAGCAACTTTCTAATAAACTCGGTACCGGGAATAATCCACATCTTCTCCTTTACCTATCTGCCAATGGGCCGAACTGGGGGAAATTTGCCATTGATTATGGAACCTCCGGAAACGCTCCTTGGAGCTCAAATCCCTCTATCAATTGGAGTTCATGGGATGTTAAAGATACAGATCAAAATTATTATGGAACGATTACCCTAAAAAGCGATGGGAATAGCATTCAGTGGGATAATTATGTGGGGGGGTCAGGAGGCTATTATTTAGATGGCATCCATTTGGATCCAATCGGCAATAACACTTACCAGCTCACTGTAGATAAAATTTATCCTCAAGGGGGAGGGGGCCCTTTTCCTGATGCGCCGCTCGCAACACCGATGGTGTATCCAGGCACCTCGCAACCGATCGTTTTAAGTGTACAGGGGAATCAAATCGTCAATGATCGAGGCGATAGTATTCTAATTAAAGGGTTGGTGAGGCCTTCCTTGGAATGGAGTGCGACAGGGCAATACCTCTCTGTTCAAGATCTCTCTAATATTGCAAACTGGAAATCCTCTGGGGTTGTGGCCGATTCAAATGCCATTCGGCTCGATCTCTATCAAGGGTTTTGGTTGAACTCTCAACCGGTGACTGCCCAGGGTTCCTATAAACAAATCATCAATGCGATTGTCTATTATGCAACACAATTGGGGATGGCTGTCATTTTAGATTTGCATTGGACCAATGCCGGCTATCAAAGCCCCATGGCAAATTTAGATTCGATCACTTTCTGGACACAAGTCGCCAGCGATTATAAAGATTTTGGAACTGTAATGTTTGAATTATATAATGAACCTTATGGCATTACCCCTCAGGTATGGTTGAATGGGGATAGCACGTATGCAGGTTTCCAACAACTCTATAATGCAGTGAGGGGTCAAGGGGCTAATAATATTTGTATTATCGGGGGCCTTGATTATGCGTATGATTTAAGTTTTGTGGGTCCAAGCTTTAAGGTGAATGGAACTAACATTGTCTATTGTTCACATCCCTATAATAATAAAGGAGAGCCCGGATATACTGGACCTGGGGGAACTTTTGATCAAAACTACCAAGGAATTTTTTTAGGGAATTTCCCATTAATTTTTACAGAATTCGGAGTCAATCAAGCCTCTTACTTTCCCACTGGATATGAGCCTATTTACACATCCATTCTAAACTATGCCAATAGCCACAACATCCATTACACGGGTTTTGCATGGTGGGTGGAAGAGGGCGACCCCCAATTTCCGGCTTTAATTCAAGATTGGGATGGTACCGCCCTGTATGGGGGTATCGATGTGCATAACGATATGGTCAATCACCCCCCAACCCCTTTACCCGGAAGCACTGTCACTTTTCTTGAAATACGAGCAATTAGCGATATTTTTCAAACCACTACTCTTTTTGATGCTTCCGATTTTAATGGGAAAAGATATTGTTGGAATTTTGGCGACGGTTCGAGCACATGCACATCCACTGCCAAAACATCTCACAACTATGCAACCACGGGATCCTATGTTGTCTCTCTTTCGGTTATTCAAGGAAATGAAACGACAAAAACGAGCCGAACGATCAAAGTTGGTGCGAATAAAATTCCTATCCAAACCTTTACCGTATGCCCTCCAAAGCATTTGCAAGGGAAGCAAACGATTTCAAAAAAGGGAACTATAAAAAACAAATTAAAATGGGACGGCTCACAATCCACAGATTGCTTACCGGCTACAGATTTTCTCGTTTTAGATACAAAAAAGAAAAAATTAGTGGCGAAAGTGATTTTTAATAAAACCAATACCTACCAAACGGAAATCAAAACAAATAAAAAGGGAAAAACCACCTACGCTATCATCGCAATCGATCGCAATGGAAATCGGTCGCAAGCAAAAACGATTACAATTGGTGAAAAATAATAGATACTTGGATAAAATAGTGTCTTTTTTAGCTCGATTTTGTACAATTTTTGGACGAAGTTCAAAAATTGAATAAAGTCGAGTTTAGGTAATGTATGTGGTTTTATAATTTTCTAATTTCCCTATTTTTTATCCCAATTTTTTGCCAAGCATCCCTATTGGTCGGGATTGGAAAAAGTGAAATCACACCCCCCATCGGCACTCCATCAGCCGGTTATCAAGCAAGATCTGGAAAAGGGATGGAGGGAATGCATGACCCCCTATTGGCAATCGCATTATTTATCGACAATGGGGATAAGCAAATTGTGTTATGCAGCGTCGATCATCTTGGATTTTCCTATGACATGGTTCAAGAAGTCACCCATCAGGTTCATCAAATCCCCTCGCTAAAAAATTGCGAGATTTTTTTAGGGGCTTCCCACACTCATTCTGGAGGAGGAGCATATTTAAACATTCCACCCATCAGTGAAGCTCTTGCTGGTTCTTTCAACTCAAACGTACGCAAGCTTTATGTGAATAAAACAGCTGAGGCGATCATTCGAGCAAGTGAACATTTAACTCCTGCTAAAATAGGGATTGGCTACGGCCAAGCAGAAGGATTGCGATTCTATCGCGCCTCATGGCCGGAGAATATCGTGCCATTAACAGATGTGACAGTGATCAAAATCACACATCTAAATGACAGTCCCCTAGCCATCTTGTTTAATACAGCGATTCATCCCACGGTTTTGACAAGCCAAAATCTATTTTTTTCAGCAGATTTTGTTGGATATGCACGGGAGTTTATCCAAGCAAACACCAAAGCTCAAGCACTCTTTTTTAATGGAGCGCAAGGGGATATCAATCCCGTCATTTTCGATGATGACAAGCGCTTTCATGCCTCTGAGATTTTAGGTCAATCTTTAGCTAAAGAAGTAACAAAAATTGCCGATCAGATCCAAATAAGTGAACATTTAGACATTCAAACCAAAAAATTTTCCTATTTTATCGAGCCCAAAGAAACTCCTTTTGGACTAAAACTTCCAATCGAAAAGTATGAGACCGAAATTAATTTAATAATTTTCAATCAAAAACATCCTTTCATCACAATCCCCGGTGAATTAAGTACGGTCTATCATCGTCAATTGAAAGAAATTGCCATGCAATTAGGGTATGCAAATCTTTCCGTTTTAGGGTTAACGAACGATGCACATGGCTACATCCTCTTGCCTGAGGCTTGGAGGCATAAAACTCAAGAATCGAGAAAATCGTATGCCGGTGAAAATTATGGCGAGTTCGTCAAAGAGCGAGTAGAAAATTTATTGAAGGATAGCAGGAAAAATTAAAATCGCATCGGACACGGCTTCGACATATTTGTCATCTTCTTCAATGCTGCCATAGGGGTGATTGACCACACACCCATCGATCACCATGGTTGAAGAGGATCCTCCGTCTAGATTTAATGCATCGACACACCCTAAGTCCTCCATTAGCTTTGCCAATTCATTCATCGTCATGCCCCCATAAATGCGATAAAAATTATCGACAACAACAAAGACCCATTCCCCATTCAATTTAATTCCGACTGCTGTTCTGGGATGTCTGTTTTTGAGAAAAGAAATCAATGTTTGTTCAGGTGAAAAATCTTCAACTCTTTTGCCATTTTGGATCAAAACAGGTGTTCCACCCACAATATATTTCATTTTTCCCCACTCTTTGGGATCGCTTGTAAAGGGAAGAAAGTCAATAGTATCTCCATTCCTTTCTGTTATGAGTCTGTCGATTAGAACATTTCCTCTTTCATCCCACCCGATGGCGCCTCTTGGTTTTATAGGAAGACCATACCAATGATTTTCAACTTTCAAAATTCCGGCAGGATCCCCATTTTGTTTCCAAAATCCCCCATTGATCGCGGCCGTAGCATCATACCGCTTAGCGAGTGTAGCCACGGTTTCTCTTCCTCCTTGAGCTCTAACAAGTTTGATTTTTTCTTTACTTGGATCGACAACCAAAACATGGATGGTGGTGAAATATCCATCGTGGATGGATTGATAACTTAAAGAATAAATATGGAACGGCAAACAAAAATAGAGAAGAAAGTAATTGAATTTCATATTTAATTAAATATTTAGTCTAAAATTTATTTGATCAACAAATAAACATCAATTATATTAATTCATAATAATCTATTTAGAGGATTCAATGAACCCATTTTCAATTAACCCAACTTATCAAAATTCAGTTAACAGTTTTAATGTATTATGTGTCGAAGAGGGAGATGCCTTAATCCTTTCCAACGATGCGATTAATGAAGTGGTCGATGAAGTTAGCCTCCAAATTATTAGCACTTCACAAATGAGACATCTATTTCAACAACTAGCCGGTCGGGAATTATCACTCCAGGAATGCGCTTATCACGTTACACAATCTACAGATAGCCACAATCGGCTAAACACGGCTAGTAAAATCCAAGAAAGCAATGAAGATGTGTCCAAAATTGTCGGTATTGTCATTCAGAAATTATCAATAGATTTTGAACAACTCACTCAAAATGATTTAAAAACACTCTCGCTGTTATTTGGAATCTATAAAATTTCTCAATTAGCAGCTCAAGCGAATCTGACAACTTCTAGTCAGTCCCTCGGGGAAAAAATGGAAGAGATGCTCGATCAATTAATTACAAAACGAAATAAATATCCAAAAGAGAATCATTATCCCGAAGCAATACAAGCGTTCCTAGATCAAGTTGATAAAAAAATCGAAGAGATGCAACAACTTCTTACAGCAAATAAATAATTTCCATGAATATTTTTCCAAGTTTAGCGAACATTTCCAATCCTTATCAGGGGATATTGCTCGATGCCTATGGTGTGTTTTGGGGCGGCAACGATTGTGGAGTTTTTCCCGGTTCTAAAGAAAGCATGGAACAGTTAGTGTTGAGCAATAAAATCGTTGGTATTTTGTCCAATTCAACGCAATTAGCTTCTAAAGAAAAAGGCAAATTCGAGCGGCACGGGATCGTTCAAGGAAAGCATTTCCATTTTCTAATTACATCCGGCGAAGTTGCGAGGGATATTTTTCTGAATGAAAGGTTACCCTTTGCTACTCCCAGAATGTCTTTTTGGTTATTTGGTGGAATTCATCCCAAATTTTCATCGCATGAAGCCATTTTTGAGGGAACGAAATATTGTGAAACTTTAGAAATAAATGAAGCTGATTTCATTTATATCTCTATTCCCCATATTAATGGAGAAGATCAAGTCGACCCAGAATTGTTTAGAGAAGAAATAGAAAGAATTAAGCAGAAAAACCTACCTATGGTTTGTCCAAATCCCGATTGTTTTGCCCATGAAGGAAAGCCTCCACGGCCAGTCGTCAGACAAGGGAGCATCGCTAAAATGTATGAGGAAATGGGAGGTCAGGTCTTCTATATCGGCAAACCTCATCACAAAGCCTATTCTTTTGCTTTGGAACAATTCCATCAACATCAAGTGAACCATTTAACTGGTATACTCATGGTCGGCGATACTCCGGAGACAGATATCCGAGGAGCGCGCCGCTTCGGCATTTCCTCTGCATTGATCACCCACACAGGGATCATGGCAGAGCGCATTTCGCGCAAAGGATTGCAAGAAGCTTTAAAAGAATTGCCTATAGAAGATATGCCAAACTATTTAATCGAGCGTTTTTCAAATAGACCTCTTGCGTAATTATCTTTGCTTTATTCTGCCTTTTGTTCCGGCCGCGCTTGGTTAAAAAGACAGTGTCCTTGTGTCGCTAGACTCCCCTCAATTCGACAAAGTCTTCGGTCAAGATCATCAACTTTGTCACCAAGTTTTTGAACGTCTTGCTTTAATTTCTCGATGTCTTGCTTTAAGTCTGTTTTGTTTTTCTCAATGTCTTGTTTTAATTCTGCTTTGTTTTTCTCAATGTCTTGTTTTAATTCTGCTTTGTTTTTCTCGATGTCTTGCTTTAAGTCTGCTTTGTTTTTCTCAATGTCTTGCTTTAAGTCTAATATTTTCTTATCTAATCGATTATAAAACACCCACAAGCCAACTAAAAGAATAAAAATTTGAGCTATATTCACTTCTTTTAGCAAATCAACGAATTGCTCCACAATAACACCTTAATTTTATAATTCTTATCTACTACAAGAGAAGGCATGCTGACAGAGGGTAGGCGTTAACCTGCTTTCTCGTTTTACAATTGTAAATATACTGCTTCCAGCTGAATCTTGGACTTTTGGGCTGCTTCTAATCCCCGGGGGTGAGAGATCGCAAGAGGCATTGTATTGATTTAATACTATGCCTCTTGCAATCTCTCAACCGCGGGAGCTTTCAAGCT
>JANWJE010000118.1 GCA_025451995.1 Parachlamydiaceae bacterium | reverse complement strand
ATTTTGCATCAGGCGTAGCCGGTGCCGAAGCAGCACAACTTGAAAAAGTTGTGCGATGCAGGCAGAGGCAAAAGCAGTGCCAAGCCGACGTAGTAAAATTTCCAGGTTTCAACTGGATGGAGTATATACTCCGACACGAAATTCGAGATCAGTTTATGATAAAAAGTATGACAGCTTATGGCCGCGCTAGCGTAAATACAAAAGTGGGTCATTTTGTCGTCGAAATCCAATCAGTGAATCGAAAATTTCTAGATATCCATGTTTTCTTGCCGAGGGAATTGAATCAATTTGATATTGAATTAAAAAAATGGCTTATGCCATTTGTGGCAAGAGGACAAATCACTATAAAAGTTGATATTTCCTTTGAAGGGGCTGTCCCCTTTATTATTCGGCCGAATCTTCCACTCGCAAAACAATTGAAACAGGCTTGGTATGAAATTGCAGAAGAGCTTGGGATGACGAAAGATGGTTTTTGCCTCTCTTTTATCAAGGGAGCAGAAGGGCTTTTAACCTTTGAAGAAAATAAAGCGGAAGAAGAGAATTACAGGCAAGCACTGAAAGAAACATTTGAGTCTGCCCTCCATTCGTTTTTGCAAATGAAAAAACAAGAGGGAGCTGCTTTACAGAACGATTTTTCAGAAAGGTTAACAATCATTGCTGAATCCATCCGAATCATTGAAGAGAGAAAACCTTTTGCGACGCAGAAATATAGAGATAAATTGATTGCTCGACTCAATGAATTAGTTCCGGGACATGTCGAAAATGATGAAAGAGTCCTTCGTGAAATTGCCCTTTTTGCTGAAAAAATAGACGTCAATGAAGAAATGGTTCGATTAAAATGTCATTTAAAACATTTTACAGAATTATTTGAAACGCAAGAGCTCTCTGTGGGAAAAACTTTTGAATTTATCTTGCAAGAATTGAATCGAGAAGTCAATACGATTGGAAGCAAATCCTCCGATCTTGAAATTTCTCGTGCCGTCATTGATATTAAGGGTGAATTAGAGAGGATCCGTGAACAATTGCAAAATATTGAGTAGCTATGGAAACCCTTTTAGGTGATGGTCAAAGCGGATTAGTTTTTATCGTGAGCGCTCCTACAGGGACCGGAAAAACAACTTTAGTTAGAAGATTAATGAATGAATTCCCTTCAATCATTGCAAGCATTTCCTATACCACTCGATTGCCAAGAGAAGAGGAAAAGCAAGGGGTCGATTATCACTTTATAAGCGAGCAAGAATTCAAAAAAAAAATTGAGGAACAAGATTTTCTTGAATATGTTCAATTATATGGGACTTATTATGGGACATCAACATCCTGGGTTGAAGAAAGACTGAGAGAGGGGAAACATGTCGTCTTGGTCATCGATACCCAGGGAACATTGAGTTTAAAGGGAAAAATCGAGGTTCCTACAATTTTTATAAAACCCCCTTCATTAGAAATATTAAAAGAGCGTCTTTTGAAAAGGGAAACAGAAAGTTTGGATATTATTGAAAAAAGGCTAGCGTGGGTAAGAAAAGAACTTGAGGCCTCCAAATATTACGATTATCAATTGATAAACGATCATTTAGATATTGCCTATGAAGTGCTGAGAAGTATTTTTATCGCAGAATGCCACAAAAAAAGGAAATCATAATGGAAAAAAAGTCTCAATTAACTAACGAGGATGTGACAAAAAAATTCAAAAGCAGTTTTGAACTCGTTAATTATGCAATTAAACTTGCCGAAAATATGATTAGAACAGGCAGAAACTCTAGAGTTAAGTCTGATGTTCAAAATAGAGCGATGCTCATTTTAGAAGAAATTCAACAAGGTAAAGATCATTTTGATGATTTAGATGATGGTTCGGATGATTTGGATCATGCTAATCTTGATGATGTCATCCACAATAAAGCGGTTTATGAAGAAGCGTTGGAGCGAAGAAAGTTTCATACAGCAAATATTCTCGATGGAGAGGAATAGTTCAAAAGAAATTTATTGAGGTCTCGTTGTGATGGATGCAGGAGCTGGTTGGATCATTCTGTTTTCAGGATTAATTTTCCTCTCTTTTGCATTTCTTGCATGTTTGTTTTGGATTGGTTGGAAACTCACACAGCGCTCTGAGGCTCTTTCACCCTATACAGGACTGCCTTTAAGGCGGCTGACAGAAGTTTCTTATTATTCAGCTGAGAAAATTTTGCGCTATCTTTTCGAGCTTAAACAATATGATAATCGCATTTTTAAATTGAAAAAAGCCGCCTTTTGCAGGGAAACGGGAAGGGTTTTTCAAGATTGCGTCACCATTTTTGACACCATAAAATTGGATTGGACGTTTTTGCATAAACGCTATCATGGAAACTGGATTTCTTGGGGAAGTTTAAATGATGAGCAACAAAAAGCGATCAAAGAAGTGCATGATTCGTTAGAAAAATTTCAAATTCATGAATCTTCACGCAATCCAATTCCTCGCATGATTGAACCGGATTATATCTATACAAGGCCCGGCCCTTTGTATGTCGATTTAGAAACTAAAATTCTGCTCGGTTGGCAGATTGTCCCTGGAACCGAATTTGAACTTCTCATTGTCCAAAAACCCGTTAAATAAACTGAAAAAGATGATGGATAAAATTTTAATTACCTCTGCACTTCCTTATGCCAATGGCCCTCTTCATTTTGGGCATATTGCCGGAGCTTATTTGCCAGCTGATTGTTATGCCCGTTTCCAGCGGCTAATGAAACGCGATGTGTTATTTATTTGCGGCTCGGATGAATATGGAATAGCGATTACTTTAAGCGCAGAGCTCGCAAAATGCTCGCCGAAAGAACATGTCGATCATTTTCATATCATCAATCGAGATTTTTTTGAAAAGTTGCAGATCTCCTTCGATCATTATTCGAGAACGACTTGGGAAGGGCATGTTGAACCCACACACCAATTTTTTCTCGATCTTTTGACAAATGGCTATATTGAAGCTAAGACAACCGAACAACTGTATTCTGAAAAAGATGATCGCTTTTTAGCGGATCGTTATGTGATTGGGACCTGCCCAAGATGCGGCTTTGAAAATGCACGGGGTGATGAATGTCCCAAGTGCGGGGCCAGTTATGATGCGACTGAAATGAAATTCCCACGATCAAAATTGACGGATGCCCCCCTATCATTGCGTCCAACTAAGCATTGGTTTTTGCGCTTAGATCTTTTCAAAGACCGTTTAAAAGAGTGGGTGTCTACTAAAAGATGGAAGCCAAATGTGATCAATTTTATTGAGGATTATATCAATCATCTTCATCCTCGAGCCATTACCAGGGATATGAAATGGGGGATCGATGTTCCTTTGCCGGATGCAGAAGGAAAAGTTCTCTATGTATGGTTTGATGCCCCCATTGGCTATATTTCTGCGACAAAGGAATGGGCTTTAAAAACGAATCAACCAGAGAAATGGAAGGACTATTGGTTGGATGAAAAGACAAAGCTCGTTCAGTTCATCGGTAAAGATAATATTCCTTTTCATGCCTCTATTTTTCCCGCCATGGTCATGGGGCAAAATCAATCTTATAAACTTGTGGATGAGCTACCCGCAAACGAATTTTACAATTTGGAAGGGAGGCAATTTAGCAAATCGGATGGCTGGACGATTGATTTAGAAGAGTTTTTTAAACATTATACTCCCGATCAAATCAGATATGTGATTGCTGCTAATGCTCCTGAAACAGCCGATAGTGAATTTTCCTGGAAGGACTTTCAGCAACGATGCAACGGGGAACTTTTAGGTAAATATGGGAATTTGGTCAATCGCGTGCTTGTTTTTATCCATACGAGATGTCAAGGGGTGATTCCAAATTGCGAAGCGTTAGAAGCAATCGATCGTGAGTTCTTGAAAAATATAAAAGAGCTTTGTGTGGAAATTTCCGATTGCTATGAAAACTTTAAGCTGCGGCGCGCCAGCCAGCTTGTGATGGAACTCGCACAACTGGGCAATATCTACTTCGATACCAAGAAGCCGTGGTCAGATGCTAAACAAGAAGAAAACCGTGCAAGAATGGAAACGACACTTGCTTGCTGTATTGGTTGTATAAAATCTTTAGCGTTGATTTCATCCCCCATTATTCCGGATACTGCCGAAAAAGTATGGAAAATGCTTGGACACAATGATTCAATCCAAGAAAGAGGTTGGAAAAAAATCCTTTCCGACCCTTTAGAAAGCGGGCAAAAACTCAAACCAGCCGCTATCCTCTTTCAAAAAATCGAAGACGTTCACATCGAGAAAGAATTAGAAAACTTGCAAAAATTATCGGATTCGCAAATGAATAAAGAAAAGAAAATCGAACAAGCGCCAGCTATACAACCCTTGAAAGCACAAATTAGCATAGAAGACGTTCGAAAGATCGATCTTCGCACAGCGAAGATCTTAAAAGCCGAACCTATTCCTAAAAGCAAAAAACTCGTTCGCCTTCACATCGATATCGGCTTAGAGGAGAGGACGATTGTCGCAGGGATTGGTGAAAAGTACAAACCTGAAGATCTCATCGGACGCCAAATCGTTGTTGTGGCAAATCTTCAGCCAGCTACCCTCATGGGCGTAGAAAGCCAGGGAATGCTTTTAGCTGCCAAATTAGGAGGTGAGCTTGAACTGATCACTTTTGAAAATTCTTTTCCGGGTGCTGATGTGAGTTAGGGTCTAATAGACCTCTTTCGAAACTCCATTTGCTTGATAAAAAGAATTTTTTTGGCGTCTTTATTGCCAAATTTTTTGACCATATTTAACTCAATATGCTCTCAAAATTTGGCAATAAATCCATCCAAAAACCTTTCTTTTTCTCAAGCAAAGCGAGTTTCGAAAGAGGTCTAATGATAAAAAAAACCCTTTAATTTTATGCAAAATTAAAGGGTCGCTTCAAGAAAATTTACAAAATGAGAATTAGACTGTTTCTCCGCGAGCGCGCATCGATCGGACAACAGCTTCGACTCCGAGTTTGTCGATAGTTCTCATCGCAGCAATTGAGAGTCTGAGGGTAATAAAGCGATTTTCACCCGCGAACCAAAACCTTTTTTTGGTAAGGTTGGGTTGAAAACGTCGTTTGGTTTTCCCTGTAACTTTTAGACCGATCCCTTTTTGTTTTTTTGCAATCCCGCGGATAGCGTATTTATAGCCCCGAGCAGGTTTTTTTCCAGTGACTTGACATACTTTTGACATGATTTTCTCCACTATCGATCGATAAATATCTAAATAAAATAACATGGGGACTCTTAAAAAACAAGCTGAATTTGTTGTCCTTCCAGCCTTTCAGCTGGAAGCAGTATATACTCGTTCTACTTCAAACGCAGAAATTTTACTACGTCGGCTTGGCTCTTCTTTTGCATCTGCCTGCATCGCACAACAAATTCCAAGTTGTGCTGCTTCGGCACCAGCTACGCTTGATGCAAAATAAGGCCGCCTCCTTGTAAAAATT
>JANWJE010000117.1 GCA_025451995.1 Parachlamydiaceae bacterium | reverse complement strand
TCGAGATTATTTTCTCTCTAGGAGCTCGCACAGGCTGCCGAAAATAGTTGAGCCATATTGACTAATATGGCTCAACTATTTTTGCGAGCTCCTAGAGGAAAAGAACTCGAATCTACCCGCTTATAAGACAGCAATCAGGGTCAAAGATTCATTTTAGCAAATAAATGGAATTATGCAAGAGGTCTATTCACAGGAAAATTAGATTCCTATTTCTAGATGTTTAAAATTTCCATCTTTATACACAAATTGAGCTTGCTTTTCTCTCCATCCCCATCTAAAGGAAATTTGAATAGTAAATGGGACTCCCTCTTCGATTTTGAACTGAAAATCACCATCACTGCCACCAAAAGGAATTTTTTTTTGATCCTGTGTGATGATATACGTTTTTGTCGGTGCATCTTTCAGATCTTTAATATAATTATTTCCCAAAAGAAAGAGGCCTCGGTTCGATTGGATAATATTTATATCGAGGGGAAAGAGGTTAGCAGAAATAATAGAGGATTGCCATTGTTTCACTATTTCTGGAAACTCCATTTGTAAAATTTTAATGTATTTTTCTCGAACTTGCCAACGGATATCATCATCTTTATAAGGCTCAATATTATCTTCTTGCGAGATAACAGCTTTGCGCATAGATAAAACATTTGTTGAAGTACCATCAGCTTTTTTATGAGCCATCCATGTTGGAGTCTGTCTGGTGGAATCTCCTCCTTTTTTAAGATAGGCAGTTTTTTCTTTATCTCTTTTTTTTTCATCGGTACCAAATCTTTCAACTCCATCTTTTACTGAATTTAATTTTTCGAGAATTTCCTGACTGTTCTGAATTAAGGTTTTGATTGATAGCAAACTTTCAATTAACTGATTTAATCGAGCAATATTATAGTTGTCTATCTCAATACTTGTCTTCCACCCTTTAGGCCCTTTAAAGACTGTTTTTTTCAATTTTTGAAATTGATTATCCCATTCCTCAACTGTTTTTATACTTTCGTCGTTCAATCCTTCGACCATTTTTAAAGAATCCATTTCTAGTAATTTTTGGACATCGGGTCTCATCATTTTGGTATATCCAAAGAACCCGGCATCATCTAATTCTTTATAAGAGAGCAATAGTTGTCCTTTTGGAAAAAAAAACTTGTCAAAATTTTTATCTATTAAAGCCTTTTTAATTTTTCCTTTTGCATAAGAGGTCATATAAGGAATATTAATATGAAATACTTTATCTTTTGTTCCTTCATAATGAAAAATATAGCTGCTCGCCTGTTTTCCAGAATAACTAGCATCATCGATCATGACGACATGCTTAATGGTGGGATGGTTAGATAAATAGCCCCCCAGCATTTCTCTTCTGACTATTGCACTGGGTGGATGAATACTCATGAGATCGAGAACATGAGAAGCAGCCCAATTAGTGCTTTTATACTCAGAATCTGCAATGATGACATATTCTCTTTCATTTTCAGGGGAGCGAAGAATCGTTTGAAGTGTTTCAGCAAAAGTATTCCTTAATGCACTTCGAAATTTTTCATAAGGAATAAGCTTAGCAAATTTTTGGTCCGGTAGTGTTAATCCTTTCATTTTTTCAAGATTTTCTAATGGCTGACGAGTAAATGGCTTAAGAGAAATGGTAGCTGAATTGGGTTCAGCTCTTCGATTTTTCTTAATCAATGCGGCAACCGCCATTGCTTTTTCTTGATCGGGTTTCTCTTTAGCGTGAAATGACAGTTCTTTTATTTTTGTAGCAATTTCTTGTCGATCTAACTGCTTTTCCAACTTCGAGATGAATTCATTGGAAGTCACCAATATTCGATCATGTCTTTTTTTTGCATCTGGATAAAACCTATAAAACAATTGACCAACTAATGTTTCATTTTTTATATCAACAATTTTGCTTTTATATTGATTTAATAATTCTCTCTTTTTTTCTAGTGAGATTTCTTTTGAATTTATGGTTTCTTGAACTAAATTAGAGATATTTTGAAATCGAGAATCAATTTCTATGTCACTAAAAGAAAAAAAAGAAATTTGATTGACTTTATTACTTAAGGAATTGAAATTTATATTCATAAATTCAAGATAACAAAATATTTTTAAGATTATATAAATTGAAGACTCGACTTATATAGTCTTCCGAACTTTCAACTGGACGGAGTATATAAAAATAATCTCGAAAGTGAATGAAAATTTTACTTGGATAACTTCATAGGTTTGAAATCGAAATTAATTATAAATGTTTATTTTTAATTTCAAATATGGTATAGTTATCTTTATTATAGCTTTTCAATAAAAGTTGATTATGATTAATGGTTTACATTCTTTTTTAATTAATCAAAAAATTGAAAATTTAGATGATTTTTTAGTGACTGGTTATGAAGAGAAGTATCATAATCGTCCGATGAGGGAGAAATTAGCTCATTCAATAAGCACAGCATGGAATTCATCTTTGTATTATCTTTCAATGGCCCCTAAAATTCTTTCAAATCAACATTGTACACTCCCTGAAGAAACCTATCATTGGGATAAAGAAAAAAAAGGACTCTTTGTCATTTTACATGGTTTAAAAGGATCTCCTATTTTCTCTCCCGCCTCTTATCGAGATCAAATTGAAAAAGAATTTCCAGGAAAATATGAAATAAAAGTACTTTATGTCCCTGATGCGGGAAATTGCCCCTTAAAAAAAGCAGCTGAGCCATTCATAGAAATGGTGAGGGATTATGTAGAAGCAAATCCAGGAAAGCCTGTGACTGTGATCGGAACATCTAATGGTGCTAGAATTGCCGGAGCTATTGATTGTGCTACGCGAGATAAAGAAGTCAATATGCGAATCGTAGGAATTGTTGGGGCTTTTTTTGGTTCAAGAACAATGAGTATAGCCGATCATTTGGGATTAGCAAAATGGTTTTTTGATGCGGATGTGGTTGACGAGTTAAAAGAAGGTTCTGATGTCGCTAAAAAACTGATCCAGGACATGCAGGCTCCGGTTGAAAAAGGAAGCAGATGCTATGATCTTAGTGCTAGTGAAAATGATTTATTAATTCCAAATACCGATGGGTGCTTTCCTCGGTTGAAAAATGCTGAATATCATCTTGAAAATGGATTTGACCATGTCAGTTTAGCAGGGCACATCCAAAATTCAGTTTTGCAGAGGGCGTACCTTTGGATGGATAATAGGTCTTAGGTTATGGCATCCATTTTCTTTTTTAAAATAGCCTTCACTTCCTCAAGCGTTTGATCGCGAAATTGAAGGGGACTTCCAAAATAGACATGTACCTTTGAAAAAGGCTTAGGGATGCGAAATTTATCCCAGGTTTTTAATTCCCAGTAGCGATTAGCACTCCATGTGAAAGGAATGACCTGCGCTCCCGTCTCAAGGGCTGCAATGGCGATGCCCGGCTTGATGTCGTAACATGGGCCGCGCGGTCCATCAGGTGTAATGACGAGTACATGTTTTTTTTCTTCTATTTTTTCGATCATTTGCCGAAGAGCAGTATAACGGGAAAGGTGGGGGACTCTCAAAGTAAAGCCTGTTGGATAGGCTTGAATCATTTTACTTAAAATATCCCCATCTTTACTCGCGCTTACAATGGCCATATAATTTGTTTTGGGAGTATATTTTTTTAAAATAGATATTACGGGGGCCATTCGATTGTGCCATAAAGCTAACATGCATTTTCCGGTCGACGCTTGTCTCAAGTGGTCGATTCCTTTCACTTCGACTGTGCAAGTTTTCATTAAAAGGGTCAGTGAAGTTTTAATCAATTTTGCAAAGAGAGTTGTTAATATGCCGAAAATTGCTTTTTTAAATTCCATTAGAGCTCCAAAATCTCTTTTGCAGCGAGTTTATAGGAGGGAAAAAGACCTAAATTTTCTTTGAGTTGATAGCAATTTCTTTTAATAGCATTGTAACATTCGCTATGACTTATTAAATTATCTAGCCCTTGCTCGATCTTCTGAATGTCTAGATTTTTGCCAATAAATTCTGGAAAAATCATTCTATTTTCTAGAATATTCACAATGCAATAATAGGGTAAATTGACTCTAATAATATATTTAGCAAGGAGATAATTGAGCGAAGATAGCTCATAGTGAACAATAGTTGGTATGCAATGAAGGGCTAATTCGAGAGTGACTGTTCCGGATTTAGCCAGAGCCAAGCCGCTATGTTTCATTAAATGATAATGATCTGTTGGATCGATGATGTGGATATCTTCATTTAAAATCAAAGAATAGCGTTCTATTGCAGATAAAAATGTCTCTTTAAAATATTCTTGAGCGCACGATAGTGCAAAATGGAGGTGTGTGTGTTTTTGCTTTAAGGATTGTGCAAGTGCTAGTTGTTGGTGCAAATGATTTTTAATTTCACTAGGTCGACTTCCCGGAAAAAGGGCCATTAATACTTTATCTTCGGAGATTCCCTTCTTTTTTTTCCAATCTGTATCATAAGAATATTGATTTAAGGAAAAAGCGAGGGGGTTGCCAATATATTTCACCTTCAACTTAGGAAGCATGCAATAATAATTTAAATGATTTGACTGCGCCAAAGCCCCGGGGTTGAACGATCGCAAATGGGCCCATATTGATTTAATATTGGCCCATTTGCGATCGTCCAACCGCGGGAGCTTTTGCATTGTCAAATCGTTTAAATTATTATTGCATGCTTCCTTAGAAACGGCTGTTGGACTTTCTGTAAAAAACGAGGTCTCAAAAGGAAAAATTGTCAAAAGGAGATCATAATTTTTTTTAAGGGTATCGATTCTTTTTTTTCCATGAGCCCAAACCGATGGACATATAAATTGGATGATTTTTCCTTTATATCCTTTTTTTCGCAAAGCTTTTGCAAGTCTTAAATTAAAGCCCGGATAATCAATTAAAATGACATAATCCGGTTGCTTGGTTAAAATTTCATTTAATACTTGATAAAATAATTTTATCAAACGAGGAAGTGCAGAGAAGACATCTGAGAAACCCATCACCTGAAAATTCTCCATAGGGATGGTGCAGTTAAAGGGGAGCTCTCTCATTTTAGGACCTCCAACCCCCATACATCTATTTTTGAGGCAAGTCTCCATTAATGAAGGGATCAAATGACTTCCATGGAGGTCCCCACTTGTTTCTCCTGCAAATATAAAAAATAAACTCCCAGCATCATTCGCCATATGTTATCTTAGAACCTGTTCAGCTCTGGATTGAAGCATAAGATTGCGGGTATAGGGAATGAGACCAACGAGAGGGCCTACGAGATTAACGGTGTCGCCGATATGAAAAAAATAAACGATCGATAAAATTGCGCCGATCAAACTCAGCCACCAAAAACTTTTTGGGAAAAAACTCATCTGTGCCTTTTCTGCAACCCACCATTGGGCCCAAAATCTGCTAGAGAAAAGAATAAACGAAATGAATCCCATGATATGCCAAAGAAAAGGAATGGAGGATTTTTCATTTGTTTCCCAAGGGGCTTTCGGAATTCGAAACCAATTAACACTTGGTTCTAAAAAATAATCCTGGAGGACAAAAAGGAAGGAGATCATCAAAAAAGCAATGATAAAAAGAGGAAACATCCATTTAAAAGAAATGGGAGGTCTGATTCTCTGCATTAAATTGAGATTTCTCCAAGAAATGACTGCATTGAATCCTTGAATGATGCAAATATGATATTGGATTTGTATAAAACTATGGAAAAGCAAAAGAAGATTGCCCATTAAAGAGATCTGCCAAAAAGATCGCGGGACAATGGAGGAATGAGCCCTTTCACTTTGCATCCATTGAATGATAAATCTGGCTCCAAAGGCTAATGAGGATAAGAATCCTAATGGGTACACAAGCGAGCGCCAATCATCCATTAAAATCCTCAATCTTATAATGCAAGCTCCGTCGCTTCATCCACCAGACTGCAAATAAATCGGGAAGAATATTAAATGAGCGATTGAAAAAATGATAATTGCTTTTTCCTTTTGTTCTTTCCCGATGATTTACAGGGATTTCTTTAACTTTAAACCCCCCAATCTTAAAAAGAGCGGGGAGGAATCGATGCATGCCATGATACATTTTAATAGAATTTAGCCGTTCTTTTCGATAAATTTTCAAAGAGCATCCGGTATCTTGAACGCCATCATCGCATAATTTACTTCGAACGCGATTGGCAATTTTAGAAACCAGCCGTTTGTGCCAATTATCTCTTCTTTTAACGCGAATGCCGCAGACTAAATCGCAATCTGCGATGAGTTCGATAAGTTTTGGAATATCATTTGGGTCATTTTGCCCATCCCCATCTAAAGTGATGACATAAGCCCCTGTAGAGGCTTTAAAGCCGGCATCAAAGGCGCTGGATTGACCATAATTTTCTTTAAAAAAAATGAGCCGCAAATAACTCTTTTGCTCTTGAAGTTTTTTTAAAATTTGACGTGTGTGATCAGTCGAGCCATCATCTATACAGATTAATTCCCAAGGGGACATCAATTGATTCATGACAGGTTCAAGCTCTTGAATAAGCGCTTCAATATTCCCTTCTTCATTTTTTAATGGAATCACAACAGAGTATTTCATATC
Organism: Parachlamydiaceae bacterium; assembly: GCA_025451995.1. GTDB lineage: Bacteria > Chlamydiota > Chlamydiia > Chlamydiales > Parachlamydiaceae > JANWJE01. The sequence continues at coordinate 8,293 of JANWJE010000117.1, read as the reverse complement.
ATGTATGCGTTTGAGAGGGTTTTCTTTTGCCGCTACGCTGTTTTGGGGATGGGTGGTGCTTTCGGTCATCGGGTCTGATTAATTGCCGGTATTGATTTCGTATAGAGGTATAGATATCAACATATTCCACATCGACAAGAGCTCTTAATTTTAAAAAGCGAAGAGCGAGCTCAAAATCTTTATGTCTAAACATTTTTTCGCGATAATGCCTTTTTCCTGAGAATGGGGTCATACGATATTGAGAAACCATTATAGAAACCATCATCGAAGTGATTCTTCTTGGAAAATGTGAAAAAGCCTGGATTAAATATTCTTTAATCAAAGTGGAAGCAACGATTGTGATTTCACCAATATGCGGCACTTTGTCTTTATCCAAAAATTGATGCTTTAACTCCTGTTCCAAAAGAGGAAAAATGAGACAAGAAGAGAGGACAGCGCGGTCTAAAGTGTTTTTTTCTTTATGATGATACAGTTTGTCAGCACAGGTTAAATAATGAAAAATGATTTTTCCTTTAACTGTTCGCATCGCTTGCATAAGACGAGGGAAAAGGATCGAAAGAAAATTAAATTCAGCAAGTAATTTAAAGAATGGTGCAGAGGCGCCTGATTCTAGCATCCTTAAAATTTCTTCCAAAATTCGGGCCGGAGAACTTTTTCTAATTTCTTCGCGGCAATCTGAAATCACTTCTTCAGTCAAGGGATCAATATGAAATCCAAAGCGAGCTTTAAATTTTAGTAATCGAAGAAGACGCACAGGGTCTTGCTTGAATCGGATATGGGGTTCCCCAATAATTCTTAAAGTGTGTGTTTTGATATCTTCCCACCCCCCTACGTAATCAATGATCGATTGGTTGGATGAGTCATAAAACAGACCATTAATTGTAAAATCCCTTCGCAATACATCTTGCTCTGGAGTTCCCCATTCATTATCTTGGACGATCAACCCACAGTCATTTTCACCCGTGCGAAAAGTGGAAACTTCAATGATTTTATGTCCGAAACGGATATGAGCAAGTCTAAAGCGTCTTCCAATTAGAATGCATTGTCTATTAAAAATGGTTTTAATTTGTTCGGGACGTGCAGAAGTGGAAATGTCAAAATCTTTGGGTTTTTTCTTAATCAATATGTCTCTAACACTTCCGCCAACTAAATAGGCAATAAAGCCTGCTTCTCTAAGGCGTTCGAGCACTTTAAGGGCGTCAGGATCAATTAAATCGATATCTATGCTATGTTCTTTAGCAAAATAAATTTTGGGTTGCACGAACAGTTAGCTCCGAGAGATTGATTTGAAGGAAGAAATAAAATTCCATATAGAAAGATGATTCACTAAAATAATAATTATCAGTTTGTTAGTTTAAATAGATATTCAAAAATAGTTCATTAACTTTATTAAGTCAACTTTATTTTGGTCAATGAAACTGAGAAAATCCTATACCTCTCGTATTTCAAAATTTGGCATGTGGAGCTGCGTGAAAATCCGATCGCTTAAATCAATATGGGGTCGCTTGCGATCTTCGATCCCCGGGGTTTTGACGCGCCCCACATGCCAAATTTTGAAACACGAGGGGTATGACTCGGGCTAGGGGCAGATTTCGCTCAACTTGGTTTTTTTAGCTTTAGAATAGGTGCCATCATTCCCAACTGCAACAATATAGTATTTATTGCATGTTCCTGGATTGCAATGTTTATCGATATATTTGAATGTTGGGGCTCCTTTATTCTTAATCGTTGCGACTAGTTTGTTAAGGTTTTTATCCTTAAAAATTTTGAATGTTGAAGCGACATTTCCATGTTTTGCCGCTCTCCATTTGATTTTATTAGAGCATTTATCTTTAGAGAGAGATTTTTGTGAGACGGTAGGATTCCTGACAGCATTTGGAGTTGTATGTGTGTCGATGACTTTAATATAAAAATCTGCAGAACAAGTAAAAGGAAATTCCTCTCCGGATTGAGTCATCAAAATTTTAGTTTTGATAGGAACGGTGCCTGTTGCCTGTTTTGGAGTGCCAATAAATGAAATCACTGTAGCATTATTCAAAGTTGTTGAAATTTTCTCAGGTTTAACCTTAATTCCTTTTGGGAGCGGAAGATTTGGATCTTCTTGAATCGTAAGAGTCCCATTGACATGACAATCGATAGTTATCACTTGCTCATCAATCGGGACATTGAGATCATATACGATAGGATGTGTGATAGAGCTTGGGATTGCAACTATACTACAGTTTTGACAACCGGAATAACTCACGGAAGGCAAACAAAAAAGAATCATTAAAAAAATTAAATTTGCCATACAATTTCCTTCTCTATAAAGATTTTTATAGTTGCATATTTTATTTTTTGAAACAAATATTTAATACTTGCCTGCATCGATCTTTAAGTTGTTTGTGTATAAAAAAAGAAATAGCTTATAATTCGCCGCTTATGAGAATTTTCATTAAAAGTAGGTGGTTTACCAATGTCTTCAATGTCTAATGTCCCTTCCCAATGTGAGTTTCCCATCATGAAAATTTTCGGCACTGACGGCGTTAGAGGAAAAGCAAACCAACTTCCCATGGTTCCAGAAATTGCTCTAGCTTTGGGGAGAGCTGCCGGGGAACTATTGCGCAAAAAATCGACAGGAAAACCGAGAGTCGTCATTGGAAAAGATACCCGGTTGTCTTGCTATGTCTTTGAAAATGCATTGATTGCAGGTTTGTGCTCCATGGGTGTCGATACCCTAATGGTGGGACCTCTTCCAACTCCGGGTGTTGCCTTTATTACACGTGCCTATCGAGCAGATGCGGGAATTGTCATCTCGGCATCTCATAATCCTTTTTATGACAATGGCATTAAATTTTTTGATTCGGAAGGATTTAAATTGCCGGATTCTTGGGAAAGAGAAATGGAAGCTCTTGTTTTAAAAAATCAATTTCAGGATGATTTACCGGATGATCACAACTTAGGGAGAAATACGAAGATTATCGATGCCGACGGCCGCTATATCGAATTTGTAAAAGCAACTTTTCCAAGAGGAAAATCTTTAAAAAATTTAAAGATTGTCCTGGACTGTGCGAATGGTGCCGGATATCGCGTTTCTCCTTTAGTTTTTCGAGAACTGGATGCACAGGTGTTTCCTTACGGTGTACAGCCAAATGGGCTTAATATCAATCAAGATTGCGGATCTCTCTCTTTAGGGACAGTCCAAAAAGGGATTATTGAACACCGCGCGGATGTTGGAATAGCTTTGGATGGAGATGCAGATCGGGTATTGATGGTCGACGAAAATGCACAAATTGTCGATGGAGATACCATTTTAGCTATTTGTGCAAGGGATATGCTGAAACGCAATTTATTAAAAAATAACCGCGTTGTCGGAACAGTAATGAGTAATTTAGGTTTTATCAAAGCGATGGAGGGGTTGGGGATAACGGTGATTAAATCGCAAGTGGGGGATCGCTATGTGATTCAAGATATGTTGACCCATCAAGCCAATTTAGGGGGCGAGCAAAGCGGACATGTGATTTTTCTGGACTACAATACGACGGGCGATGGGTTGGTTTGCGCTCTGCAAGTTTTAAGAATTATGATTGAAACCGATGCCAAACTCTCTGACTTAGCTGCTTTTGTGCAACGCTATCCCCAAACGTGTGTCAATGTAAAAGTCGATTCAAAGCCCCCTTTGGAATCTCTTGAGTCTGTCAATCAAGCGATTAAAGAAGTGGAAAAGATATTGGGAGATTCAGGGAGAATTCTCGTCCGCTATTCCGGCACTGAAAATATCTGCCGTGTCATGGTTGAAGGGACAAAGTATAAGCAAGTAAACGGCCTGGCTCAAACTGTGGCTCAAGCGATTGAAAAAGAAATAGGGATAATGGGTTAACTCAATGTGCGGAATTTTTGGCTATATTGGAAAAAGAGATGTGATAAAAACGGCACTTGATGGAATCAAGCTCCTAGAATATCGAGGGTACGATTCCGCGGGGCTTGCCGCTGTTCAAAACAATAACATTCATATCTGCAAAGAAGTGGGCAAAGTGGCCGCGCTTGAAGCTCAAGTCAATTCCTTTTCTTGGGAGAATGTTTCTGCAGCCATTTGCCAAACACGCTGGGCAACACATGGTCAAGTCACAAAAGAGAATGCCCACCCCCATTTTGATAAAGATCGGTCCCTGGCTGTGGTCCATAATGGGATCATTGAAAATCATGAAATGCTGCGAAGTGAATTGAAAGAGAAAGGATATGAATTTATTTCGAATACAGATACTGAAGTAATCGCCCATTTGATCGCAAGTTGTTATGAAGGCAATCTTTTGGATGCGGTCCAAAAAAGCGTAGCCAGGTTGCAAGGAGCCTATGCTGTTGTATTGGTTCATCGCGATTATCCCGATCAAATGATTGCTATTGCGCATGAAGCTCCTTTAGTGATCGGGATTGGCAGCCATGAAGCGTTCATTTCTTCTGATCCCAATGCATTTGCATCCTATACAAAGCAAGCCATTTATTTATCTAATTCAGAAATTGCTGTTGTAAAAACGGATAGCCAGCAAATTTATGCAGCAGAAGAAGCAATCGATAAAGAAATGCATATTTTGGATCATAACGTCAATGAAATGTCAAAAGGGGAATACGAGCATTACACATTAAAAGAGATCTACGAGCAGCCGCAAACCATTAGAAACGCTTTTTTTTCGAGAGTAGATGCTGATTATGGGACTGCTTTTTTTGAAAATCTAGCCTATTCGGATAGCGATTTACTTGCTATAGAGAGAATCCTTATTTTAGCATGTGGAACATCATGGCATGCAGCCTATGTCGCCTCTTATATCATTGAAGAGCTCGCTCGAATCCCGGTGCAAGTGGAAATTTCCTCTGAGTTTCGCTATAAAAACCCCATTGTTCCATCGGGAACATTTGTCATCGCAATTAGCCAATCGGGTGAAACAGCAGATACACTGCTTGCGGTAAGAGAAGTCAAAGCTAAAGGTGCAAAGGTTTTATCAGTTTGCAATGTTCATGGCTCAACATTAACACGAGAGGCAGATGACACGATCTATCTAAAGGCCGGTGCCGAAGTAGGCGTTTGTTCTACAAAAGCTTTTACGAGCCAAATGACGATACTTTCACTCTTTGCTCTGAAGTTAGCGAGGATGCGCAATATGAGTAAAAGCGATGGGCAACGTTTTCTTGAGGAACTCATCATTTTACCTGAAAAAGTTCAACTTGTGCTCAATCAAGCGCCCACTATTGAAGCAATTGCTCGAAAGTATGCACAGTATGAAAATTTTTTCTATATTGGAAGATCTTATATGTATCCTACCTCTCTGGAGGGCGCTTTAAAATTAAAAGAAATTTCATATATCAATGCCAATGGCTATGCCGGGGGGGAACTTAAACATGGTCCGATTGCTCTGATCAGCGAAGCATGTCCAACTGTAGCCCTTTGCGCCAACCAATTAACATACGATAAGCTGTTTAATAACCTGATGGAGATAAAAACCCGTCATGGAAAAATCATTGCCATTGCCAATAAAAAAGATGAACTTTTAGAAAAAACTGTCGATGATGTCATTTATGTTCCTGCGACATGCGATGAATTGGCAGTGATTCCCGTCTCTGTTGTTAATCAATTGTTCGCCTATTATATCGCCCGTTTTCGAGGTGCCGATATCGATCAACCAAGAAATTTGGCAAAATCAGTCACAGTGGAATAATTCTAATGAGGTCTCATGAACAATAAAGGAACAGTTTTTGGTGGATCGCTGCTCGTTGCCGGGACATCCATTGGCGGGGGGATGCTGGCTCTTCCCGTATTGACAAGTGTAGCCGGTTTTTTGCCTTCCTTTTGTATTTATATCCTTTGCTGGCTTTTTATGGCGAGCACAGGTCTTCTTTTTCTAGAAATTTCACAGTGGTTAAAGGGAGAAGCTAATATTGTCACCATGGCTGAAAGAACGCTCGGAAAGCCGGGAAAAGCCTTTGCATGGATTTTATATCTATTTCTTTTTTATTGTTTAACAGTGGCCTACATGGTGGGTTGTGGGAATATCTTTTTAGATTTAACAGGTTTAAGATTGCCCGATTGGATGGGACCTATGATTTGCGTCATTCTTTTTTGCCCGCTCATTCTGATTTCAACAACAAAAGTTAGCCACTTAAACATCTGGTTAGTTGCAGGGCTTGCCATTTCTTATTTTGGTTTTGTTTTTCTTGGATTTCGTTATGTCCAACCGAGTCTTCTCGCTAATCATGATTGGTCTTATTCTTTAAAAGTTTTGCCGATCGCCTTCACCTCTTTTGCCTATCAGGGAATCATTCCAACGCTTGCCGATCATATGCACTATGATGGAAAAAAAATCCGCAAAGCGATCTTAATTGGAAGTTTTATTCCATTGCTCGCATACACTCTTTGGGAATGGCTGATCTTAGGGATTGTTCCAATTGAAGGTGCTCACGGTTTAAAAGAGACTTTAAAGCAAGGTCAAAATGCTGTATATCCATTGAAATACTTTCTTTATAATGAATCGGTTTACTGGTTAGGGCAAGCCTTTGCTTTTTTTGCTTTAATCACTTCTTTTATCGGTGTTTCTCTCGGATTGCGCGATTTTCTTGCCGATGGTTTAAATGTTGAAAAAAATAGAAAAGGAAAGTTCTTACTGGCTCTTTTTGTGTTGCTTCCCCCTCTTGCCATAGCGATTACCTACCCGCATATTTTTTTAATCGCGCTTGATTATGCAGGGGGATTCGGGTGCGCTTTACTCCTCGGACTTTTACCTATATTAATGGTTTGGCAAAGCCGCTATCGCCTCTCTTCACACTCGCAACCCCAACTTGGCGGTGGTAAAGTGGTTTTAATGATGTTAGTCCTCTTTGTTTCAATCGAATTGATCAGCGAAGTGAGGCAGTTGTTTTTAAGGATGTTTTAAATTAGACAAGCCCCAAGCGCAATGCTTGGGACTTGTTTCTATCTTAACGCACGTTAAAATAGAGGCCCGCTCCATCCACACTTGCCCCTGCGCCAACTCCGGGGCCATAATAATTTTGGCTGTATGGATAGCCATTATCATAATAATAATTATTGTTATAGCCATTGGAATAATAGGAGGGCGAGTAGCCATATCCTCCGGTGTAATTGGAATGATCTTCCGGCGTTCCGTATTGGCCATACCAATCGGACTTGCTATCTCCCCACCATCCGCCATTCCCTCCCCAAGCACCGCGCTCGGTGTCATACGCACCCCATCTGCCATTTGCAGCAAAAAGAGTTGTGGCGGATAAGCAAGCACATATTGTTAAACAATATCTTAAACTTAACATAGAGCACTCCTTTATCTTGTATTAAAGTACATTCCATCTGTTTGTTGGTTGGGGCCATATTCTTGGCTGTAAGAATAAGGGCGATTATCTGGGTAAGGGCCACTGTCAGCTCTTTGAGACATATTATTTGCAGAATATTCTTTAAAATAATACCCATTTGATGGCGAACTGCGATAGGTTGGATATCCTTCTTCGTTATAAGCGACATGACCGGTGATATAATCATCCGAGCCTGGATAGATTTGCGTGCCCTTTGAGTAATAAGATGTTGAAGAGTTCTTGTTGCTTGCCTCATGCCATGGTTGGAAAGCGTATGTCTCTTTATTTTGTGAATTGCGGGCCTTTTTTGGTTGGTTATTTGAGTTTGAATCATCATCGTCATCATTCATTCCTGCCATTGCCATCATAGGCAAAAATGCAAGCGATAAAGTTGCTGCTGAAATGAAAAATTTAAATTTACAAAACATATAACCTCCTTCGATCTTTTTGAGTTCAACTCTCTCTATTATTATAGAGTGAGTTAAGACAGGCTTTGCCTATCTTTTCCTCATGACATGCGAGGTTTAGATACTATTTGAAAGTCATTTAGCCCACTGTTCATTGCATGGGTGAATGCCATGGGGATCAAGAAAAGCTTCCCCTTCGTTTCTAAATTCTGTTTAACATATTTGAAAAAAAAAGCAAATACTAAAGGTTTGGGCAAGCCTAAATTCGCTAAAGTCTCTGCGCCTCTGGCTTGTTCCTTTGCGTTTCAATTTGTTTTTCCAAATCGGGATTGCCATCCGTTTAGAACAAAATTAAACGCAGAGGAAAACAAGCGAGGGTCGCAAAGGCGCGGAGAGCAAAGTTTGGCTCCTAGCTTTCAACGAGGGTGAATATACTCGTTCTACTTCAAACGTAGAAATTTTTACAAGGAGGCGGCCTTATTTTGCATCAAGCGTAGCTGGTGCCGAAGCAGCACAACTTGGAATTTGTTGTGCGATGCAGGCAGATGCAAAAG
>JANWJE010000116.1 GCA_025451995.1 Parachlamydiaceae bacterium | reverse complement strand
TCCTCATGTCCTTTTGACCTTAAGTAAAAATTCGCAAAAAATTTATATTTTCTTAATATTTTTCTTTTAGAAGTTGGCTGTCTTTGAAAAAGGTCACCTATACTGCTTCCAGCTGAATCTTGGACGTTTGGGCTGCTTCAAAGCCCCGGGGTTGAGAGATCGCAAGAGGCATTGTATTGGTTTAATACTATGCCTCTTGCGATCTCTCAGAGGCTGTGAAAAAATTAGAATTCCGTCGAGTTTGGATAAAATTTTTAGCAGATTTCAAATTTCACCCTCGACTGAAACGTTCCACGTGCCGTTTTGGGAGGGGATGAAATTTGAAAGGTGCAAAAATTTTGCCAAAATCGACGAGAATCTCTATTTTTTCACAGCCTCTCAACCGCGGGAGCTTTCAAGCTAGCCCAAAAGTCCAATATTCAACTGGAAGCAGTATATGTCCCTTACAGCTCATTTAATTCAAGATCTTCCTTGCAGAATGTATTCATTATCGATAGATTCTGCTTCGTCGCTATCTTCTGATTGCACTTTCACTTCGAGCACGGATTCTTCTGATTGTCATATAAGTCGAGGCAAAGCATTGAGCTTCGATAGCGCTATGGATAACGTGGTTTTCAATCGTTTAGGAATTGCTCTCACAAAACCACATAGCAAAGAAATTAACGCTCAATTTCATAGTGAATCTATCAATGGTGCGCAAGCTTCAGAATGGGTGCATGCCCATCATGAATATTATCAGCCGGCATTAACAGAGGTTGTTAACAAAGTCAAACGGATTCGCCATAGGGAATTTATTGGCGAATTAAAAAAAGTGGTTGAGCAATTCAACGAGAAATTAGAAACAGTCGAAAATAAATCCTATACAATCTTGGTCCAACCGCATAAAAGCAATCAATGGGTGGCAGATTGGGCTGTGGATGATTTGAATCATTTGAATCATGCTGAGTTTAAGGAGTTAGGGGAAAAACATGCGAGCAGTTTCATTGCTTTTTTAGATAGAATTAAAAACACGGAGCGGGTCGCTCAAAGAATAGTTTTGTTTGATGATTGTTCTTATTCCGGAACGCAACTCTCAGAGCATGTGAAAGCGATTTTTACTAAGTATGAAGCAGAACATCGAGCAAATCCAACCATTCACGTCATCGTCCCCTTTATCACTGATTATGCTTTTGAATTGATTAAAAAAGTGGGCGAAGAAAAAAAACATCGCAAGTTAGAGATCATCTACTCCAAGAAAATTATCAGCGTAGAACAAGCTCTTTCAAAAGAGCACATTCTCAAACTCAAAGAATTGTACAACTGGTCGGCAGAACCGATTGAAACGCAAGGGAGAGGGCTCATTTATTTCGATCATAAAATTCCCAATGGCATGTCCTTCATTAAACCTTTTGCAGAGGGGCATGTTTACCTAGGTCATGGAATCCATGTGCTTGATAAGCCTGTTAAAAAAATATTTAAAATTTTACCCTCGATTAATCCCCCGTATAAATTATAGACATCTCAGGTTATTAGATCTCATCTATTTCAGAATTTTGATTATCACTGGTTGATAACTCCTGATTTAACAAAAAGTTTCTTTCTCTCATTAAGATTTCTCCTAATTTATTTTCCCCGATTCCTTTTTCTTTAGAGCTTGTTGAGGTGCCATCTCCCCAATAGCTGTTTTCGGTATGTTCAACAAGTCTTCTGGGATAGGTGTCCTTTAATTGCTTTTGGAGGATTTTATTTTGGCGAAATTTGGATGATATCAATTCGCTCATAAGCTGATATTTTTCTGTATCCGAAATAACAATATTTGAACCGGCTTTTTTGGCTTCTAAAGAGCTTTCACATCTAAAGATAACATCAATGGTTTCTTGATCGTGACCCGATAAAATTGCTTTTCCCGCCTGATAGGCTTTTTCAAGGCTGTTAAAAATCATTTTTTTTGGAAAATCGGAATAGATCCCGGCTTTAAATTCTGAATAAATTAGCGTTTCAAAAAAATTAGAGAGCCAAGCATATTGCTCACTTTTGGAATTAAACCAAAGGTCTTCTTCAGAAGATTCTGCAATGATTCTTGCTCCCTTTTTAACGCTCATCCATTCTTTGTTAAATTTTTTTACAAATTCTTCAACATGATTCAAGCTGGAAATTTCTTGTTCTTTCACGATTTGCTGAGCTAAGAAACTATAATGTTCCTCTTTTGGCTTTACATCTTTTCTAAACGTCCATTTTCCACGGGAATTGCAATTGGGGAAGCCCACAGCAGGGGTAAATATGTGTTCATAATTGCTTCCCAATTTGTAGCTATTTTCATTCAATAAAGCATAAAGAGTTAATGTCATCTTTCTTTCCTCAATTTGTAATTTGTCCCATCGGTTGGTCTAGAAGGCAACGCATTTCCAGACCTTGTTCAGTGGCATTTAACAGATCGCTGCAAAAGGCTATTGTGTTTTTCTTGAAGAGCAAAATGAGCGCAGATCCGCCAAATTCAAAATATCCCTTTTCAGTGCCTTTTGCATAGGGAATGTCAGGGGTATAAGTTTCTTGAATGCTGCCGACATTTGTGGCACCGATTTCGATATAAATAACCTCGCCAAAGTGCACGGTAGACAATTTACAAATCATTCTTTTATTTTCGGCCAATATTTCAATATTTTTTTTAACTGCCAATGGGTTTACCGAAAAAAGAGGCCCATTGATCAATTGCGTGGCACCCGGAACGCAGTCACAGGGGAAATGAAATCGATGGTAGTCTGAAGGGCATAAACGGGCAATCACCATGCTTCCTCCTGCATATTCTTCTGCCAGTTGAGAATTGTTCAGAAGATTTCCTATATCAAATTTTTTGCCTTTGACAATGAATCCGGAACAGGTAGTGATATTTTCATAAAAATAATATCTTCCATCGGCAGGGATGATCGCTTGATGGGAATTGTCGATCGGACGCGCTGAGGATTTGAGTTTGCGAATGAAAAAATCATTGAATGAGCGATAAGAGGAAATGGGATCTAAAAATTCGTTGGAGTCCACTTCGTATTCTTCAATGAAGGGAAGTATTTTTTTTACACTTGAGGGGCGTTTTTGGAGATAACCATAAAATTTTGAAAAGAGATGCCATTTGGTAAAAAAAGGAAGGATGAAGTGATGAAAAAAATGATTGTACCAACGATCGCCATAAAAGAAATTAATATATTTTTCTTTATAAACTTTTTCAAGCTGTTGTTTGCCCGTTTGCCGATCGATATAAATGATTTGTTTCATAATTGAGTATTTAATTTTTCAGCTTATAACGGAAGTTCCACTTTTTGATGGTTTGCTTTTTGTATCTTTTTGATTCTAAGCATATTTGCAATTCGCTTTTAGTGTCTGCAAACACAACGACGCGAACTGCAAAATGCTTAGAATCAAAAATCTAACAAAAATCGTTACATCAAAAAAGTGGAACTTCCGTTATAATAGCATGAATTATGGAATTTATTCATCATTCTTATTATCCCGGTGAAACCATTGCGGCCATTGCCACACCCCCTGGTGAAGGAGGCGTCGCCATTATTCGCATTTCCGGTAATCTTGCATTGGATGTTGCGAGCAAAGTATTTACCGGCCCTATCCATCAATACAAAAGCCATACAGCGCATTTTGGTTCAATTTTTAATGAAGCGGGCGAACATGTAGATGATGTTTTGGTATTGGTGATGCTCGCCCCACGCTCTTATACAGGAGAGACAACGGTCGAAATTCATTGCCATGGCGGATCACTTATAACCAGAAGAGTCCTAGAGGCTGTTTTGCTGGCAGGGGCAAGAGCTGCCTTGCCGGGAGAATTTACCTTTCGCGCGTTCATGAATGGAAAAATGGATTTAGCTCAGGCAGAAGCCGTTCAGTCCTTGATCGGTGCGAAAAATGAAAAGGCTTTAGATGCCGCTGAAAACCAATTAAAAGGCGCTCTTTCGAAATCCATTGTATCCTTTCAAAAAGAGCTCACCCAAATTGCCGCTATTTTGGAAGCGTGGGTTGATTTTCCGGAAGAAGGTCTAGAATTTGCTACAATGGAAGAAATCTGCGATCAATTAGACATCCTTTGTAAAAAAATGGAACAACTCGTTGCGACATTCCATAATGGCAAAATTTTACATGATGGTCTGTCCCTTTGCCTCGTTGGTTCCCCTAATGTTGGAAAATCTTCGCTCATGAATGCCTTATTAGATAAAGACCGCGCGATCGTTTCACCCATTCCTGGTACCACAAGGGATATTTTAGAAGATCATCTTCGTTTAAACGGGGTTCATTTTAAACTGAGTGATACCGCAGGGATTCGTGAAACTAGCGAAGGAATTGAACAAGAGGGAATTCGCCGCTCGAAGCTCGCTCTTCAACAAGCAGATCTTATTTTACTCGTTCTCGATGCCCATCGAGGCATTCAAGAAGAAGATGAACAGCTGCTCAACCTTGTCCCAAAAGACAAAACAATTGCTATTTGGAATAAAGTGGATCTTTCTTACCCTTCCTTGCCGGATCTTCATTTTCAAACGACAGTCAAACTTTCAGCCAAAGAGCGGACAGGGCTTGAAACATTGCACGATGCCATCGACAGATTAATCTGGCAAGGAAGCGTCCCATCAAAAGAAGAGATTTTAATCACAAATATTCGCCATAAAGAAGCTTTAGCCAAGTCGATTGAATCGGCAAGGCGCGTTCAGCAAGGGCTCGTGGAAGGAGTTTCTCCTGAATTTTTAACGATCGATATTAGGCAAACACTTAGCGAATTGGGAAAGATTTTAGGGACAAATGTGGGAGAAGACATTCTATCTGCGATTTTTTCTACTTTCTGTATCGGTAAATGAATAAGAAAGAACGGGCAAAAAAAATTTTGGAAATTCTCAATACCCTCTATCCGGAACCTGCCATCCCGTTAAATTATCAAGACAATTACACTTTACTCATCGCAGTCATGTTATCGGCGCAGTGCACCGACGCGAGAGTCAATTTAACCACCCCGCACTTATTTCAACGCGCTTCGACACCCCAAGAAATGATTAAGTTGACACCAAATGAAATTGAAGAGATCATTCGCCCTTGCGGATTGGGACCCACAAAAGCTAAATCCATTTGGAACATGTCAAAACTCTTACTCGAACGCTTTAATGGCAACGTTCCCCACACGTTTGAAGAGTTAGAATCGCTCCCGGGAGTGGGTCATAAAACTGCGTCGGTCGTTATGGCACACGCCTTCCATACGCCGGCCTTTCCGATAGACACACATATCCATCGTTTGGCTAAGCGCTGGGGCTTAAGTTCTGGAAAAAATGTCCAACAAACGGAGCGCGATCTTAAAAAACTTTTTCCCAAGCGAAATTGGAATAGACTTCACTTGCAGATCATCTATTTTGGCAGAGAATATTGTCCAGCGCGCAACCATCAACCTAGCCAGTGTCCTATTTGTAACCTGAATGGGATTTTATAACGGGAATTCCACTTTTTGATGCAACGATTTTTGTTAGATTTTTGATTCTAAGCATTTTGCAATTCGCGTC
>JANWJE010000115.1 GCA_025451995.1 Parachlamydiaceae bacterium | reverse complement strand
TTAAGTTTTTTATTTTTTCAATAAAAATTTTTTTTTATTCAATTAAAGTGCAAATAAATGGTAAAGATGTTAAATCTTGGTCTTGTTTAGGGGGATACCGAAACAATTTCAAAATTTGATTTTTGAGCTGCGCGAAAGTTCCCGCGGTTGAGCGATCGTAAAAGGTATAGTATTAAGTCAATACAAAGCCTTTTACGATCGCTCAACCCCGGGACTTTGGCGCGCTCAAAAGCCAAATTTTGAAGTTGTTTCGGTATAACTTTCTGTAACTTTTTTTCCTTTCCATCTTTCAACTAGAGCTGGTGTAGGATAATAGAAATCCTGACATAGTTCAAATGGGAAGAAGGGGGGAGGAAAACCGGTGATGTCTTGGATGATTTCCCTGTCTCTTTTTAAAAGAGCTTCCTTCACAGTTTGAGGGGAATCAACTCCGGCGGCGTTTTTTAATGGTGAAAAACAATGCTCTCTCGGATAGATAAGCGCATGGATATTTTTGCCAAATTTAAGCCAATCAAAGATAAAAGTTTCAAATTTCCATCCATAAGAACTTTCGTTAGATGAAACTGCCTTCCAAGATTTGTGCAAGGGGATAGCGTGTTGTTCTTGAATCATTCTGTTAATAAAAGAAAGTGAAAAGCAAAATAGACTTAAGTTAGCACATGAATATTTAAGTCTTCCATTCGGCAAGGTTGCGCACTTTTCTTCTTCTGACATATCGGAATATTCGATGACACCAATCGATTCATCCTCTTTAATCACGAGGCCCACTTTTTCTTGCGGGTAGGATTTTTCGGCACATTTTAGGGTGATTTCCCCCCTTTTTTCAGCATGGTAACCCACAAGTTCTGCGTCAAAAGGGTCTGCCAGAGGATTATCAATTAAAATCACATTAAAAAATTTAACCCCTTTAGAAAGCCATTGATCCATCACTCCTGATCTGGCAAATGAGAGGATTGAGTGTCCATTTCCATCAGGTCCGGATGCAATCTGGCTGGAGGGAGATAAAATTAACTTTCCACATGGATCTAAAAAGGGGAGTCTTTCTTGTAAAAAAAACGAAACTTGATTGTCTTTTAATCCAAAAAAATCGTTCTTTTTAAAAAAAATCTCTGTTTCTGCATGATTTTCAGGGGATGTCATGATGGCTAAGGGCAAAACTGTTCCCGCTTTTTCACTCGCTGCTTTGACTTTCTCAGCAAAGAGTTGAAAAAGGGATTTGTTTTTGATCACAGAGATTGGGTAGGTTCCTTTTGGTCCCGGATGTCCAAGCCTTGTCCCTTGACCTCCTGCGAGAAGAATGCAGCCCACCAGGCCCTCTTCGATTAATTTTTGGCCTTTTTTTTTAAATGTTAAATTTCCGGAAAATGCAAAATCACTCAAGGGCTCAACATTTCGTTTATGCGAAGATGCAGATTCAAAAACTAATTCCTTTTGTTTTTGTAAAAGAGGAAGGTTTATTGATTCTAATTGCTGAAGAAAATGAATTTTTTCCTTTTCAGATAATTTATCCCAAAAAAGAAAAAGTTGGGGTTCGTGTTCTTTGAAGTATTGGAGAAGGGTGTTAGTCATTACTTTCTTAAGGTTAAATTTCATGCCCGCGGGCATGTCCATGCCCATTTGCGTTAAAATCGCTTAGTTTAACGCGTATGGGTATGGGCACGAGATTTAGGTTACGCAAGAAATCTAATGTTAATATGCGGGTACTTTTTTTTCAATTTGATCATTTGATCTTTAGTGATGTTTTGACATGATGTTATGGTCAAAACTTTTAGCAACGGCATTTCCGAAACGATGCGAGTAAGGAGTCTATCTTCGAGTGAAGAGCATTCTTTTAACTCTAAATAATTGATCCGGCTCTTTTTTAAAAATGAAAACAGTTCCGGAACTGTTTTAAAGGCGCATGTATCGAGAGACAAACGCTGCAGGTTTGATAATTGGCTAAGATGGTTGGAGCTTTCTTCATTCAGATAAAAATACGTTAAACTCAAAGAGTTTAATTTGGAAAAAGAAGAAAGATGGGCCAACCATAAAAATGGTTTCCTTTCATCCTGATTGACGACCGACTGAAAAGCGGTTAAGCTGAGAGATTCGAGGAATGAAAGCCTATCAGGTGGAAGAATGGATACAGGACTTGGATGCGCCCCTGCATAGATCGGAGAATAAATTTCATTGATGTTTGGACATTCTTTTAAAATTTCATGCCACTTCTCTATTGTTGAAAAATTTTGATATGAAATTCGCGTAATGGAATTTTTAATGTGTTCCATTTTAAGAAAAGAATAATAAATATTTGAGGAAGTGTGTAAATATTGATTGTTTTGTTCAAGGATCATCTTTGGAGGGAGCGCTATCTTATCAACATTCAATCCCAATGTTTGATTCAGAAATTGAGAGAGGAGGGCAGATTTTGAATAAAAAAGGTCATTCAATTCTTTATTTGCCGCAAACAATTTAGTGGAACTTCTCGGATTGAGATAAGACGATAATAGGGGTAATAAATCGCAAATTGTTAAAAAACTCTCATTAAATTTAAAGGTTTGGCTATTGGCAGCTGAAGGTTTGATTTTCTGAGCTAGCCGATTGGTTTTTCTCATTTCCTTTCGACTTCTAGATTTTTCTATAACGTCTGTAAAATGATAATTAGTATTTACGCTAGTCATTCTATCTCTTTATTTAAAGAATAATAATTATATTCGATTATTGAATATAATAATTAATTTTAAATAAAGAATTAATTAATTAATTGTGTAATTAAATTATATACCTCTTGCGTTTCAATTTTCTTCATGCAGCGGAAATCAATGGGGCATTCCCGCCGAAAACAGGGGGAGCAAGGGACATGTTTATGGATCACTTTCCCGCCGAGATAGGGGCCGGTCGTTGTGTCGCTTGTTGAACCAAAGAGCGCGACCAAAGGAACCCCGAGGGCAGAGGCGACATGCATCGGTCCACTATCATTTGTGAGAAATAGTTTGCAAGCTTGGAGGTAAGCCATCAATTCCCTTAAACTTGTCTTTCCTGCTAAATCAAACACTCGATCCGCCGGCATTTGATTGCAAATTTCCTTGACTAAAGGGGCTCCTGCCTTATCGCCAAAATAGAAGATCTTGATGGTTTTTTTTTCTAATAATTTTTTTGTTAATTGTTTAAATCTTTCCGGCAACCAACATTTTGCTGAGCCGTAGGCCGCCCCCGGATTAATACCAATGATAAAATCATCCGCTTGAACCCCCATTTGATCGCATTGAAGACCTACCCTATTCTTTTCTTCATCGGTGATAACCAGGGAAGGGGGTGTATTGGAAACCGGGATGCCCAGGGGCTCTAGAAGCATTTTATAAGTGACAACAAGGTGTTGCTGCTCTTTTTCTTTTGGAAAAGGAAAACCATGATTGAGGAGAAAAGTTCTCCCATGCGTTTGGTACCCGACCCTATGTTGAACTCCCCCTTTCCAAAACCAATAGGCAGAAGAAAAGGAGTTTGTCAATAAAATGCCAAGGTCGAAAGGCTCCTTTTTCAGTTGACCTAATAGGTTCGCGATGCCTTTTCTATCAAATATATTTTTAGGGCGAACGAAACTAAGACGGCTTGTGATATTCGGATCTTCTTGAATGACAGTGCTTAACGCACCTTGGCACATGGCAGTAATTTTTGCCTCTGGCCAATGATGGCGCAAATCAGTTAAAATGGGTGTTGCCATGACAAAATCCCCTAACCAGTTAGGCATACGGACTAAAATGTTGCTGGGAGGTTTCGATAAAAAAGGGGGGGTGATCATGTGTAAAAAACTCCTGTGATAAAAAAGAGAGTAGAGCTTGACAACTGCTTCAAAAAAAGAAAATCAACATCCACAATCGGCAACTCAAGATGCAGATCAGATTTTGCATCTAAAACGTTTGTTGGTGACTTTAAAACAACATTATGAAAAAAGTTTACAACAACTGCAAATTGAATTGCAAGATGAACAAAACCAACGCTTAAACTCTCAAAAAGAATTAGAAAAAACGCATGTTCAACTAATAGAAAGCCAACAGTTATATGAAGAAGAGATTGAATCTTTAAGAGTTCAACAAAACACATTAAAGGAAATTTTAAAAAAGTCGCAAGAAGAACTTCATCAACTTAAAAAAGAAGCAAACAAGCAAGAAGAGAATACTCATTCACATTTTGAAAAAGATTACAGTTTTCTAAATCATCAACTTGAGATCACAAGCTTAGAAGCAGAACAATTGCGCGAAGAAGTTAAAGATTTTCAAAATAAAATCAGGGCCCTGGAACAAGAACTTGCAGAAAATCAATACAATTCTCAAAAAGAGATTGATCAGCTAAAACAGACGTTAGAAGATCAAAAACTTCATGATGATAATCTAGAAACGGTTGTTTCAGAAAATTCTACACATCGATTGCGGCGTGAAATTGAAATCATCAAACAGACATTATTGGACAATGCCAATGAGACGAAGGAATTAGAAACCCGTTATTTAAATACCTTGAATGAAAAAACAGAACTGGATCATCAATGCAAACAGCTTAAACTCCAATTTGAAAATCAATCTGCTAATTTAATCGCTTTTCAAGAGAAATTACATGCAGTTGAAACTCAAAAACACAACATCGAATTGCATTTGCAAGCCAAGAAAGCGGAATGGATTGAAAGCTGTCAGCAACGCCAAGAATTAAACATCCGAATCGAAAGCTTAAATGCGATAGCCAAAGAAAAAGATTTTATCCAAGATAAATATGAGCTTCTCAAAGAAGAATGGAAACAAGCTGTCGAGCGTTTGGAAGAAGCGATCGATGAAAGAGTGCGTACACACAATGATTTGCATCAGTTAGAGGGGATCGCCGCGAACCAACTCACCCAATTGCAAGAATTTAATGAGCAAGTCCAGCTTCTCAATCAAGAAAAAGATATATTAGAATCAGAAAAAGAGCAATTAAGGACTTTATTAGAAGAAAGTGAGGCGAGACTTAAAGTCGCGCAACAACATTTAGCTAAAAAAGTTAAAGAAGCCGCTCTTCTCAATGAAAAACTCGAAGACACTCAAACTAAATTACAAGACTTCAATCAAATCGTTGAGAATCAAAAATCTCAAATTGCACAATTGCAAGCAAGTGTCGATCTCTATCAAAGACAAGAGGTGAGGTTGCAAGAACAACTCCATGAAGCTCTAAAAGGGACAGAGGGTCAGATTCTGAAATGGGAAGAAAAATATTTCAAAATGTATGACAAGTGGCAGGAGAGTGAAAATCGCAATCGGGAACTCAAAAAATTTGAAGAAAAACATCTTCAAATGCAAAGCCTCCTCTCAAATCTTGGAAATTTTATGGGGGGTGGATATCACTCTACAAACGCTCTCTTTCATGCCGCTCAAGAAATAGATGAAACAAAAACCCGCCAGGCTCACTTTGCTTTTGAAAAGCCTCATGAAGAAGAGTTCTTTGATAATAGCAAGCAGCAAACTGAGGAAGAAAAATTTAACCTTTTTGGAATGAAAGAACCCCCTTCCCATCTTCATGATCCTAGAAACGGCAGTTCAAGGGAATAAAGTGATGCAAGATTTTGAGTTAGAATCGCTAATAATCAGGGGTGAACATTCCCAAAAGGTGAAGGCGCCCCCGATTGTTAGCGATTATGGCTCAAAAGATTGCGTCAATTTATCGCCTTCAACTGCCGTTTCTAGGATGAGCCAGAATCCAAATAGTGAAATCATTTTAGGAGTTGACCCGGGCTCGTATGTGAGCGGTTATGGTCTCATTTCGGTCAAAGATCATACGTTGATCGCGGTGGACTACGGGTGTATACGGCCTCCGATAAAATATAAATTATCTGAGCGTTATCTCATTATTTTTGAAGGGATTGATGAACTCATTGAAAAATACAAGCCGACTGTCTTGGTAGTGGAGATGCAGTTTATGTATAAAAATGCCCAGAGTGCATTGAAACTTGGAATGGCGAGAAGCGCTGTGATGATCGCAGCCAAAAGAAAAGGTCTTCCAATTTTTGAATATGCCCCAACTGTTGCTAAAAGAGCCGTTGTGGGGAATGGAAAAGCCAGCAAAGCGCAAGTTCAAGGGATGGTAAAGTCACTATTAAACTTAAACATCATCCCAAAACCTGAAGATGCTGCCGATGCACTTGCCTTAGCCATTTGCCATGCCCATGCCGCACCGCACATTAAAGCTAAACGAGAGGTCTAATGATCGCTTATATAAAAGGAATTCTTGTTTCAACGACAACAAGTATGGTTACAATCGATGTCAATGGCATTGGCTATGCGATTTACATTCCCATCCGACTCCTGGGAGAATTGCCGGCAATTGGAAAGGAGGTGCTTCTTTATACATCTTTCATTGTGCGAGAAATGTCACACACCCTTTATGGCTTTTTGAATTGTCAAGATCGCGAACTTTTTGACGTCCTCTTGAATATTTCAGGGGTCGGTCCAAAGCTTAGCTTAAGCATCATCGGCCATTTAAACTGTCAAGAATTGCATACGGCAATTCTCGCCCAAGATTTTCACACACTTTGCAAAGTGCCGGGCATTGGAAAAAAGACTGCTGAGAGGCTCATTGTCGAATTGAAAGATAAGTTGCATGGTATGCCTAAGGATAGCAAAGCCGGACTCTCTTTTGCTTATCCCCTATCGACGCCCGCGCAAGATGCGCTTCTCGCGCTCATCAACCTAGGATACCAACAGGGAGCTGCACAGAAAGCGATCCATCAAACGTTAAGCGAGCTGCCCGATAATGCCGACATCGCCTTAATCATCACTAAGGCTTTAGCGAAAGTGAAGTGACTGGACTTCCGTTCGAACGGAAGTTCAAATCTAACAAAAATCGTTGCATCAAAAAGTGGAACTTCCGTTCGAAAGAGGTCTACTATTCTTCACCAAATTCTTGGTTTTTCACTTCATTTGGAATAATGCGGTAAACAGCGGAGAGGGTTTCCATCAAACGGGTCAATTGCTCTTTGATTTGATCAAATTCAGGATTTCGGTAAAGACTGTTTAATTCCATGGGATCTTGCGAGACATTGTAAAGTTCATGGGTGATTCCCTTTTTATTTCCGCAATTTCCAAATGTATTATAGTAGTGTGTGAGCTTCCATAAGTTTCCTTCATGAATAGCAAGAACTGCTTCAACGGCTGCCGGTTGGTTGACTGACGAATAGGGTTGACATTGACCATTGACTTGATTTGGACCCTCTAATGGATTATCTTCGGTGTAAAAATAAACAGGGCCTCTTTTTCTTTTTGGATGTTTAATCGAACTGAGCAAGCTTTTTCCGGGAAGTGGTAAAGTGAGACTGAATTTTCGAGATAATTTTTGATTTAAAGATTTGGCATTTCCTTTTGCAAAATCCAAAATGGTAGGAAGAATGTCTATATGAGAAGTCAACTGAGAGACTTTTTGATGCTTGTTCCCAAAAAGGGGACTTGAGATAATTAAGGGAACGTGAATCGCCTCTTGATAAGCCTGATACCATTTTTGAAACATTTTCCCATGGCTCGCCAACAAGTCTCCATGATCTGAAGTGAAAACAATAATTGTATTTTTATAAGCGGGGTTTGCAACTAATTTTTCCCAAACTTTTAACATCTCTTGGTCTACTTTTTTCTGCAATGTGTAATAAAATCTTTGATAGCGATCAATATTCCTTATAGGTTGAAATGCTTGCGGGTATAAGTCTCGATATTCTCTTTGTGCGCGGGGTTTCTTAAAAAGATTTTCATGTAAACTGAGTTGAAATTCTTCTTTAAACAGTTTTTCTGGTAAAGTGGGATCAACCGGAAAGAACCAATTTGCCTGTTTATTCAAGCGAGTAAACTCTCCAAAAAGCGCAATGTCATGGGGGTTGACATAAGAGGCGATGAGAAACCAGGGTTGATTGGTTTTAAAAAGACGATGCAATTCATCAATGACTTCCTTTGTGGTTGTTTCATCTGCGCCCACTGCCGGCGGTTTAACAGATGATCCCGAGTTCAAAGGAGAAATTCCATGCGGATCGGGACCGACCCAACGATCATATCCGAAATCATGCAACACATTTTTCGATAAATAAAAGTGGTAAAGTGAGGGTATGCGAAAGCCATTTTTATCAAAAGTTGTTAAATAATCGCCGCTTTCGAGTCTGATTGAAGCATCTGTGACATGCCATTTCCCCTTTAAAATCGATTGATAGCCCGTTTCCATTAAAAAATTCCCTATTGTGGGAACGGTGAATGGATGCAACCATGTCATATCCGGCGAAAGAGCGGATTTAGCGGCCCCATCCGTTTGGGTCACGCCATGGACATGAATATAATGCCCCGTATGTAAGCAAGCGCGAGCCGGGCAACAGGCATTGGAATTAGTATAATGATTTTGAAAAGTCGTTCCTCTCTCTGTCAACATCGTTTGAAAAACTAAGTTTTTCTTTTTCCACTCTTTCAATTCATCTGTTTCATAAGACGTAGGAAATCGCCACTCATCGACGAGAAAAAATAAGATATTTGGCCTACTTTCCAATTCAGCGATGAGGCTGCAAAACGACAAACACTTGAAGAGAAAAATTGAGAAATGCAGATATTTTTTCATTGCATCAAAACCTTTATTAGATAAAACAATCAGACTAAAATTTTTTTTATTTTAATGAAAGTTATTAGTCACTTTTTATCGATATTCGGATGAATTGTGACAGGAAATTCTTTTTTGATTCCGGGATAATAATAGGCTGAAAATGTCAGGGCTAGGGTGCCAATCAAGTATTCTTCCTTGTCGATCAAAGCGACAGCCTGGTATTCACGGATAGACCAATCGTCTCTTACGAAATCGAGCAATGAAGGAATTTTATGCGGTGTATCAAAAGCGATTTCAACTTTTTTTCCAGGCTGAATTGAAGGTAACGATTTTTTTTCAGTTTCAAAAATTTGGCTTTTCTCTTCGTTATTCAAGGGATGGGCAAAGGCATAGCGAATAAAGAATTGGCCAGGTGGATTTTCTTGATTCCCTTTATTTTCTATGGTTGCGGATAGTTTGACAGCAGTGCCCGGTTGAATTTTACCTGTTTGATCTCCAGGCACTGGTTTTGCGGGTTCAATATGAATGGAGCCTTGTAATACTATTGCCTGAGTTGGATCATTGGCTGTTTGACTATACCCAATTCTTGCCAGCAAGAGACAAAGAGCAATAAAAACAAGGCCAATTTTTAATAGATGTGATGATGTTTTAGCTTTTTCTTGCATGAATCGATACTCCTCATTGAAAAGGGATATGATAATTAAAAGTCAAAATCTGGGCAAAACATTTTATATTAGCAACGATTAGCCGAAAATGGCTTTTATCGGATAAAAGAGTAGGACAGAGAGGAGTGCCCCTAATGGCACCGTGACTACCCAAGAAATTAAGATGTCGCGGGTGGTTGTCAGGTTAACAGCCTCTAAACCTCGGGCAAAACCCACGCCTAAAACAGCGCCGACGAGTGTATGTGTGGTCGATATGGGCATTCCTAAGCTGGAGGCTAAAACGATGGTTGTCGCAGCTCCAAATTCTGCGGCAAAACCACGCGTAGGGGTGAGTTCGGTGATTTTTTTTCCGATCGTTTCTATCACTCTCCACCCCCACGAGGCAAGGCCAATGACAATCCCGGTTCCCCCAAGAGCCAGAGCCCAGGAGGGAACAGGCGCATCTACAGCAAAGAGCCCTGTCGTTAAAATCGCCACAGCGGCAGATAGGGGTCCAATGGCGTTGGCAACATCATTTGCCCCATGGGCAAAGGCCATCATGCATGCACTCATAATCTGTAAATAGCCAAAGATTTTTTCCACTTTCAAAAATTCCGCATGACTGTCTATATCATGATGAGTTTCAAGTGACAATTCTGTAGAAGAGGAAATTTTTTTGACTAAAAAATAGCTAATAACAGCTCCACTGAGAGCTAACAAAAGAACCAAACTCCCTTTTTCAAAATCATTAAAATGAAAGCGGGTGTTTTTTAACCCTTCAAAAATGAGAATAATCGCTAAAATAGCGACGACAATAAAAACCAAAGCAGGAGTGAGCCTTTTCGCGGATTCTACCGGATTTAAAGCATAGAAAATTTTTCTTCGAATGAGATTGAAAATATAAAATCCTAAAATTCCGCCCAATAAAGGGGATAAAATCCAGCTGCTAATGATAAATCCCACATGGTCCCATTGAACGACGTCGATTCCACCAACGACTGCCCCAAAGCCAACAATCGCCCCAACGATGGAATGGGTGGTTGAAACAGGCCAGCCAAAATAAGAGGCAATATGGAGCCAAATCCCGGCAGAGGCTAAAGCGGATAACATCCCATAGACTAAAATACGGGGATCATTGCTAAAAAAATCAGCATTGATAATCCCGCTTTGCATCGTTTTGGAAACATGGGATCCAAAAAAGAAAGCTCCGGCAAATTCGAGAATCGCGGCGATGATTACCGCTTGACGCAGTGTCAAGGCACCGGAACCAACAGAAGTACCCATTGCATTTGCAACGTCGTTCGCGCCGATATTCCATGCCATATAGAATCCGGTCAACAGGATGAAAATAAGTAAGGCAGTATCCATATTATTTCAGTTCTAGTGTCATGCGGACACGATACGCTAAATTTTCAGATAAATTTGAGATGGATGCGATCGATTCCAAAAGCCTTTGCCATAAGTTAAATGTAATATAAGTCAATTGCTCTTCCGCATTAAATAAATTTTTTAGCAATGTTCGCTGGATGAGATCGACTTCATGCTCTCGATAAGCGACAATATCGACCATTGAGCGCACTTTAGCAGCTTCCATCCCTCCAAATGAGGATTCAACAAGTTCTTGCAATTCTTTAATGATCAAAAAAGCTTCATCAAATGTTTCGATATTTTTTTGAACGAAGAGTTTAAACTCCTCTTGAAAAATTGGCAAGATTTCTAATTGTTTTAAGGTCAGCAAAACGGCGATATCCTCTGCCTTATCAGCGATATGGTCTTGAATCGCTAAAATTTCTAAAAGATTTCCTCTATCGATGGGCAAAAATAAGCTTTTTGGGAGATGGTTGCGAATATCATTTTTAATTAAATCTGCCGCATGCTCTAAATTGCAAATTTGCTCTGCAATTTTTCCAACCTCTGAATAGTTCTTTGCCTCAAGGGCTTTAAATAAATCGACAAGAGCATATACGCACTTTGCTACGCTGTTCATATGCGCTTGTAGGGGTGCAAAAGGGGATCTTCCAAATAAATTAAGGATTGTTAGCATTTTCTAAATTTCCGCCTTTGGTGAGCATTTCCGATAGTGAGTAAATGTCTAAATTTTGCAACAGTGCGCCGAGCACAAATGATTCCTTTTTCTTTAAGCAATTGAGAAATATCTTCATCTGATAGGGGTGTTGTTTTCTCTTCATTTTCAATGATTTTTACAATTGCGTTTTTTATGGTAGCTGATGAAAGATTTTCCCCTTTATCAGAGATATATTTGGTTGTGAAAAAAAAGCGCAAAGGAAATAAACCTTTAGGCGTAGCAATGCATTTATTAGCAACTGTTCTTGCGACTGTTGATTCATTCAGCTCGAGTTCTTCTGCTACCATTTTCATCGTCATAGGGACCAGTTCTCCCTCCGGTTCCATGAAAAAATTCAATTGTTTTTTAGCCAATATCCGGGCAATTCTTTCAATGGTTGAAAAGCGCTCTTGCAAATTCTTAAATAACCATTTAGCAGACATAAAATGTTGTTTAATGTACTGCTTAGTCTCTTTGGGAGTATCTTCATTTCTCAACATTTTTAGATAGCGTTTATTCAAACGTAAAAGGGGAAAAGCATCCCTTTCGACGTCGACAATCAGCTGATCGTTTTCCTGCCTCAATGTGACATCGGGAATTAATGCTTGTGCGCTTCGTGTGGAAAACTGCATTCCGGGATGAATGTCCAATTTGGCGATTTCTTTTTCGATCGCATCTCTAATGTCTTCAAATGTGCAGCCTATTTTTTTTTGGATACTGGGAATGCGATTATGAAGCAAATCATCATAGTGATCCCGAATGATTTCGAAACAAAGGGAAGCCTCCTTTTTGAAACAGCGCAATTGATTAAGAAAGCATTCCTGAATGGATGAAGAAGCAATGCCATAGGGCTCAAATGTTTGTACGATTTTGAGAACTCTGAGTAAATCCTTTTCTTGAATGGCATGAAAACAAGCAATTTCTGATAAAGGGGTTGAAATCAACCCCGATGCATCTAAATAACCGAATAAAATCTCTCCTATCTTCAAATCTTCTTCAGAATGATTAAAAGCATCATGTGCTTGTTCAATGAGAAATTCCCTAAGAGTAGTCTGTGCACATACGGATTGATCTAAAAAATTTTTCAATTTTTCTTCTTCGGATGTTCTCTTTGTTAGAAAGCTTTCTGTCTGATTTAAATGCTCTTCAATATCCAGTTCAAGTTGATTTAAGATTCTCAAGTCATTGTCATCGATAATCACTTCCTTCTCTTCCTGAGGGATCTCTTTGGATTCTTCTGCTTCTTTTTTTTCATCATTGTCAACTTCAAGCAAGGGATTATTGACAATTTGTTCTTCGAGATAGGTTGATAATTCTTCAACCGGAAGCTGCAATAAACGGATGGCCTGCTGCATCTGGGCTGACATAATCAACCGTTGCGTTAAAAGAAGCTCATGTCTGTTAGATTGGCTCGTTTGCATCTTTATACTCATAACCAAACTCCACTTATATATCGCAATTGTACAAAATTATTTCTTTTGCGATAGTGAAATTAAATACTCATCTTAGAACCTGTTCAGAATCTCAGGTTCAGTCGATTTTCGGGTTCTTTTGAGCCGCTTTTCGATTAAAATTTCAGGGGTAATATCGACAAGAGGATATAACCCCTGAAATTTTAATCAAAATAATCCCGAAAAGCGACGAACCCTGAGATTTTGAATAGGTTCTTACGTACCAAGAGGTGAGTTAAATATCTACTGGAGGTAAGCATGAATTCCATCGTACGGTTAATTACAATCTCTTCTTCCTTATTATTTTTAAGTTTCAATTCCTATGCAAATAATTCCTATCCAAATCAAGGCGACCGCCAAGCACAAACCGTTACCGAAAAATCTCAAAGAACAAGATCGGCTACAGGGCAAGAAGAAGTTGCCTATATGGATGAAAGAGGGAAAGATATCCATCATCGGGCCAATCGACAAGGAGATTGGGGGTATAGGCAAAATTGGCGTTACGATAGAGATGCTTTTTATAAAGGCGAAACCCAAGGAGAAGCTTATGACATTGAACATCCGGAAGGAGTGGGTGGACCGGGTATGAATGTAGATAAAGATTACCTTCAAATGCGCAAATATTACTTAGAGCATACAGATCGCAACCCTAGAGAAAATCCTTATCCGGCGAATCACTCCAATTCTCAGCAAAACTATCGATAGACTTCTTTCGAAACTGCAATCTCGTACCTCTGCCCATACGCGTGAAGCTAAGAATCAGTCGCCCAGAGCGGCATCGGGGTTAACGCCCATGTGCCTTTGCGAGGCTGTGAAAAAATAGAGATCCACGTCGATTTTGGCAAAATTTTTGCACCTTTCAAATTTCACCCCCTCCTAAAACGGCACGTGGGACGTTTCAGTCGGGGGTATACCGAAACAACTCCAAAATTTGGTTTTTGAGCCGCGCGAAAGCTCCCGCGGT
>JANWJE010000114.1 GCA_025451995.1 Parachlamydiaceae bacterium | reverse complement strand
TCTTTTGCATCTGCCTGCATCGCACAACTTATTCAAGTTGTGCTGCTTCGGCACCAGCTACGCTTGATGCAAAATAAGGCCGCCTCCTTGTAAAAATTTCTACGTTTGAAGTAGAACGAGTATATACTGCTTCCAGTTGAATATTGGAATTTTGGGCTAGCTTGAAAGCTCCCGCGGTTGAGAGATCGCAAGAGGCACCAATACAATGCCTCTTGCGATCTCTCAACCCCGGGGCTTTGAAGCAGCCAAAAAGATCCATTTTATCAAACAAATGGAATTATGCAAGAGGTCTAATGTTAATCCCCGAAAAATTAAAAGAAGGAATTGAAAGCTTAACTGCCTCGATGGATTTAAAAGGTCTCATTGAAGGAAGGCAAGACCTTTCAGAGCGTTATCGGTCCCCTGAGGGTAAAAAGCAATTGATGGCTTCTGAGGCACATCGTCAATCCTATCTGATTTCCAGGATGCCTGCGACTTATAGTGCCATTCGAAAATGTTTTCAATGGATTCAAGAAAGAGGCGATTTTCCTATCAAAAGCCTATTGGACTTAGGAGCCGGGCCTGGGACCGGCATTTGGGCGGCAGCAGACGCTTTTAATGCACTTGAAAATGCGACGTTAATTGAACAAGATAATGCCCTCATCTCACTTGGCAAACAGCTTGCCGCTTTTAGCGATCACCCGGTTTTTCAAAAGGCAAAATGGTGCGTGGATAATATCGAAATCCTCGAAAGTCTAGAAAACCATGATTGCCTGCTATTTTCTTATTCAATAGGGGAGCTTGGGAATATGGAAAATATTCTTAAACTAGCTTTTGAAAAAGCCACTCAACTCCTTGTAGTGATTGAACCTGGAACCCCGGCTGGTTTTGAGCGCATCAGATTGATCAGAAGCCGTTTAATCGATATGGGTGCCCATTTGATTGCCCCTTGCCCCCATCATAACGCCTGTCCGATGAAAGATGGGGATTGGTGCCATTTTTCAGTGAGATTAGAGCGAACCTCTTTGCATCGCCGTTTGAAAGGGGGTACGCTTGGATATGAGGATGAAAAATTTTCTTATGTGGCTGCTACAAAAACGCTGCATCCGTTGCCGGCTTCCAGAATTTTGGCAACGCCCGATCGCCATTCAGGTCACATAAGATTAAAATTATGCACGGCTGAAGGGGTAAAATATCCCATCATTTCTAAGAAAATGGGAAAAGACTACAAGGAGGCTCGTAAAGCTGATTGGGGGGATGTCTATTCTTAAAAAAACCTTTGAATGGAAGGCCATCCAAAGGTTTTAATGAAATTCTAATTATCGAATTTAGAGAGTGTCGCCATATCGAAGTAGAGTAGATCGTTAACAACAGTGAGGTGCTCATTAATAAGGTTTGGAAATTCGTTTTTAGATTGTAGGTTTTTTAATTTCAGTTTCCTTTTGTAGTTTTGATGTTTCTTTTGAGATCTGCTTGGGGTAACGGTTTTGCTTTTTTCATTTGATTGTTCTTGTGTTTTAACTGGAGTCACTGGTGCTGTCATTTCTTCTGTTTCGCTTTTTTTAACTTCTTTTGCAAATGTCAATGGAACGATGTTGCGCTCGTTATAGATTACTAACGCTAATTCATTCTTTTTTTCGATTATCGCCGCTGTGTCGGTGGATAATTCATCCATTTTCTGATAAAACAGTTTGAGATTTACTGGTGATTGAATCTCAAATGTTTTCTCCGGGCTGTTGAAAACAACAAGCTCTTGAGAGGGCGATGTTACCTGAACTGGTTTAGCAGCCGGCATGACAACAACTTTTTTATTCCAAACAGGAACAGTTTTTGACATCATGTTTTTAACACTTGGATTTCGGTAAAGTGTTGTCGAAGTGCTCAAAGGAGCGTCTACGTTATCCAATATTGTTTCTTTCACAGTGGGTTGTGTTTCAGTTGGCAATTTTACAACATCAGTTTTTAATGCTTCGATCGTCGATTTTGCTACAGTCGCAGTCTCTAAAGATGTTTCGAATAATTTAACCTTTTTCAATTTCAGTTTTGCTTTGTACTTTTGATGTTTCTTTTGGGATCTGCTTGGAGGTGTCATCACATTTTCTGTTTTAACCGGAGTACCAACCGCTGCAGGTTCTTTTATTTCGATTTTTTCTATTTCCTTTGTCACAGTTTCGGTCATAGGAACAATCTTTTTGTCGTTAAAAACAACTAAGGCTAAATCGTTTTTCTTTTCAGAAGTTGGGCTTATGATCGGCTTAGTTTCGGTTGTTTTATCCCAAAAAGAAATAAAATTAAATGCCTTTGAGAAATCGGGTTTTAAAATGGGGCTCGTGTAAGTTTTTAACGGACTCTTCACTAATTCCAGCTTACGCGCGCTACCTGTGCTGATTTCTGTAACTAACGGCGCAGGTGCCGCGGGTTTTTTTGCGAAATATTTTTTGGCTGCATTGATTGCATAATGGGCGAAGATCGCTGTTGCAACTGAGGCTCCCAAAAATGTTCTTTTTAATACTTGTGGAAAAACTGCAGAGAGTGCGCCATTGAGAGCACAGACAGAACCGCTGAGAATTATGCATGTTCCGGCAATGTTTCTGAATGTGTTTTTTGAGCCTTGCTTTTTATCTAATCGGTTAAGGATGAGGTGAACCGCAATAAAATTGGCTGAATGAGACACAGCGATGAAGGCGAGCCCAATTTTTGGATTTGATTGGATTTGTTGAGAAATAATTTGAATAAAGCGTACGCTATGTTTTGCCAATTGGCCGACGATTTCAGATCCTCTGTCTATAATGAAAGATTTGGCTTGATTAAATATTGGATTAATATAATTCATTTTAATACTCCTATTATTATGGAAAGTATTAATTTTATAAAATATTTAATTTAAAATCAAATAAAAAGTTGCAGTTTAAATAAAAAAATGAAAAAAACATTACTATTCTTAATAATAATAATAATTATTATTATTTTGTTTTCGTTATATAAATATAAATCTCACTTTTTAAAAGAGGGAGATCAAGATCATTTAATCCTCTATGGGAATGTCGACATTCGCCAAGTCGATTTAGGTTTTCGGGTCAGCGGGCGAGTCGTCACCATGCCCTTTCAGGAAGGAGATTTCGTGCAAAAGGGATCATTGATGGCGACCTTGGATAAACAGCCCTATCAAGATCAAGTGCGCCAAGCAGAGGCGAAAATCGTCTCGGCCAAGGCTTCGTTTGAAAATGCGATCCAATTGCTTGAAAGGCGCAATATATTGGTTGGAACGGGAGGGATTTCGCAGCAGGATATCGACGATGCCATTGCATCAAAAAAAATGAATCATGCGAATCTATTGGAAATGGAAGCAGCATTAGGCGTGGCAATGACAAATTTTCAGGACACCGAGCTCTATGCCCCTGACGATGGGACGATATTAACCAGAATCCGCGAGCCCGGAACGGTGGTGCGAGCGGCAGACCCCATTTATACTTTATCTTTAATTTCTCCTGTATGGGTGCGGGCTTATGTTTCAGAACCGCGGCTCGGATTAATTTATGCAGGCATGCAAGCAGAAGTTGCGACTGATTCCCCGGATGGAAAAATCTATTACGGCCATATCGGTTTTATTTCACCCGTGGCTGAATTTACCCCCAAAACTGTGGAAACGACACAGTTGCGCACCGATTTAGTGTATCGCTTAAGAGTGATCGTAGATAACCCTGATCATCTTTTAAAGCAAGGGATGCCGGTGACAGTTAGTCTGAAAAAATTATGAATCCCTTTGTTGAAATCAACGCTATTTCTAAAAGTTTTCAAAAAAACTTGCCCCCGGCTTTGAAAGATATTTCCGCTTCTATTCCAGCTGGAAAAATGGTGGGTTTAGCAGGTCCGGATGGGGCGGGCAAAACGACCTTAATTCGCTTGATCGCAGGCTTGCTTTTGCCCAGTGCGGGTTCCATCAAAGTCGGGGGTTTTAATTCTATTCAAGATGCAGCTTCTATCCATTCTTTTATAGGCTATATGCCTCAAAAATTTGGATTATATGAAGATCTCACAGTGATTCAAAACTTAAAGTTGTATGCCAATTTAAGAGGAGTTTTAGGGGAAGAAAGAAAAACAGCATTTGAAAAGTTGCTTTCCTTCACTTCTCTTAAACCTTTTGTCAATCGCCTGGCAGGTGCATTATCCGGAGGGATGAAACAAAAACTTGGGCTCGCTTGTGCCCTGATTCAAAAACCGAAATTACTCCTATTAGATGAGCCAAGTGTTGGAGTTGATCCCCTTTCTCGGAGGGAACTTTGGCAAATGGTACAAAATTTGTTGAACGAAGGGATTTCTGTTTTATGGAGCACCGCCTATTTAGATGAAGCGGAAAAATGCGACTCGGTGATTTTATTAAATGCCGGAAAGCTCTTATACAATGGGGCGCCTGTTGGGTTGACAAAGGAAGTGCAGGGACGCGTGTTTAAGATTTCTAATATCCAAGGAAATAGGCGCACCATTTTGACAAAGGCTTTGCAACAACCGGAAATTATGGATGGAGTGATTCAAGGAAAAGATATTCGGATTGTCGCCAAGAAAGGGGTTCAATATCCTTTTCATTTTCCATTTTTAAAGGATGAAAAAGAACTCATTATCGAGCCTATCCCCCCTCGTTTTGAAGATGCTTTTATCGATATTTTAGGAGGCGGCCCGGGAGGCTGGTCTGAACTTGCAGAAAAAACTCCCTATGTGGCGAGTAAAAAGACACATGTGATTGAAGCTAACCAATTGGTAAAAAAGTTTGGCAATTTTACAGCTGCCGACCATATTACATTTGAAGTAAAAGCAGGGGAGATTTTTGGATTGTTAGGGCCCAATGGCGCCGGTAAATCGACAACCTTCAAAATGATGTGCGGATTACTTAAACCAACTTCAGGAAATGCATTTATTGAGGGATATAATCTTCAGGAGGCCTCATCGGTGGCACGTTCGCATATCGGCTATATGGCGCAAAAATTTTCTCTCTATGGGAATTTAAGTGTATTGCAAAATTTGGAATTTTTTTCTGGTGTCTATAACTTGAAGGGAAAACATCGACGCGAGATGATCGACCAAATGATTCATATCTTTGGATTAAATCCCTTTTTAAATGAATCGGCGGATGACCTCCCTCTTGGCTTTAAGCAAAGATTGGCTCTTTCATGTTCTCTTATGCACCATCCTGAAGTCATCTTTCTCGACGAGCCCACCTCTGGAGTTGATCCCATCACGCGAAGGGAATTTTGGAACCATATCAATGGATTGGTGGAAAAAGGAATAACAATTATGGTGACAACCCATTTCATGGATGAGGCTGAATATTGCGATCGGATAGGTTTGGTTTATCGGAGTAAATTAATTACGATTGGAACACCGGATGATCTGAAAGAACAAGCAAAAACGGTAAATAATCCCTCTCCCACGTTAGAAGATGCCTTTATTGCTTTAATCCAAAATTATGAGCAAAAGACAGAAGTATGAGACGGCTTAGAGCACTAATCATCAAAGAATTTTACCAGATTATTCGCGATCCAAGCAGTATCCTTATTTGTTTCGTCCTTCCATTAATTTTGATGTTTATATATGGCTATGGCGTTTCTCTCGACCTTGACCATATTCGCGTGGGATTGGTCTTGGAAGATACCTCTCCTGAAGCACAAAATTTTGCGCAATCCCTTGCCAATTCTCGATATTTTGATACTAAGATTGGAAGGGATCGAAAGGAATTTTTGGATGACATCATTCGTGGGAATATTAGAGCAATAATCATCGTTCCCTCTTACTTCTCATCATTTAGAAATAGACCCGATCAAATCGCCCCCATTCAGGTTTTAGCGGATGGCAGCGAGCCAAATACTGCTACATTTGTGCAAAATTATGCTACAGGGGTATGGCAAAATTGGCTGCAACAAGAGTCGATCAGCAAGAACTTGCAAGGATTATCGCTGATCAGAGTCCAGCCGAGATTTTGGTATAATGAAGAACTGGAAAGCCGCAACTTTTTGATTCCCGGTTCTTTGGCTATCATCATGACGTTGATAGGAACATTATTGACAGCTTTAGTGATCGCAAGGGAATGGGAGAGGGGGACGATGGAAGCTTTGATGGCAACGCCGGTTGGGATAAAAGAATTGATGCTTGGTAAATTGATTCCCTATTTCGCAATGGGAATGCTATCGATGGCTCTTTGCGTTTTGATTGCTGTTTTTTATTACCATGTTCCATTCAGAGGATCATTCATGGTATTAGGTGTCGTTTCTTCTTGCTTTCTCCTTTCCGCTTTGAGCGTTGGACTCCTGATATCAACAAGCGCTAGAAGCCAATTTGTCGCAGCGCAAGGTGCGATGGTAGCTGCCTTTTTGCCGGGATTTATTTTGTCCGGATTTTTATTTGAAATCAGCAGCATGCCCGTGCCTATTCGTTTGATCACTTATTTAGTTTCCGCCCGTTATTTTGTCTCATCTCTGCAGACATTATTTCTGGTTGGTAATGTATGGAGTCTTTTGATTCCAAATACATGTGCGATGTTAATGATTGCTCTATTCTTTTTTTCTTGGGCAGGAAAACGAATTGTAAAACGCTTAGATTAATTAGATCTCTTGCATAATTCGCTTTGGTTGATAAAATGGAATTATGCAAGAGGTCTATTGTAGTAAAGTTATGTTTTTTCGCATTCTAGCTCTAATAAGAAAAGAAATGTTGGCGGTATGGCGCGACAAAAAGAGTCGTATGATGTTAATCATTCCCCCAATGATTCAATTACTCATTTTTTCGATGGCTGCCACATTAGATGTTAAAAATGCAACTATTGGGATTTTGAATTTAGATCAGGGAGCTGAATCTTTTGAACTCGAACAAAGGTTTCGCGGATCCCCCATTTTTACAAATATGATCTATCTTCAATCTGTAGAAGAAATGACACGGCTGATCGATAATCAAAAAGTCTCAATGGTTGTTCATATGGATGAACAATTTTCAAGGAATTTAAGAGCTAATAAAGTTGCCGACGTCCAATTGATTTTAGATGGAAGACGATCGAATGCTACGCAAATTATTCAAGGGTATGCATCCGAAATTATTCAAAAATTTAGCAACGATTTAGCTGCTGAGTTGAATATTCCTCAGCAACAAACGCAATTGTTTCCACGAAATTGGTTTAATCCCAATTTGCTTTACTATTGGTTTAATGTCCCTAATCTTTCGGGCGTTTTGACGATGCTAATCGGTTTGACAATAACCGCCCTATCAGTTGCAAGGGAGCGGGAGCTTGGAACGTTTGACCAACTCCTCGTTTCTCCATTACAGCCAATTGAAATATTAATTGGAAAGACAATTCCTGCAATGGTCATTGGAGTCGCTGAGGGGTTGATGATAGTGGCAGCAGCCATATTTGTCTTCGATATCCCTTTTATTGGTTCTTTTCCACTCCTTTTCTTAAGCATGGTTGTATTTATTTCATCCATAGTTGGTGTGGGTCTTTTCATCTCTTCACTTTCAAAAAACCAACAACAAGCTATTTTAGGGTCATTTGTTTTTATGACCCCCGCAGTTACTTTGTCAGGATATGCAACACCTATTGAAAATATGCCGGAATGGCTGCAGCAATTGACCGTCATTAATCCACTGCGGTATTACCTCATCATAGCAAAAGGGCTCTTTCTTAAAGATATGCCTGCTCGCATTGTTTTTGATAACATTTGGCCCATGATTTTAATTGCAATTTTTACTTTGACAAGCTCCGCTTTGTTCTTTCGGCGCAAACTGGAGTAATGCTTGACATGAATATTAAAAATATGCTAAGCTAGGCTTAGCTAAGCCTATAGTTGAGGGAGGCGATCATGTTTAATAATATGCATCATGCAAAAACACATTTATCAGAATTAGTGGATTTGGCTTGTGCAGGCGAAGAAGTCATCATTTGCAAAGCCGGCAAGCCTATGGTTAAACTCGTTAAATACGAGCAAGAAAAAGGAAAAAGAAAACCGGGCGTTTGGCGAGGGAAAGTTCAAATGAGCGATGATTTTGATGATTCTATGGAAGATTTATTTAATGGGGATGATCTTTGAACTTCTTACTGGATACACATATTTTACTTTGGTGGTTAGCTGACAATTCTCTTCTTACAAAAAAAGAAAGGTTTATTATTAGCGACAAAAAAAATACCATTTACGTCAGTTCCGTTTCAATCTGGGAAATTAATATAAAAAAAAGAATTGGAAAATTACATATTCCGGATAATTTAATTGAAACTATTCAAGAATATCAATTTAAAGAGCTGCCAATTTCATGGAAGCATACTGAATATATTTCTTTTTTGCCAAATCATCATTCCGATCCATTTGATCGAATGTTAATTGCCCAAACCAGAATCGACAATCTCACCTTAATTACAGCCGATCAGAAATTATTGAAATATAATGTCGATATTCTTTCTAGAATTTAATTATTATTTAATTTATAATGATTTATTTAATTATATTACTAATATGAAAAATTCAGTTTTATTTAAAGTTTTTATTGCCATGTTGGCTGCAATAACAGTTGGCATGTGGACGGGTGGCGAAGCGGCCCTTTTGGGGATTCCCTATGTCAAAATGTATCATTTGATTGGGCAGCTTTTCTTAAATGCGCTCTATCTCGTTTCAGTTCCTCTGGTCATGAGTTCAATCATTTTAGGCAGTGCAAAGATGGGTGCTCAAGCGTCCTTCGCAACTTTAGGGTTAAAAACGTTTGGGTTTTATTTATTGATGAGTTCATTGGCTGTTCTGGTTGCAATTGGTAGTTTTTTTCTGTTTTTCCCTTCTTTTGCTTTAGATGGCATCCACCAAGCAATGCCTTCGACACATTTGCAGGAAGGTGATTTATTTGAAGCAATCTCTCAAATTTTTCTAAAAATTATCCCTAAAAATATCTTCGCCGCAGCAACCGAGGGTCAAATGCTGGGGTTGATCTCTTTTAGTATCTTATTTGGTCTTTTTGCTTCTAAAACCAACAAGGCCGCTATTATCTTAGAAGCGTGCGAAGCTATCTTTCAAATTGTGATGCAAATGACTGTTTTGATTATGAAGGCGCTTCCCATTGGCGTCTTTGGTTTAGTAGCGCATGTAGTTGTGACGACAGGAATTGAAACGATTCTTTCTTCCGGATGGTATTTTTTTACTGTCATTTTAAGTTTTGCTATTTTTAGCTTTTTGATCATTCCTTTTCTTTTGCTTGTCATCGCTAAAATGAATCCGATTAAATATTTTAAGGCGATTGCACCGGCTCTTTTTACAGCCTTTTCAACCAGCTCTTCTGCCGCAACGTTACCTGTGACTATGGAATGCATTGAAAAAGGGGTGGGTGTAACAAATCGCATTTGCAGCTTTTCACTCCCCTTAGGCACTTCTATTAATATGTCCGGCGGTGCCTTGTGCATGTGCATTGCAAGCTTATTTATTGCATCTGTCTATGGAATTTCCCTGACGATGAATGTTGTGATTTTGATTGGATTTCTTTCTTTGTTAACCTCCATGGGGATTGCAGGTATTCCTTCAGCGAGTTTAATTTCTGTTGCCATCATCCTAAACACCATTGGAGTTCCGGCTGAAGGCTTAGGATTAATCATTGCCGTCGATCGCATTTTAGATATGTTTAGAACGACAGTAAATGTCTTGGGGAATGCAACCTCAACAGTTTTGATTGCCTATTCAGAGGGAAGAGAAGTGTGTGCAACAAATGCATGAAGCTTTTCAAATAATTTCACCTCTTCTTGCCCGGAGAATTTTCTTCCGGCATATTTAGCTTGATCCATCGCATTCATTAATGTCACTGCATCTTCAATTTTATCTTGAGTGAGGGGAGTTTGAGTTTTCAGTAAAGCTGCTATTTCAGAAGAAGTCAGTGTTTGAGTATTTAACTTAAAATGATCTTGGATAGCTTTCTTAAATAACATTGAAAGGGCTGGATAATTAAGGGGCGAATTTTTTATAGGTTTCAAAGACATCAATTCATTTTCGATCGCTTTGATAGCATTGGTTTGAAGAGGAAGTTGCTGTGATTTAAACAAGCCAATATGCTTAAAAAATTTCAATAAACACACCATTGCAGCTATAAAAAGAAGAGTGAGGACGTAAGACCATGGAAAAGTATGGGCATACAGCTCTTTTTTCATTTCTTTTTCTGATTGCTCTAATGCTTCCGGGCCATTCATCCATTTTGTTTCGTTCTCAATAGAAACAAAGAGTGGAAATTCCGGTTCCAAAGGGATTAAAGGCGCAAATTGCGGAATTTTAATGTGTATTGGAAGCGAAATGTCAAAATAAAATAAGGGGGTTGAAACAGAGAGGTTTTTTTCATTTTCATTTGAATAAAAAGTCATTTTCGAAAGGGCGAGTGGAAGCTTTCCTTCAACCAAAGGAATCACCGAAAGGTGGATGGTTGTTTGGGAATTTGTTTGATCAATACTAGAATCCCTCAATTCCCAAAAAGGAGAAAGGGGATTAGCAGACCATAGGAGATCTTCTATAATTTCATAGGATTTTATTTGGTAATTTGCAGGAAATAGCGATTCGATCTTAACCTGAAGCGTTTGCCCCAAAATCAAGTTTTCAGACGAAAAAGAAACAGAAAAAAAGAATGGCTCTTTTAACTCTGCCTTCCATAAAACTTCCCCGCATAAAACCAAGGGGAAAAATAAAATAAACACATACATTTTACTGATATGAATCATACTTAAGGGGTGTAACCAGGTCGTCTCGACCTGCCTTCTCCTTGCTACCTTGCTACCTTGCTACCTTGCTACCTTGCTTTTTTCCAGCTTTCAGCTGGAAGAGTCTATTCAACCTAGAAACGGCAGTTGAAGGTGATAAATTGACGCGGGTCTTTTGAGCCATAATCGCTAACAATCGGGGGTGCCTTCACCTTTTGGGAATGTTCACCCCCGACTGTTAGCGATTCTAACTCAAAATCTTGCATCACTTTATCGCCTTGAACTGCCGTTTCTAGGTTCAATACGCTTAATAATTCTATCTAAACAGTCCAAGAGAATAAATCTTATGTTATAGGCATCATTCAAATAATGGATCATGATTTTTGGATCGTCGGGATATTCGTGAGAAATATGATTGCGAACCCAGCGAAGATTTTGCCATTGATCAGCAGATTCGATGATTTGAAGTTTTTCAAGTTTATTTAATTTATCGATGAAACTCATTCCATTTTGAAGTTCACCTAAGAATTCTAAGAATAAAGTAAAAACTTTTTGTCCTAACTGATCTTGCAATTTTGCAAATCGCGATGTATATAATTCCAACATTGCTAATTCGTCGAATGAGAAGTTCTCTAATTTCTCTGTAGAAATTGGAAAATACTCTTCTAAGCGTGTTGCTGCTTGTTTCATTCGATCTGCATGCAATTGTGCAATCTTTATTGCTTCGTCTAACTGTTTCACACCAATAATATTCCTGTCGTTTTAGCGACTTCATAAATGGGTAAATGGCATTGATGAATTTTCATGTTAAGAACAACATCGATTTTTTGTTCCCCTAAAGTTTTTTCCAAGGCGAGAATAAATTGGGATTCTTTTTTGATCGCTTCTTTGGTATTCATTTCTGTCGTTTCAATGTAGAGATCGATGTCGCCCCCTCTTTTAGTCGGATCCACTCGGGAGCCAAAAATCCAAAGATGATCATTTTCAGAAAAAAAGGAACAAAAAAGCCTTTTAATCGCTTCTAGATGTTGCTGATTTAATCGAATAGGATTCGCATTCATTCTATTCCAAATACCAAATGTTGAAACACGAGAGGTGTAATATACTATTAACCTAATAAAAGGAAAATGCAAGCATAAAAGTCAAAGAATTGGTTCAATCATGTTTTGGTTCGCAAAAATCATAAACAAATGCATGATTATAACGTTTTTAATTAAATAAGAGTTCTTTATGAATAATTTTGTTAATAACCCCTTAATTAATGAAAACAATGATTTTCAGATTCAAAATCAGTTTTTAAATCCAAATCATAAAAAAAACTACTGTGGGAGAAGTATAAAACTTCTATGTAATGCCCAATTTTTCACAAACGTTTTTACGTTGGCAGCAGGCATTTCGATGTTTGCATTTTCTTGTTTCATCCTATCTAATTGCACTCGTCGTTCAGTCGTTTGTCCGACTTTTTGTTCTTGGGATGATGATTTTAACAACAAAAATTGTACAGGTAATGTATGGCAAGCATTTAATCCAAATGATCATTTTTTCGCATGTTGCCCTGATGATAGATCTGATGCAATAGCAACCTACTCATTTTTCATGATTGTCATGTTGGCAATGGGAAGTCTTGCATGTTATCGGGTTTTCTCTACTTGTCATAAAATCTGCAACGACCATGACCATCAGCCACACACACTCATGGAACCAATTTTACAAAATCCATAGAGAGTCAGCCGGTCAGGCCTAGTCTGACCCCAATATGATCCCAATCTATTTAAAATTCTCAGACTTTTGAAGAATAGACCTCTTGCATAATTCGCTTTGTTTGCAAAAATCTCTCATTTTAGCAAACAAATGGAATTATGCAAGATGTCTAATATGCTGGGTAATTTTTTCTTGTTCTGCTGGTGTAAAATCCGATCCATAAAATCGAATGAAAAATTCTTGTTTTAATTCGATGGGTGAAATTTTAGGATTATTTTCGATAATTGAGCGAATGACCAACTCTTTTGAAGTTTCATACATAGAACAACCCATCAATAAGCGCTCTAACGATGTTTTTTTTTGAATCATCTCAGACATCTTATTAATGATTTCAGGAGATGTATCATGCATGGAATCTAACCTTTTCATAAATGGAGTTAAGTTTAAGAGAATTTATCCATTTCTGAAGATACTCAAAATCTAAATTTTTTAAAGATTTTAAAAGGTTTTTTACATCATTTATTTGTGTTTCTGAGAAACTTTCTTTTGCCCAAAATAACTTGGAGATAATAAGATCTTCAGGAGAGACTATCCAAATTTCTACATCATTTAATTTTACTGATCGTCTTCTTTGAAACTCTAAATTTCGATAAGCGGAGTCTTTACGGATAATAAAATCTATCTTAAAAACAGATTCGTTATGAATAATATTAAACATGCTCTCATGTTTAATGGCTTCATCAATAGAATCTTGATCGATATAAAAATCATTTTTAAAAATTTCGAAAAGTTTGTCTGTCTCATTTTTAAAAATTTCAATGACAATATCAATATCTCGTGTCATTCGTGGAACTGCATAAAAATTAGCGGCAAACGAACCTGTTAACATATAAGGTATATTAGCTTGTTGCAACGCTTGGCATATACTTTTCAAAACTTCAAGTTCTGTTGACATTACAATGGTTTCTTTCTGGTTTGTAAGGTGCGTTTGTAAATACGCATTATAAAGATAAGTGATATTTAAAGGTATGGTGAATATATACTCGTTCTACTTCAAACGTAGAAATTTTACTACGTCGGCTTGGCTCTTCTTTTGCATCTGCCTGCATCGCACAACTTATTCCAAGTTGTGCTGCTTCGGCACCAGCTACGCTTGATGCAAAATAAGGCCGCCTTCTTGTAAAAATTTCTACGTTTGAAGTAGAACGAGTATATACTTCTTCCAGTTGAATATTGGAATTTTGGGCTGCGACAATCAGTCGCCCGGCGCTGCCGCTCTGGGCTCTAATTTTTTTTATTGTCCACACCCACCCCTCCCGATGGTCGAAGTGGGCTGCAGACAGTTGTCCTACGGACTCTAGCACATAAAACAACGTCATTTTATTTACAGCTACCAATTATGCCGAAGGCTTTGTGCTAGAGCTCGTAGAGCGACTGTCTGCAGCCCACTCCGACCATCGGGAGGGGTGGGTAGAAAGCAACAATGAGTTTGAGC
>JANWJE010000113.1 GCA_025451995.1 Parachlamydiaceae bacterium | reverse complement strand
AATATCAATACAATGCCTCTTGCGATCTCTCAACCCCGGGGCTTTGAAGCAGCCCAAAAGTCCAAGATTCAGCTGGAAGCAGTATATACGCGTTAAGCTAAGAGTCAGTCGCCCGGCGCTGTCGCTCTGGGCTCTCGTTAATGTTCTTCTTACCCACGCTCTAGCAAATAAAACATCGTCATTTTATTTAACGCGCGTATGGGCAAGGGCAAGAGAATGAATGATGCAAGAGGTTCAATCTTGATAAAATCGAGAGTTAAAATAATATTCGAGTTCGTCGACCATCGCGTAATAGGGACTTTCAATTTCTTCTGCCCTTTGGATAAGACTTAAGTCATTAGCGTATGACAGCAAAAGCTGTTGTCTAATCATGGCGGAATTTGACTGCTCTAGCATATTTTCACATTCGTATAAAAAAGCGCTGATTTGCTGAAAGGCACATGCTTGCAATTTTCTTTCAAAGCCATTCAAAAGGGGAGGAGAAAAACCGATTTTTTCCGACTGATACTGCAAAGCAATTGCTTGAAAGGCACCCCCAAGTAAAAGTCCCTGGTCAATGATGTGGTTGTGGTGATAATGTGACAAATTAAATTGCCCTTCTGCGAGATGGCGAAAATGTGTTAAATGGTGGCTTGCTGTTTGGAATTTATCATGACATGAACCTTCTCGCAACGATGTGCTCTCGCCATTAAGCCATTCTTCTTCTAGGGCGCGTATGGGTTGATTGATAAATTTATCAATCACTTGCTGTTGCGATTGGCAAATAAAATCAAAGGGCGAGGGGGCATTTTCTGCCTCTTTGTAAAATTGATTGAGGACTGTGGCGGTTTCTTGATTGCCGGCGTAAGCATGGAGAGCATCTATCAATTTTCGATGCAATAAAAGAAACTCATGCCGATGGTGGTCAAAAACATCTTTCTTGTTTTTGAAATAGGTATTGAATTTTTTTGTGAATGCTTTATCTGTGGCCAAAAGACGGGAAATTTTTTTTCTTCTTTGGTTGAGGTGCTGATAAAGAGGTGTTTGGTCGGGTCTTAAGGGCGACGCTTCGATCCATTGTTCCCCTACAGTCCAACCGGTATGTTGCGATGGAAAGGGAAAGCCGGTGTGTGTTAATTCAAAACTCAAGAGTCTAAAATTTTCTGAACTAAGGATGGGGAAAGGGGATAGATTCTTTTTGAATTTGCCCGTCACTAAGATAACTGTCCCACTGTCCCCATAGATCAATTGATTCATGACCAATTCGGAATCTGTTTCTTTTTCCACTTCCGGCAAAGTTTTCCTAACCAATGGTAAAACTTCTTCAAATGGCTTGTCCATATAAGTTGTCATCAGTCTTGTCGCTTTTAATCGAAAAGCGTCAATCATAAATTGCATTCTATTTTTTAATGTTGTGGAAAGAGGCTCGAGTTCTTTTTTAGCACCGCAATTAAGCACATGGCTCAGCTCTTCTAAAACTTTATAAGCGGGGTGAGGGTGTTCTTTTTCTTTAGAATGGGAATCATATTTTTTAATATAGCTAACAGGGAGTTCGATGGGCTGATTCTTGATTTCTTGATCGCATAGCAATTGAAGCCTTTCATAGTTGCCATCATTGATGTTGTTTTTAGCAACAATGTCATTGTACCGATTGATCACGCTTAAGGTAGATTCCGCTAATTTTTTTTGCCCTTCATCGCCTTCTTTAAAACGTTCGATGAGTGCCGAATGGCTTTGGATGATATCTCTTGCATTTAAGAGGGCTTTTTTGATTTCCTTTAAACGCAATTCGCGCTTTTTTCGCAATTGTTCAGAAAAGAGAGGCCCAATGAAGCTTCTGGCTAGGTGAATGATTCTTTTAAGACTGCTTTTTTCTTGAGAAGCAACTAATCTCCCATCTTCCGATAAATCAAGTCGAGAAGTCTCAGGGTGTGTAAAAACATTGAGAGCTTCAACAGCTTTTTGTAAAATTGCTTTGGGGTTTGTGTGTATCTGCTTTGACATAAGACAAAACCATAACAAAACTATATTAATATTTTATTAAGGATGGCGATCCCAAATCTAAAATTTTAACTGCTTAAATTCAATATGGCTCCAATGATTATCGTTAAACCGCGGGAGCTTTCACGCTAGCTCAAATCTAAAATTTTAACTGGGTAGTGGTTTAAAACCACTACCCAGTCAAAATTTTAAATTTGGACTGCGTCAAAGCCCCGGGGTTGAACGATAATCATTGGGACAATATTAAATTCAATATGGCCCCAATGATTATCGTTCAACCGCGGGAGCTTTCACGCTAGCCCAAATCTAAAATTTTAACTGGGTAGTGGTTTATTGAGCGCCGCTTCTATTTTAACTCGTGTGCCTAAAATAATGTCAAAATGATTTTGCCTGACTAAAGGATCTTGGATTGAAATCAGTTCCCCCCGTTTTAAATAATCAAAAGCCTTTGCTTCTTTGGGTTGCTCTTTAAAATGAGAACCGAGATCTTTTTTGCCATCTGTTCCGCAAAGAAAAAATCTTTTCCCCCCATGAGTTTCGATCGGAGGGCTGATGACTCGATACAGGGGATGCTCGGGAAGGTTTGGCCAACCGAATTGCGGATGGCGGACAATCAAATAAGACATTTTTAAAGAATTGAGATTAATTTGCGCCGCGCGTTGGATTTCTTTAATCAAATAAGGTTTTTCAAACTCTCGCTGAGCAAAGCAGAGGCTATTAGCTTTAAGAGCCGGGCACTCGCCCTTCCAAACGCAAGGCGCTTGTATGGGGAATTGATCATTCACCAATTGATCCCGCAAAGCTAAGAGGCGGTGATTGGTGTGGAGGATCGAATTTTCAACAAACAGAATGAAGCCATCTGTGCTGAGATAAGGAAGTAAATTTGCAATCCAATGCTTTTGTCTTTCTTTCCACCCTTTCTCATTATTTGGAAATAATTCATTGAGGCAATGGCTGACGATCATTAAATCAAATTTCCCTTCAGCGGGTATAGGAAAGTGTTGCAGAGAATGTTTTCTTATCGAAAGGGGTAGGCCATAACGGCCTGCAACCTCGCTGGCGAGCTTCAATGCTTGGTCATTTCTATCGATTGCGATAACTTCTCTTGCCCCATGGCGCAAAGCGGCAAAAGCCATAGGTCCTGCCCCGCTTGCGAGGTCGAGTACTCTTTTTGGAGGATTTGGCAATTCATTGATTAAACTTAAGCCTTGTTGATAATGGAGGACCCAATAATAAAGAAGATAGGCCCCAAGGAGATCCGGTTGCGAAAAATAATCTTGCCCAATCAAGGCGTCGCCAGTTTCTAATCCTTTTTGCAATGTTTGAATGGCGGACACGACGCTTCTGAATTCTCTTGTCTGCAAGACATCGG
Source organism: Parachlamydiaceae bacterium (assembly GCA_025451995.1). Classification (GTDB taxonomy): domain Bacteria; phylum Chlamydiota; class Chlamydiia; order Chlamydiales; family Parachlamydiaceae; genus JANWJE01. Next base: position 11,589 of record JANWJE010000113.1, on the reverse strand, counting down.
GCGGACCGCTCAATTTATGAAACTTGCGCCAAACACCGAGTAATAAAGGCATGATATTTTCTAAATCAGGGGCAGGAATTCTCATTGAAAAATCATTTGTTTTTCGTTTTCAGATAACGTGCGCCAGGAGCCCAAAGGAAGATCGCCTAGGGTCAATCCTCCAAGGCGAATCCTCGTCAGTTCTTTGACTTTTAAACCGGCGGCATCCATAAGGAGGCGCACTTCTCTCTTCTTTCCTTCGCCGATAACGATTTTAAGGGTTCCGCGTCTGATTTTTTGAATGCGGATGGGTTTTACAAACGTCCCTTCCACCAAAGTTCCATTTCCGATGGCAACTAAATGTTCATGCGTGACTTCTTGGTCGGTTTTAACTAAATATTCTTTTTGAATATTGGCTGAAGGGTGAATAATTTCCTGAGCAAAATGTCCATCATTAGTGACCAATAAAAGACCGCTCGTCTCTTTGTCTAAGCGGCCAACGGTAAATAGTCTGTGTCCTTCGCCTTGAAACAGATCGAGAACCAGCTTTGTTTGCCCGCCTCCCCGATTTGAACAAATGTATCCAATGGGTTTATTGAGGATATAATAAACCTTATCTTCAACCTTTTGAATGTCTTTCCCTTCTACGGAGATCCGATCTTTGGATAAGTCGACGAGTGTTTGCGGGAGTTTGACAACTTCCCCGTTTACTTTTACTTTTCCACTGAAAATAATCTCTTCGCAGGCTCTGCGGGAGGCGACTCCGGCTGCTGCTAATGCTTTGCTTAAACGTTTTTGGCTCATAATTAGAAAAAATCTAACAGATAAACAATTTATAATTCAATAAAAATTTAATGTTTGTTATTAATATTAAATGTTAAATTAATTAATTAAAGGCGTTGTTACCCTATCAAAGCTCGACTTTGTACAACGTCTAGCAAAGGAGTCCCTTAAGTGACGCAATTGATCTTGATGAGGCATGGCCAATCGCAATGGAATCTCCTCAATCTGTTTACCGGGTGGGTCGATATTCCGCTATCCACTACCGGGGTTGAAGAGGCCTTAATTGGAGGAAGGCTCATTCAAAATGAACCGATAGATATCATCTTTACATCCACTTTAATCCGCGCACAAATGACAGCCGCACTTGTCATGAGCGTGCATCATTCGGGCAAGGTGCCGGTCATGCTGCACCCGGGGGAAGGTCATTTGGACGAGTGGGGACACATTCATAGCGAGGAAGCTAAAGGGCGGACCGTCCCAATGATTAAAGCTTGGGAACTCAATGAGCGGATGTATGGAGAGCTTCAAGGGGTGAATAAAAAAGAATTGGCAGATCGATATGGCAGAGAACAGGTGCACATGTGGCGCCGAAGTTTTGATATTGCACCGCCCGGAGGGGAAAGCCTTAAAATGACGGCTGCTCGCACGATCCCTTACTTTAAAGAACAAATTATCCCTTGTTTAGAAAAGGGGCAAAATGCTTTCATTTCTGCTCATGGCAATTCCCTTCGATCCATTATAATGGAAATCGATCGTTTGAGCCCTGAAGAGGTGGTTAATCTTGAATTAGCGACAGGAGCCCCCATCATTTATTCTTTTGAGAGCGGACAATTGACAAGAAATAGACCTCTAATGAAATGAAGCCATGATATATCTCGACAATAGCACAACAGCCAGGCCTTCAGATAGGGTGATCAGTGCCATGCAGCCCTATTATACAACCTACTGGGGGAACCCTTTAACACCTCATCAAAAGGGGCAAGAACTGTTTCCATTCCTTTCTAAATGGTATCAGAAATTGTATGCTTTTTTAGGCGCTCATCCAAAATCACAACTCGTTTTAACCTCATCCGGGGCAGAGGCGATCAATCATGTCATACACTCTGTTTATAGGGACATCACTTTAACGACTGGCAAAAATCATTTTTTAACCGGAAAGACAGATGAGGCAGCCTCCATGCTGGCGACAAGCCATCTAGAGCCGTTTGGATGTGTGACGAAGGCAATAGCCACCGATCGAGAGGGGATCGTCACCAAGGAAGCCATTGCCGATGCGATCACTCCTCGGACCGCTCTGGTTTCACTCTCGTGGGCGAATGGACTCACCGGAGTGATTCAACCTGTGGTTGAAATTGCAAAATTCTGCAAAGAAAGAGCGATTCGCCTTCATCTCGATGCGACGCATGTGATGGGTAAACTCCTGTTTGAGCTTGAAGAAATCTGCCCAGATTATTTAACATTTAACGGGGAACAGCTGCATGGACCTAGAGGATCTGGCATCCTTTACATCCGCGAGGGATTGCGGGCATCGCCCCTGATTTTTGGCAGCGCCGACCAAGGGGGAATGCGGGCAGGAGGGCTCAATATGCCCCATCTGGCTGGGCTTGCAACTGCTGTGGACGAGGCTGTGGATACAAGAGATCTTCTTTGCACAGAAATTGCACGTTTGCGCAATCAGCTTGAAGAGGGAATTTTAAAAGAAGTCCCCAATTGCCAAGTGTGCTTCAAAGAGATAGAGCGGCTTCCTCATTGCACTGCATTGCTCTTTCCTGGCATAGCCAACGAGGCGCTTCTTTTTTTATTGAATCGGCGAGGGGTGTGCGCAAGCATTGGCGGGGGAATCTTTCAGCAGCTTGGGCTCATGCTTTCAGCCTGTGGAATAGAAGAGAAGATTGCCCATAGCGCAGTTTCATTTAGCCTTTCTCGCTATACAACAGAAGATGAGATCGATCGCGCCATCCAAATCGTAGCAGAAGCTGCCAAACAATTGCTAACAACATCAAAGCAACTTGTATAATGCGATTGCCAAATGCAATAGACTGTTCAATTCCACTCATTGCATTGAAAATACCATCGCCACTATACTGATTCCAATGATTAACAAAAGAAGGATGTATGACAAAAGAAACAGTAAAACATAAAAAAGAAGATAAGAAAAAAGCCGCTTTAACTCCTAAAGAGAAAAAAGCCAAAAAAATGGAAAAAAAAGCTAGCAAAAAGTCTTAAAACAACGCTGACCTTGTATTAGACCTCTTTCGAAACTCGCTTTGCTTAATAAAAAGAATCTTTTTGGCGTCTTTATTGCCAAATTTTTCGACCATACTCAATATGCTCTCAAACTTTGGCAATAAATCCATCCAAAAACCCTTCTTTTTCTCAAGCAAAGCGAGTTTCGAAAGAGGTCTATTTTAAAAGCAATGCTTGAGGTCTATTAAAGGTATTATGTCATTAGAATCGCTCACTCGCCCATTTCCTTGGTCCGGTTATAGCAAAAAGCTCAATGCAAAAATTGAACGGCCTCGCTGTGTTGGCCTCTTTTCTAAAGAACAGTCAGAAGAAAGAGGGATGCACTTTGCTATGGGTGAGGAGGGGAGCATCGATGAGGGTAATTTGATTCGGTTTTATTGGTTGGTAGATCCGGATGATGGTTTAATCGTCGATGCTAGATTCCAAGCCTATGGGCAATCGGCTTTGATGGGTGCGGCAGAGATTGCTTGCGAATTATTGATTGGAAAAAATTACGATCAAGCGAGAAGAATTAGCGCTGATTTAATCGACAAGCAAGTGCGCGATAAAGCAGATATTCCGGCCTTTCCAAAAGAAACTTCTCCCCATTTAAATGTGGTTCTTGGGGCGATTGACCATGCGGCTGAAATGTGTCTACAGATCCCTTTAGCCCCTTCTTACGTTGCACCGCCGGCGCCCATCGATTTTGGCGATGTGATTGAGGGGGGAATTCCCGGATGGGATCAGTTGACAAAAGAACAACGAATCGCTTTGATTGAAGAGATCATCGCAAGGGATGTTCGTCCCTACATCGAATTAGATGCAGGGGGGGTTCAAGTGCTCGATCTTATCAACGGGAACGAAGTGATCATCGCTTATCAAGGTTCATGTACTACATGCTTTTCAGCCACGGGAACAACCCTTTCCTATATCCAGCAAGTATTGCGAGGAAAAGTCCATCCAAGCTTGATGGTCACTCCGGATTTATCCAATTTGCATTAGCCCAATTTAATGGTGAACAATTTCTTCCAAAGGGGTTCCATTAAAGTTCCTTCTTCAACAATGATTCCCGTTGTGGGCACTCCTCCTAAGGTTTGATCCAAATTTTTTCCAATGACAAAGATGTCGTGAAAAATAACGAATAGAGTGCCGGCTGTCAATAATCTAACGATAGAGCGATTTAAAAGGGCACTGGTCATATTGAGTGAAAATTTGAGCATTCCTAAGGTGCCAAATAAACGCATGGCAATATTGGCAATTGCGAATTGTTCATCAGTAGAGAATTTTTCTTTAAAATGGGTGTTCAATGTCCCTAAATCAGTTTTCAGGGTATTATATATATTATTAATCATCTTTAATTCCTTTTATTATTATTTAATGTTTTTTGTCAGACATGATGGCAAAGAAAAATTGATCCCAAACGGGTCTTAGAATGGTGTCATGTGCTAAATAATGCCTTGGAAGGTCTGTGTCGGGAGATTTATATCCATTCCATAAATCTTTGATGTCCTTCATAACGCCATGTCCAATTGCATAGATTTGGGCTGGCGCTGATTTATCCAAATTCTTTCCGATCATAAAAACATCATAGGAAATGATAAAAGCTGCGCCTGAAGTGATTAATTTAAAAAGCGAGCCGCTTAAAAATGCGTTCACTCCTTGCCATGCCATAAAAGCCATGCCCAAAGCACCCAATAAACGCAGTCCGATGCGGTTAATTTTTATGCGCTGCTCTTCTGATAGTTCCGGTTTCTTTAAATAAGAATTTAAAGTTTTTAAATCATTTCTGACAGTGTTATAAATATTGTGAATCATAATAACTCCATTTATTAAATGGATGTAATTTTATAATAAATATTATATATAATCAATAGGTTTTAGATTAATTTTTAATTAATAAAGGTTCTATGCACAAAAAAGTTCAATATACCCAAGAAAACTCAAAAGTTTGCCAAAAACCATGACAGTAACAAGATCTTATCTCACAGCAAGATCAACGATGGTAATGATATAATGATATAACGATAGTACTTTAAACTTTTCCTGATTTGAGCAAAGCTCAAAGCAGGAAAATTCCTCGATTGAGTGTGTTGATACCCTTTGAAAAAAGCAAGCAAGCGGGGGCATAGAGTGTATTTAATGCTTTTTTCAAAGGGTATCAACACACTCAATCGATGGCGTTTTGTTTTAAAACACAGCTTTTTTGCTCAATCATTATATCTTTATATCACTATCATCGTTAATTTTGCTTTGGGGTGGAATTTTCTGAATAAGGCAAAATTTTGAATCACGAGAGGTATATACTCCGTCCAGTTGAATATTGGAATTTTGGGCTAGCTTGAAAGCTCCCGCGGTTGAGAGATCGCAAGAGGCATAGTATTAAATAAATACAATGCCTCTTGCGATCTCTCAACCCCGGGGCTTTGAAGCAGCCCAAAAGTCCAAGATTCAGCTGGAAGCAGTATAGTTTGACAAAAAACATGATAAAAGCAAGGGTTTGGTTTCGCAGAAAAGTCAATGATGGTAATGATTAGACCTCTTGCATAATTCGCTTCGTTTTAGCAAATAAATGGAATTATGCAAGAGGTCTATTTTATGGCTACTTGGAGGGCCAAGATGGTTGATTTTCTCGAATGGCTTGCAACATTTTGCCGAGGATGTTTTGTCCTGTTCCTGTATGATTATCTGTCCAAAAAGGATCAACCCCTTCTTTATTGCTATGGTTGATAATTGCGGCACCTGCTGTTGCATTCAATAGAGCTCTAAAATGTGGATTTTGATTAAATTTAATGTTGAGGATTTCCCACATCCAGTGTTCTCGCTGTTTTGACCAATCTGCATAACTGGCATATGTCTTTTGAAAGTAACCAAAGCTCAATTTAAGGGCTTCATCTCCATTAGCTGAGCAGAACTCTTCCATTCTTACATCCGAAATACCGGCGAGCTGCCATTTTTTCCAATGAAAGGCACCATCCACACACTTAAAAGTTTTGCCTTCAAATTCAATATTACACTCGGCTTGGTTTCTTAAAAAATCTGTGATGCTGCCGCCCTCAAAAGTGAATGAGACATTTCCTGATTGTCCCAAGGCTTTAATCTGTTCAACTTCATTGAGAACTTGCACTCGATCAGCAGTAAGAGATGATGGAGAGTTTTTGCCCGGTTCGACATTGAACACGGATTGAGAAACCATGCCAATGGAGTGTTGTGTATTTGATGAATTGGACACGTTGTTCGAATCCGGAGAGATGCTTTCTTGATTGAATGAAATGTTGTTTAGGCCATTCATAATCTACTCCTGTTGATTAGTAAAATACAGATACTTAACATTATATAATAAAAATATATTGATTGCAATAGATGGTAACTGCTTTACGAATGAAAAAAAATTTTAACTTGGATTAACCTTTACACTTAGCAATCACTTCTGGCGGTAGCTCTGCCCCCTCGACTTCAACAATTGCTCCGCCGAGGCGATTGCCGAGAGCGGCGCATTCAATCAAGGATTGCCCGTTTAAAAAGCCATAAAGAAAGCCGCTGGCAAATAGATCTCCGGCCCCTGTGGTATCGACGACATTTGCTAAGGTTGCCGGGTGATGAAAAATTTGATCTTTATTGCCGACCAAGCAACCTTTTTTTCCCATCAGGATCACTGAGATGGGGACTTTCTTTTTTAAAGCCAAGCACCCTTCGTTAGCCGAGAGGTTTGTTAATGCATGCAGTTCATCCTCATTGGCGAAAAGGATATCGACATATTTTCCAATCAACTCTTCAATTTTTCGTCGATGGTGATGAACAATCTCAAAACTGGAGAGATCGATCGAAACGGTTGCTCCGGCCTCTTTCGCTAAGCGCATCGCTGCCTCAACAACATTGCCATTGCGCAAAAGATAAGTTTCTAAATGAAGATGTTGAATTCCATTAAAGTGTATGGGCTGTAACATATTCTCCGACAGTTCTTGACTGCATCCGGAAAAAAAACGCATGGTTCTTTGTTTATCGGGTGTAACCAAACAGAGCACTTGCGATGTTTGCCCTTTAGAAAAACTTGCCAATAAATGGATTCCAAGACTTTGTAAATGCTGAGAAAAATAATCGCCTAAGTGATCCTTTCCAACCTGTGTCAAGAAAGTGCATTGTTCACCCAAAGCCGCCAGCCCTTTCATCGTATTTGCTGAACTTCCCCCTGCGATTATTTTTGGAGGATGGGGAATGGAACGCAGAAGTGAATTTAAATCATCAATTTCAATGGCTTCAGCGCCCCCTTTTTTTCCGGGGATTTTAGAGAGAAATTCGTCTGAAACTGAAACCACAAGATCGATGCAGGCATGGCCAATGCCCAATACTTTACAGAATTTTTTGTTGCTGTTTGACATAATGATACGTTTGGCGGAAAAAATCCTCAATCCTTGGCCAGAGTCTTTCGCTATTCATATAAGCTGTAGTACATGCGGGAAGGCTATTAATGAATTGCTTTCCATAACCCTTTGTCACAAGTCGCGTATCAAGGCAGATGATGCATCCTCGATCCGCTTTATGTCTGATTAACCTTCCAAACCCTTGTTTAAATTTTACGATAGCATGAGGCATTGAAAATTCAAAGAAGGGATCTCCCCCTTTTGAAAGAATGGCCTCCGTTCTCGCTTGGATGATCGGCTCGCTTGGAACTTTGAAAGGGAGTTTGACGATGATTACGCAGCGCAAAGCATCCCCTGCCACATCGACACCTTCCCAGAAAGAATCTGTGCCGAAAAGAACCGCTCTTTTCGTCTGCTTAAATTTTTGGAGAAGAAATTTTTGATTTTCATCTCCTTGTTTAAAGACAGGATAACACCCACTTTCTAACCTTTTTGAGAGTTTATCATAGCAGGCTTGCATCATTTGATAAGAGGTGAATAAGACAAAGGCTTGTCCATGAGAGACTTGAATAGCCTTCCACACATTTTCAAAGGCGATTTCTTTGAAATCCGGATGGTTTGGAGGAGGAATATCAGTGGGTACGGCTAGAAGGGACTGGTTTTTAAAATCAAAGGGAGAGTCATAGATGTTTTCTGTGATCTTGCGATCTTTTAAAAGATTTGCTTGAAGCCCATATCTTTTTTTTACAAAATCAAATTGTTGATTTGTTGCTAAGGTCGCACTGCAAAGGACTATGGTGGAAAATTGGCTGAAGAGAAAGTCGACAAGGAGTTGAGAAACATCTAAATTCGCGTCGATTAATTCGACGTTTAAAAGAGCTTTAAGTTCTCGCGTTTCAATCCAGCGCACTCTTTCTTTGTTTTTCTCTTCGGATAAAAATTTATTTAAGATTGAGATGTTGGTTTCTAAACGCAATAGCAAACCTTGGATATCCAGGCGAATGCTTTTCGTTTGCTCTTGCAGCCTAGGGTGGTCGATGTGTTTTAAGTCATCGTCGATGCTTTTGATTGTTTGGGTATATTGACGAAGGGATTCCAGTAACTGTTTCCCATGTGGAATCACCCTTTGAACCCAATAAATATGCCCTAAATAATCATCGATTAGGCGCAATTTATTCTCTTTTTGAGAATTTTCTTGCTCGGCAAAGGGTTTCTTGACAGTTTCAACAAATCCGGCTATTTGATCAAAAAGTTGATGAATTCTCTCTTGAATGACATGCCTCATGCCGGGTAAGTCAATTGTAAGGCGCTGAATAATATTTAAAATTTCATGGGGGGCACCTTTTGGAAATAAAGTGCTCATTTTTTCCCTTAATAAAGGGAGTTTTCCTTGATTGGCAGCATGCTTATCAGCTGTTAGCTTTCCTAAAGTTTTCAGCAGATCGAGACGGCTTAAGCGCGAAGCGAAATATTCGGTAGCGATATCTTCTATATGATGCGCCTCATCTAAAATCACTCTTCGGTAAGGGGGTAAAATGGCGGGATCGGAATAGTTATTTAATTCAGCGCGCCGTGTTAAATCGCTAAAAAGGAGATGGTGGTTGGCAACTAATATTTGAGCCTCTTGGGCCGCCCGCCTCGCTTTAAAAAAATAACATTCTTGGAAAAAAGGACATTCATTTCGACTGCAAGCCTCGCTTTCAGCACTCACTCGCTCCCATGTGGCAGGCTTTGGCATAAATGGCAATTCTGATCGAGAGCCTTCAATGCAGTAGGATTTCAACTGATTGATTTTTTCTATTTCCTCTGTATCCTCTGTTTTAAATAAAGAAATTTCAGAAAGGGCATCTTCCAGTTTTCGCAGGCAAAGATAGTTATTCATCCCTTTGACAAGGACGACTTTTAATTTTAGATTGAGCGCTTTGATTAAACTGGGGATATCTTTATGCAGCAGTTGTTCCTGCAAGGTGATGGTATTGGTTGAAATGACGGTCCGCTCTTTACAATGGTCGGCCCAAAGAAGAGCTGGGATAAGATAAGCGATGCTTTTGCCTGTACCCGTACCGGCTTCGATTAAGGCAATCGTGTTTTTGTTATAAGCCTCGACCACATTTTCTAACATTTGTTGTTGTTGAATTCTGGGTTCAAACCCCGAAAAAAAACGAGATAGCAATCCTCCTTCTTGGATAAGTGCAACAATTTTTTGTGTGGGTAAGGTCACAGTTATTCAGCTTCGAGTAAATCCAAAAAGGCTTTGAGTTGTTTAGATCTGATCGGATGCCGCATCTTCCGAAGAGCTTTTGCCTCAATCTGACGAATGCGCTCTCTCGTCACATTAAATTCAACGCCCACTTCTTCAAGTGTTTTTGGCTTTCCATCAAGCAGGCCAAAACGCTGGATGAGAACTTTGCGCTCTCGATCGCTCAATGTGGCAAGAACTTCGCCCATTTTATCCTTTAGGATAGAATAGCCCGTCGCTTCGGCTGGGGAATCGGCGCCGGTGTCTTCTAAAAAATCACCAAATTGGCTTTCTCCGCCATCTCCTACCTCTGCTTGCAGTGAAATAGGGTGTTGGGCGATTTTGTAAATCTCTCGAACTCTTTCAGGGGTAATCCCCAGCTCATTGGCTAATTCTTCCGGGCTTGGTTCCCTCCCCGTTTCCATCATGAGTTTTTTAGCGCCGCGCAAAACCTTATTGATGGTTTCAATCATATGCACAGGAATTCTAATTGTTCTCGCTTGATCGGCGATTGCCCGAGTCACTGCTTGGCGGATCCACCATGTGGCGTAAGTTGAAAACTTATAACCGCGCCGATACTCAAATTTTTCGACGGCTTTCATTAAGCCCATATTGCCTTCTTGGATGAGATCCAAGAAAGAAAGGCCTCTGTTTGTGTATTTTTTTGCAATTGAGATGACTAGGCGTAGGTTGGATTCGACCATTTCTCGTTTGGCTTCTTGACTCTTGTCCATCCAACGCTGGAGCATTTTGACGTCTTTTTTGAAATCATCAAGTGTTCGCCCGGCAGCTAATTCCCTTTTTTTCAATTTTCTTTTGGCTGCTGCAAGTTTTAATCCGGCAAATTTGTTTTTTTCAGCGCGCGGTGTGATTTCAATGATTTCTTTCTCTAAAAAAAGAAACCGGTCATACGCTCGGAGGATAACTTCGACAAAATCATCGATAATATTATGGCGCAAATGCAACCGTCTGAGATAGGCTTGTGTGCGGATGCGGCACTTTTCAATATCCTCCATTGCTTTTTGACGATCCCCTTTTTTCAAATTGGGAGCATCAATCTGCGCAAGGAGGGTGTCTAGAATTTGATCTTCTTGCTTTAAGAGCTGGGACAACTTGGGAAGATAGTTCATAAACTCTTGTTTATTGAGAACTTCTTTTTCCGTAATGACCTTGTCAAAGCGCTCTTTTCCCGAGAGAAGGTAATTTGCAATGGAAATCGCTTCAGCACAGGCATATCTAAAGCGCATAATAATTCTTTCGATCTGCACTTGGGCTTTTTCAATTCGCTTAGAGATTTCGACCTCTTCCTCGCGGCTGAGCAAAGGAACAGAGCCCATTTCTTTCAAATACATTCTTACAGGATCGTCGGGAGTGCCTTCGGCTCTTTTGGGAAGACTTTCGAGTTCTTTGGCTTCTTTTTTTCGCTCTTTCTGCCTTTCAACTTCTGATTGGTTGAGGATTTGAATGTCCATGCCGCTTAAGTAAATCAATACTTGATCGATCTGATCGGCAGAATCAAATGACATCGGCAAAATTTCATTGATTTCTTCGTAAGTGATGAAGCCTTGATCTTTGGATATGGCGATTAATTCATCAATTTTTTGCTGATGTTGCTGTGTGAAGCTGTTTTTAAAATTTGTTTTATTCATGCTATCCAAAGTTAAAAAGAAAAAAGCATTTTGTGATAGATTAATCTTTTTGTCAAGTATACTCGTTCCACTTCAAACGTAGAATTTTTACTACGTCGGCTTGGCTCTGCTTTTGCATTTGCCTGCATCGCACAACTTATTTAAGTTGTGCTGCTTCGGCACCGGCTTCGCCTGATGCAAAATCAGGCCGCCTCCTTGTTAAATTTTCCAGCTTTCAACTGGAAGCAGTATATACTGCTTCCAGTTGAATATTGGAATTTTGGGCTAGCTTGAAAGCTCCCGCGGTTGAGCGATCGTAAGAGGCATAGTATTAATTCAATACAATGCCTCTTACGATCTCTCAACCCCGGGGCTT
>JANWJE010000112.1 GCA_025451995.1 Parachlamydiaceae bacterium | reverse complement strand
GCTTTTGCATCTGCCTGCATCGCACAACTTATTCAAGTTGTGCTGCTTCGGCACCGGCTTTGCCTGATGCAAAATCAGGCCGCCTCCTTGTTAAATTTTCCAGCTTTCAACTGGACGGAGTATATACCGAAACATAATTTTTATTTTAAACAAAGACAATTTTAAAAAAAAATTATAACAAAAAAAATAAAAAGTAATTTTACCTTTGAATTCAATTATAATTTTTGTAAAATACCCGCCATTAAAACCATTATTAAATAATCAAAGGAGATAATATGTTAAAATTAGCAATTATGGCATTAGTGATGTGCGGCACAATGCAGGCAAATGCAAACGCATTTTTTTTCAATGAAGGAATTGCTGTTGAAGAATCAAAAACAACGCCTTCAGTAGAACAAATCGCTGCTTGCTCTCGCTGCCCAAAATGCAAAGATAAGAAATAATTTATTCTAGGAATTTAAGCGACATTCTTATGTTCAAGCTAAAAAAATTTCAGGGATTTAGCAGAAACAAAAGAGGAGAGCTTAAATTCCATTTATTCAGGTCATTTATTCAATTAAGCGATGTTCTTTAATTTTATCCCGCAAAGTTTTTAAGGTAATTCCCAATTTTTCTGCAGCTTCTGTCCGATCGGAATGTTTTTGAAGGGTTTCGATAATGCATTGTTTTTCCAATTCTTGTAATGTCTTACCAGATGCTTGAGACAATGGGCCATCCAGGTACAAATGTTCTCCCTGAATTGTTTTTGCTCGGTCCATCACAATCGCTCTTTCAATTACGTTGCCAAGTTCTCGCACATTCCCAGGCCAATTGTAAGCTAATAATTTTTCTTTTGCAGATGAACTGAGACCCTTTTTTTCTAGGTGATTTTCACGGCAAGTTTTTTCAATAAAATATTCAGCAAGCAAAAGAATGTCCTCTCTCCGCTCTCTTAGAGGAGGAAGGTGGATGGGCACGACATTGAGACGATAATACAAATCTTCGCGCAACACTTTGCTAGCGATCGCTTCATGCATATTTCGGTTTGAGGTTGAAATGAGACGGACATTCACTTTAATCGGTTTAGTTCCCCCTACTCGTTCGAATTCTTGTTCTTGCGTAACTCTCAATAGTTTTGCTTGTAAGGGCAAGGGGATTTCAGTGATTTCATCTAAAAGAAGCGATCCCTTATCCGCCAGCTCAAATCTCCCTAGCCGTTTTGTTGCAGCGCCGGTGAAGGCCCCTTTTTCATGGCCGAAGAATTCCGATTCTACAAGCGTGTCAGGGATAGCAGCGCAATTGACTTTAATAAAAGGGTGATTCGCTCTCAAAGAGTGATGATGGATCATATGAGCGATCACCTCTTTTCCGGTCCCTGTCTCGCCATTGATAAAAACATTCGAATGACTTTTTGCTATTTGATTGACTTCTGCCAAAATTTTCTTCATCGCAGGGCTAACAGCTACAATTTCTTTTAAAAAAGGAGCAACATTTAACTGCTGCCGTAAATAGACATTTTCTTCTACCAAAGCAGAATGCTGATTTGCTTTGTCAATATTGGCTAATAAACTTTCGAGCGAAAAGGGTTTAATCAAATAGTAAAAAGCCCCTTCCTTCATTGCCTCGACTGCATTTTCAATCGTTCCGAACGCTGTAATGACAATCACAATCATTGAAGGCGCTAATTCCTTGGCAATTTTTAAAAGCTCCATTCCCGTCATTCCGGGCATTTTCATGTCGGTAATCATTAAATCGAAGGATTGCTCTTTGAGAATGGCTGCGGCTTTGGTTCCATTTTCCGCCGCAATTGCACGAAAGCCGTTGCGATTTAGAGCTTCAATCAAAAAATTCCGCATCAATACGTCGTCATCTACAACTAAAATGTTTTCAATAGCCATTAAACCTCTGGGATTTTTATAATAAAATGGGTTCCAATTCCTAATTGTGAAGTCACTGAAATTTCACCTTGATGGGCCTGAATAACCTTTTGCACTTCGGCTAAACCAAGACCGGTCCCTTTCTCTTTAGTGGTAAAAAAAGGGGAAAATATTTTTGCAAGATTTTCCGGTGCAATTCCAATGCCTGTATCATCGACCATGATGATAATCCAGGAACATTCTTTCTTAATTTCGACAGTTAAAACCCCTCCCATAGGCATCGCTTGAATGGCATTCACAAAGAGATTGAGAAGCGCTGCCTTCATCAATTGCGCATCTATTGCTAAATTGATCGCGTCCGAACCGGAAATCATAAAATGAATGTTTGGATTCCATAAACTATCCGCTTGAAGCAGAGTTTTTAAGTCTTCAATTAACCCCTTGAGAGGCGTCTTTTCCAGCTTCACTTGATAGGGTCTGGCATATTCAAGAATATGGGAGACAAATTGATTGAGGGTATCGGTTCCTTGAACAATCGATGAGGCCATTTGCTTTAAGTCGGGCCGATCTTTGAGCTCCTTTTCTAAAATAGTTGCAAAGCCCTTGATCCCGCCTAAAGGATTGCGAATTTCATGCGCTAAATGCGCCGCTAATTCTCCAAGTTCCTTTAAGCGATCTGCGCGGTAAGCCAATTGTTGCAACTGTCGCAACTTTGTGACATCGCGAAAAAGGAGGAGCAACCCCTGAATAGGCTGTAAAAAAGATTGCTTGTGATCCAATGGATAATGCTCATTGCTCATCGATATGAAAGTGGATTCAACTTCAACCTCTTTTATTTCCCCTTGATTTTTTAACAGAATAGAGTGTGAAGGCGGCGTTTTTTTTGAGGCAAATGCTTCTCTAAGGGAAAAGCCGAAAAATTGATCATCGCATTTTTCTTCTATTGGATGAAATAAAAATTCATTTTCTTCAATCCCCAAAATACACTGAGCAGCCGCATTATATGTTGTCACTATTCCATTGAGATCAATGAAAAGAATCCCTTGAGACATATGATTTAAAATCGCCTCTAAGTATCGAGAGATAAAATTCAATTCAGCGAGTTTCCCCCCTACCCGTGTATTTGCTTCTTGAATCGTCTGCTGAATACTCCCAAATTTTCGGCTTAAATTTTCATAAACCATTTCCAGCCGCTCTGTTTCTAAAGAAAATTCTTTAAAAGCGTGATTCATTTCGATAGAATTTTTTGAAATGTCCGAAGATTGTGAGCTTGACATGCAATTCCTATTGAGGTATTTTATTAGTATTTAAATCACATTTTAATTTTTTTGCTTAGCAAATAATTGATTCTTTCGCCATAATCTTAGGCGAAGATTTTGAAATAGGAGATCCAATGGCCCGTTATACTGGTAAAAAAAATCGCATCGCTCGACGTTTTGGCGTCAATATTTTTGGGCGTGTGCGCAATCCATTACTACATAAACCAAATCCGCCGGGAATGCATGGCGCAAGACGCCGCAAAAAGTCAGATTTTGGTCTGCAACTAGAAGAAAAACAAAAATTAAAAGCAATTTATGGAATGTTAAGCGAGAAGCAACTCGTTAGCTATTTTCAAAAAGCTGTCGCTCTCGAAGGCAATACAGCTCAGCAATTTGTTGAAATGCTCGAATGCCGCTTAGATAATATCGTCTATCGCTTAAAATTAGCGCCAACTATCTTCGCTGCTCAACAGCTCGTTTCTCATGGCCATATTCAAGTGGATGGTAAAAAAGTCGACCGTCGCTCTTTTCAAGTAAAACCGGGAATGACTGTATCCGTTAAAGAAAAATCGCGAAATATGAAGATTATCAATGAAGCGATGGATGGCCCACAACGCTCTGTTCCAGAATATCTCTCATTTGATAAGGCCCATCATTCTGGACAATTATTAGCTCATCCGCTTCACGAACAAATGCCTTGGCCGATTGAAATTAGCCTTCCGGTCATTTGCGACTTCTTAGCGCACACAACCTAAAAAATTTCAAAAAAAAATCCCCCTTTTTTTTTCACGATGCGGCCTAAAACCGCATCGTGTTTTCATATCGGTGTAAAACCTATGAAATATCTGATCGTCTTTCTAATTAAAATTTATCAATCGACGATTAGTCCATTGCTTGGCCTCAGTTGTCGTTTTTACCCCTCGTGTTCACAATACATGATCGACGCCATCCAAAAATATGGGTTTTTGAAAGGAGGATGGCTGGGAATCAAACGTTTATGTAAATGTCACCCCCGAAATCCCGGTGGCGTGGATAATGTAGAATAGTTTTGAAATAAAGATTTTCAACATCCAATTGCCCAAATAAAAAGCAAAGATAAAAAACAATTTAAACTTAAAGACAAACATTGCAAGCTTTGCAAAACAGATAAATATTACATTATTTCTATCGATGATCTTTTCAATAATTCAGCACCAACCATTGGGAAGATTAAAGGAGATTGCCCCTCATCAAGTCAATAGAACTTATGCGAACGAATATAAGTCTAAATGCTAGCAAGGTTGGTAGCTGATGTGGGCGTGACCCGTTGCAAAATTGATGAGGGTGGTCGCTTTGATGTGATCATCTGAAAAAGAATCGTTTGACAGATCGTAGAGATTAAAATAGGCTTCTGCAGAGAGCTTTGTCACTTCACCTTCTTTATAGACTCGATAGAGAGGCGGCTTTAAGATTTGTTTAGGCTGACGCTCGTCGCTTTGATAATTCTTAAACACTTCTATTGTCGGATCGGCCAGGGTTCTTTGAGTTAGTGATTTACAAATATTTTCTGTTAACACCTTGTCTTGGTTTGTAAATGCATAGATAGATTTTACCATGCTCTTGGAATCTGAGTTTGAATCCCATTGGTCTTTATAAAACAGCTTTTCTCCAATAAAAAAAGCCTGCCTTGAAAAATCCTTATCTAATTGAACCGGAATTGAAATCTCTTCACCATCATCCATTAAATAGAGCATCGGTTTCTCCCCGGGAAAAATTGTCATTTCAACATAGTTTTTTAATTCGAAACTGAGCGGGATGTCTAATAAAGAGCTCATTTTCAATGCACATTCTAAAGGGGGCTTTGGATCAATCCATGAATAGGAAAAACTTAATTGAACAAAAATTGAGGCAATGGGGCCGTTTAAGTCGCCATCTTTACAGTTTTTAACAGTGAAGGTTTGATCGAAGATGATATTAAAAATACCCGGGTGCGATGTTGGAGCAATCTTCAATTCAGGCAAGGGATTCAACTTTGATGGGAAAATGATGAGATCTAAATTTTCATTTTGATACCGCTTGATCCCTTCGTCAAAGAATAAAATTTGCGCTTTAGACAAATAATCGCCGATCTGTTTTACAGAGCGATCCAATTGAGAATCAGGCCAAGCTGCTTCTTTTAGTTTCTGAGCGATTTCTTCCTCTCTATCTGTATTCCTTTCGGTTATCTTAATTCCTGAAATTTGAACAATGTTTGCGGAAGGAAATTGAGCATCGTAGACAAGGCTATCCACATATGTTGGAAAATCAGCTGCTTCAGAACAAGGCGCTTTCCATATCCCGGTTGAGATCATTGTGGCGGTAAAGGTCCCTCGTACTTTTTCGCTTAGCGGAGCCGGCAATCGAGCGAGCGCTACATTGGCCAAAGGGGATAACTGGCACGTCACCTGATTGGCGTGATCTTTTATCGCACTTGGCACCCATTCTTTGATGTTTGAAAGAAAATTCATAAAAAAATTCTAAAATTAATCATTTAAAATAATAATATCAGAATAAAATGAAAAACTATTAAAGTTTAAATTAAGATTAATATTTGAGGCTTTTTTATGCAGTGGAATGTTGGATCGAAAATTTCCGCCGGATTTGGTTTTGCGTTGCTGATGTTGATCATCATAGGTGTGATTTCATTGCGCAGTACATTTACTTTGACTCGTACAGCCAAAGAGATCGCCCATAAATATGCGATCATTGGAGGATTAAACAATTTGCTTTCTAACCTTAAAGATGCAGAAACCGGCCAAAGAGGTTTTATAATTACTGGTAGAGCAAACTATCTGGAACCTTATTTAAATGCTTTAGACCGCACCAAACAAAATATAAGCGTGCTTAAAGAGTTAATGCAACACAGCCCAAAGGAACAAGAAAAACTAGGAGTGATTGAAACCTTAATTAACAAAAAATTTGATGAACTTGAAGAAACGATTCAATTGAGAAAAAATGAAGCGAAGGGATTTGAAGCTGCTCAGAATGTTATCTTAACAGATAAAGGAAAAATAATCATGGATCAGATTCGTCAATCCATGAAAGAGCTGGAACATCAAGAATTAACGTTATTGCAGCAGCAAACGACTAAGGCAGACGAGAGCGCTAAAAAGGAAATCATTACAATCATCCTAGGAACGATCATCACTTTGATTTCTCTTTTCTTGATCGCTTTCTTTTTGACGCGCAATATTGCAGAACCACTTAAACAACTATCAATAATTGCTGAGAAAATTTCTGCAGGGGATTTAAACGTTGATTTGGATATAAGTAAACGCAGCGATGAAGTGGGCATTCTGACTAAAACTTTTTTACATATGACAAAGTCTTTAAAAAAAATGGCCGATGTAGCTACCCAAATAGCTTCTAAAGATCTAACAGTAAAAGTTCAACCACAGTCCAGTAAGGATATTCTAGGAAATGCTTTTGTAAAAATGATCGAGAGTTTAAGGATCATAACTAAAGAACTTGCTAAAGGAATTAATATTTTGGATTCATCAACCAATGAAATCGTTTCTTCAACAAACCAATTTACGATTAATACAAGTGAAATAGCTGCTGCTGTGAACGAAACAACTGTAGCTTTTGAAGAAATGCGCCAAACGACACACGTTTTTAATCAAAAGGCAAAAGTTGTTTCTGAAGAAGCTGAGAAAGCAAAGCAAATCTCACAAAACGGGATAAAATCAGCTGCAAATGTAGCCCTTGGTATGGAGCGCATTAAGCAACAAACTGATGCAATTTTCACCAGTATGAAAATTCTCTCAGGGCAAGGACAATCCATTAAGGAAATTATTGATACGGTTGAAGATTTAGCTGCACAATCAAATCTTCTTTCGGTCAATGCAGCCATACAAGCCTCTAAAGCTGGGGAACACGGCGCAGGCTTTATCGTTGTCGCACAGGAAATGAAACGTTTAAGCGAGCAATCGCAACAAGCAACAAAACAAGTGCGTGGGATCCTCAATGATATTCAAAATGCCATTCATGATGCAGTTGCAGCTACGGGAGAAGGAACAAAAGTTATCAATGAGGGTGTTTTGCATACAGAGATCGCAGGCAAAGCAATTCAAGCACTTGCAGAAAACGTTATAGAGTCAGCTGAAGCTGCAACTCTAATAGAAACTTCCACCGAACAACAATTGTTGAGTGTCGAACAAATGGCCACAGCCATGAATAATATTAAGGAAGCAATCAACCAAAATGCATCAAGCGCCAAAGATTTAGAAATTTCAGGGATAAATCTCAGTGAGCTTGGGTCTCAAATCAAATGTGTGGTTAATTCTTTTAAAGTCTAAAAAACGGTTTTATACCTCTCGTGATTTGAATCACAAGAGGCATTTAATTATTTCTTATAGACATTTTTTCTTCCGTCTACATCGAGAATTAGCACTAATAGACGATCGTCAAAAATTTTATAAATAATTCGATAAATGCCATGTCTTATACGATACAATTCTTTTCCTGAGAGTTTGATTGATCCATGTGGTCTTGGATGCTCTGATAAACTTTCTATTTTTTCTTTTATAAATTTGACATCGCGTTTAGGTATTTTTACTAATGCTTTGCCAAGGTCAATGTCATAATGAATTTTATAGTTCATCCCATCCTACTTTTTTCATCATTTCTTCGTGGGAAATTGTTTTGCTTCCGTTGGCTTCATGTCGTTTTAATGCTTGTTCTGCGGCTTCCATGTCTGCTTGAAGTTCTAAAATTTCAAGTTTTTCTAAAATCGCTTGAGTTGCTAATTCACGTACACTTACTCCCAATCTTATGGCTTGTATCTTTAAATTTTTGCGAGCCTCTTCTGGAAATTCAAAATTGAGACGACTTGGCGTATGGTGCTGTTGTTTCATATACTTCTCCTTTTTTTCCTTAATATTACCACAATTTAACATTTGCAGTAAAGTTAACAGCAGTAAGATGCGCACGCACGAAGACTAGGTTTGTTATCTTTTTGATATTTTTAGAGACATCCCCTTTTTCAGAATATCGGATTTCAATTGATTGGCTTTTTTAATTTCATCCACTTTGATGCCATATTTTTGCGAGATCTTCCAAAGGGTATCGCCCTCTTGCACAACATATACAATCGTCTGAGGTGGAGGCACTTTTTTTGGCTCCGGTTTAACGGGGGCTAAAATGGGAAGAACATTAGAAGAAACTTTAGGCGATGACTTACCGACAGCCATATTTTTTTTGATAGGCAAGGATTGCTCGATGGGGGCCGGAGCAGCGAGGGGTTGTGGTTTAGACACAAGTTCAAGAGAAGCTTTATCGGGGACAAATTTGACTAAAGCGGCATAGCGGCTCCAATTGGGCGGAAGTTCTTCTCCCGCTTGAGAATAAAGCCAGTCCGATGTTTTTCGCCAAACATTGGCACTTCGAGGGCTGGCAAGCATTTCTTTAGCAAATTGAAGGGCTTCAGGAGATTCTTTAGGCATGAGGTTCAAAATGGCGATCACCTGTGAATCGTCCAGTTTTTTTTGAGCAAATTCACTCTCTGTTTTTAATAATAACAAGGCGGCATTCGGAGATCCAACTTTTAAATAATCCATTAGAAATTTTTGCCTTCTTGCATCTGATAAATCGTGAATCTGCCGTTGCTGATCGACAAAGTGTTTAAATAAGGGCCAATCTCCATCAAGAGTCACAGCTAATATTTCTTTATTGGTCGCTCGATTGGAAGTGCGGTTAAAGATAAGTTCTAATGTCCAAAATTCAGGTGTTAAAATAAATGTTTCGAGAAGATGTTCATCGAAATGTTTTTCCTTTTTTTGTTCTTTCAGCCGTTTAAATAGCCCTTCCGCTTTAAAAGGCCATTTTTCCCTTTTTGCAAAAAGGATGATTTGATCAAATTCTTTATCGGTAAAATCGGGGTAAAATTCCAAATAAATTGTCTGTTCCTTTCCTTTTGGCTTCCAAGCAAGGAGTCTTTTTTGTTGAGTTTGACCTTGTTTTGATAAAGCCCTTTCGAGGTCAAATTGGTGAAGAGCAGCTAAACAGGCAAGGGCTAAATCTCTTTCAGCAAATCCATTTTCTATTAATTGAGCATTGGAAAGCGACTTGATGAGGTCAGGAAAAGAATAATCAGAAAGCTGGATGAGCATCTCTCCCACCCCCCTCTCATCAGCTAAGGGAATTTGCTGCTCTTCGGTGCTCGCCGGTTTTAATTCACAATAAGGTGTGGGGGGATGCTCTCTCATCGACCAGATGAGAAGAAAAGCTAACATTCCAATATTGACAGCTCCGCTTAGGAGGAGCGCCAAGTTTAAATTGCGGATTTTCTTGATTAACAAAGTGGGGTCTGTCAAAGTCTTTCTCTCAAATCAATGAGTTCTTCTTTAAATTCTTGGGGAAGATGTTCGCCAAATAAGTTAAAATATTTTTCTATTCCATCCGCTTCTTTTTTCCATTCATCGCTATCAGTGCAAAATAATTGATCCCATGCTCCATTGCTCAAATCTAAACCTGCAGTGTCGATTGCGCCTTTGGCCGGTAAATACCCGATAGGAGAGGGGTTTGCATGTTCTTTACCGGATGTCCGCTCAAATATCCATTTTAATACTCTGCAATTCTCGCCAAACCCCGGCCATAAGTAGTTGCTTTTTGCATTGCTCTCGGCATCTTTTTTAAACCAATTAACAGCATAAATGCGAGGTAAAAAAGAACTTGCATGATTGGCACCGAGATTTAACCAATGTTTAAAATAATCCCCCATATTATAGCCGCAAAAGGGGAGCATGGCAAAGGGATCGTGCCGAAGTTTTCCAACATCACCGACAGCGGCGGCGGTTGTTTCTGAAGAAATCGTCGCTCCCAAAAAAGTCCCATGCTGCCAATTAAACGCCTCACAGACTAACGGAATCGTCGATGATCTCCGACCGCCAAAAAGTATCGCTGAAATGGGGACGCCTGCTGGATTTTCCCATTGAGGATCGATGACAGGGCATTGTGCAGCAGATACCGTAAATCTAGAATTTGATTGAGCTGCTTTTTCCCCTGATTCCGGGGTCCAATCTTTTCCTAGCCATGAAATAGCATGAGGGGGTGTTTTAGGAGTCATTCCTTCCCACCAAACGTCTCCCTCGTCAGTTAAAGCGACATTTGTAAAAATGGCGTTTTCATTGAGAGATCGCATGGCATTTGGGTTTGATTTCATGGACGTTCCCGGCGCGACGCCAAAAAAACCGGCTTCCGGGTTAATGGCATATAACTTTTCATCTTTTCCAAAACGCATCCAGACAATATCATCGCCAACAGTTTCAACTTTCCAACCGGGAAGAGTAGGTGTCAACATGGCGAGGTTTGTTTTTCCACAAGAGCTTGGAAAAGCTGCTGCAAAGTATTTTTTCTCCCCTTCCGGGTTAGTCACACCCATAATGAGCATATGCTCTGCGAGCCATCCTTCATCGCGGGCAATCACTGAGGCGATACGGAGCGCATAACATTTTTTACCGAGGAGAGCATTGCCTCCATAGCCGCTGCCAAATGACCAAATTTCCCTTGTTTCCGGAAAATGGGCAATGGTTTTTTCTTGATTGCAGGGCCATGGAACATCTTGTTCCCCGGGTTTTAATGGCTTCCCAACTGAATGGAGGCAGGGGACAAAATCATGCGTCTTTAATAAATCCCATACGGGGCGGCCCATCCGCGTCATTAAGCGCATATTACAAACGACGTATGGGGAATCGGTCAATTCAATCCCAAAGCCAGATAAAGGGGATCCTAAAGGCCCCATGCTGAAAGGAACCGCATAGAGCGTCCTTCCTCGCATAGACCCTTTAAAAATTTTTTTTAGATAGGCTTTCATCTCTTGGGGATCGCGCCAATGATTTGTGGGTCCGGCGTCCTTTTCTTTTTCGGAGCAAATATACGTGCATTGCTCTACGCGCGCGACATCACTTGGGTCGGAGCGGCATAAAAAACTATTGGGGCGAAGGTTTGGATTTAAAGGGATCATCGTCCCTTGCTTAACCATCAGTTGACAGAGACGTTGGTATTCTTCTAAAGACCCATCGCAATAATGAATGTCATTGGGCTCACAAAGATCTGCAAACTCATTGATCCAGTCATCAATTTTTCGATTCACAACGACTTTCTTCTTTTGAATTTATCGAGATATTCCAATGCTTTTCCAGTTCCTAAACAGACAGCCAAAAGAGGGTTAGGTGCAACAATCACAGGAAGTCCGGTCTCTTTAATGAGGGCTTTATCCAACCCTTTAATCAAGGCTCCCCCACCTGCTAAAACCATCCCTCTTTCCACTAAATCCGCTGCAAGTTCTGGCGGGCATTTTTCCAAAGTCAATTTCACACTCTCAACAATTTGTTGAATCGGCTCCCCCAAGCATTCTCTGATTTCAACAGAATTGATCCTTTTGGTGACGGGAAGGCCTGCAACCTGATCCCGACCGCGCACTTCCATTTCTAATTCATTTCCCAAATGGTAAGCGGATCCAATCGTAATTTTTATCTCTTCAGCAGTCCTTGGGCCGATCATCAAATTGTAAGTTCTGCGCATGTAATTGATGATGCACTCATCAAATTCGTCACCGGCAATCCTTAAAGACCTCGACTCGACAATTCCGCCGAGAGATAAGATGGCAATCTCGGTCGTTCCCCCGCCGATATCGATAATCATGCTCGCACTCGCTTCGTGCACGGGAAGATCCACACCGATTGCAGCAGCCATCGGTTCTTCAATTAAAAAGACTTCCTGAGCGCCGGCATGGAGGGCCGAATCTTCAACGGCTCGTTTTTCAACGCCGGTAATTCCCGAGGGGACGGCTATCAAAATTTTTGGTCTAAATAAGCTGCGGGAAGGTGTCACACGTCTAATTAATGCTTTTAACATCCCTTCAGCAATTTCAAAGTCGGCGATGACGCCATCTTTCATAGGCCTTACGGCGTGAATTTTTCTTGGTGTTTTTCCAAGCATGGCCTTGGCCTTATGTCCAACAGCCAGCACTTCATTCGTCATGGAATCGACGGCCACCACGGAGGGTTCTGCTAAAACAATTCCCTTCCCTCGCACGAAAACAAGTGTGTTCGCTGTTCCTAGGTCTATCCCGATATCATTGGAAAAAACTCCACGAAAACGATTCAAATGACCAAATGCCGAACGGCCAAACTGTTCAACCATTCCTTTAAAACTGTTTTTATGTTGCTTTTTCATTGCCTGTAATCTTTAGACTCATGTTTGTAATAATTCTAATACCTCTTCCCATGTCAGTTTTGCCATCATATCCTCATCTCTGCTAACGACATCTTTGACTAAACTTTTTTTTCGGTTGTGAAGCTCTAAAATCTTTTCTTCTATCGTATTCAAAGTAATCAACTTATATGAAGAGACAGATTGTTTTTGCCCTAAACGGTGCACCCGGTCTGTCGCTTGATTTTCAACGGCGGGATTCCACCACATATCATAATGGATGACCGTATCTGCCCCAACAAGGTTTAATCCTGAGCCACCAGCCTTTAGAGAAACCAAAAAAATAGGGATATTTTGATCTTCGTTGAATTTTTTTACAATGCTTAATCGATTTTTGCTCGATCCATCCAAATATTCAAAGCGGATTCCTTGCTTTTGTAGATCTTCTCTCATGATATTCAACATCCGCGTATATTGACTGAAAATGACAGTCTTATGCCTTCCTCCTATTAATGTTTGCAGAAGTTCTAGCAACATATCATATTTGGAAGAATCGCCATTTTCAGGATGATCTTTAGCGAAAATGGCCGGATGGCAGCAAATTTGCTTCAAACGGGTCAAAGTGGCAAGGACATGAATTTGCACACGATCAAACCCTTCCTTCTTCACTAATTGTGAAAGTTCTTCTCTTGCCGAAGCTGCGTAAGCCCGATACAATTCTTGTTGAATCTCTGAAAGATGACAGTGATAGATAATTTCAGAAACAGGAGGAAGATCGGATAAAACATCCTTTTTCATTCTTCTTAAAATGAAGGGAGCGACCTTTCTCCTCAAATTATCCAAATTTTTATTAGAGTGTTGATTCGCTGAGGGGAAGCGGATGTACTTTTCGACAAAACGATCATACGAACTCAGCAATCCGGGCATGAGGAAGTCAAAAAGACTCCACAACTCATCTAAAGAATTTTCTATAGGTGTACCGGTTAGGATAAGGCGATGGGCAGCTTGGATACTCTTGACCGATTGTGCATTTCGAGTCCCCCGATTTTTGATGTGCTGAGCCTCATCCAAGATGGCATAGCCAAAGGGAAACGATTTATAAAATTCGATATCTTTCTGCAAAAGAGTATAGGAAGTGATAATGATGTCATGGTCTTTAGCTTCAGATAATAGCTTTTTACGATAGTTTGGATTTCCATCAATTGCTAGCGCTTTGATATTTGGATTGAATTTAGTAAATTCTTCCTTCCAATTGTAAACTAAAGAAGTGGGACAAACAACAATCGATAACCCCCCCGGATTCTCTGAGATATATTGGGTTAACGTTGTGATTGCCTGTAATGTTTTTCCAAGGCCCATATCATCTGCTAAAACACCATTTAAATGCATGCGTCTTAGTCGATTCAACCATTGAATCCCGTCAATTTGGTAATTTCTAAGCGAGGCTTGGATTTGTGTGGGAATCTGACAGATTTCATAGGGAATATGGCCGAGCATTTGCTGCTGCATTTGCGTGAGTTTTGGAGAAATGGTGATTTCAATAGGCGAGTGATCAAAAAATTCAACACCTAAACTTGCTAAGCTCCATAACGGTCGCAATTCAATGTGATTATTTAAATCATTGATTCCCATTTCATCTAAAATTTGGACAATGGGTGCTAACTTTTCTAAATCGAGAACCAAGATTTTATTTGCGCTTTTATCTTCACCTTTCCCCTTTTTTTTCCCGCTTTTATTAGAAGCAAGTTCAATAAACGCCCGCTTAGAAGACAAACAATCCCACAGAAGATCGACCGTTACCCCATTCAAATAGCCTTCTACGATGACTTCAACCTCATAGGCATCAATCCTTGAAGTTTCCCTTAAATTGAGCTTAAATACAGAATTGTCATAAATAAATTGATCGAGAAGATTTTCAGGACAATTAAATTTAACACAATGCTGGTAAGCCGGGATCACTTCGGTCATAAATTCAACGATCTTTTTTTCACTTTTCGCTGAAAAAACACCTTCGACCGGGTCGTAGATAAAATCTTGAAATAAATTATCGGCAATTTTTTGTTCTTCCGTCAAATTTCTAGCCAATATTCCTTCAGGCGACACAAACATTAATAAATGCTCAACGCTGAGCTTATTGGTTGCTAAGGGAACTTTAAAATTGCCGTAAACAAAATGGATGGAAACTTCGAGTTCTCCATTTAAATAGTGGATGTCGCATTCTGCTTTAACTTTTTCAACAAAAGGCAATGTCACAAAACGCTCGATCATTTCCTTATTTGTGATTTGTGCATAGCGACTCAATTCGACAAGAGCGTTCTCAACAAAAGTTCCAAAAAGAGGTTCCGGAATTGTCATATTCCGAATAGCGCCTAAATTCCGCAGGTGTTTTCTTTTAATGTTTGAACGAAAAACAAAATAGACATTTTGATAAATCATTCCGGGCCGCGCACATTCAAAAATTAAAGCATCCTCTGAAGAAATCACTGCGTCTTGCAATACAATTTGTGTATTAAGCAAAATTTTTGGCGCAGAAACTTCTAAGTAGTTAAGTTCAAATCTAAGAAGTGCAGGGGAATTAGAAAATTTTAAAGGGTCTTCAATCGTTCCACAGTAGATACAAGGCAATGCGTGCAATTCCATGTCATGTTGTTTGATTGAAGTGAAACGCTTTTCTACGAGTTCGTAAGCTGTTGCCAAAAGTGTTCCAAAAGCCTCCAATTCTATAAGAGCGACTCTTTGCTGCTTCTCATTTTTTAAATCCGGTATTCGAGCAAAATCGAGAACTAATTTTAAAATTTTTGCACTCGCTTCATCAAAAGAATTCATAGAAAAAAAATAACGCTTACTTCCTATAAAAATTGCCTCGTTATATCTAATTGCATCTAAAAACTGTTTAATATTATTGATATTTAATGATTTTGATCTAAAAGGAAGCCTCAGAGCGAGCTGAATTTCAATTTGATCGCACTCCCCCTTGTTGCATAGAGGATTAAAAATCACCGCGAGTTCTGCTTTATCTTGAATAAAATCTTCTTCAGGAAGAAAAAAAGAAGATTGGCCTAAAATTTCGGAAGCATGAATGTATTCTTCGAGGAGCTCTTTTTGAAATTTGCGATCTTTTCTTGCATGTTCCTTATGCTCAGCATCTTTAAAAGTTTCAAGCAACCGAGCTTTTTCTTGGTCATCGACATGAGTAGCCCTCTCCAAATCCGTTTCCTTAGAGTAGGCGACGACGAGTTCATTATAATGATTCTCTAAATAGAACAAAACAGCTGCTAAATGTTGACAATCGTATTTATAGGTGCAGTCGCAATCTGAGCTGATAATGACAGACTCATGCCGTTCAATTTCAAGTTCTGACTGATAACAATGATCAAAACTTCCCATCACACGACAAATAAACCGAACAATGTCTGGGGTTAAATCAATAATTTTTACTGATTCAACCATGTTCTTATCGTGTAAATTTTTCCCCTCTTTCAAAATGGAAGGAGAAATATCATGCTTAAGTTTTCGGAAATTTAACATCTTTTACTCTTAAGAATTCAAAACACCTTCTTTTACTCTTTTTATCGAAATAATTACAAGTATGGATATTATACATAACCCAAAACACCTGCCCCTGGCCGCACCTCTACCCAGAACAAAAATTAAACGCAAAGGTGCAAAGGCGCAAAGAAAACACAAAAAATAGCAACTGCAAATCAAACTCATCGAGTGCTTTTGGAAAAAAGCAATCGAAAAAATTTAGCCCCTTTGCGCCTTTGCACCTTTGCGTTTAATTTTTGTTCTGGGCAGGCAGGGACAGGGTTATAAAAATATAGGCTTGAACAAATAATATTCCTTCTTTATATTGATTCAATCTTTTGCGGGCGTAGCTCAGTGGTAGAGCATCACGTTGCCAACGTGAGGGTCGTGAGTTCGAGCCTCATCGCCCGCTAAATATTAGACCTCTTGCAACATTCGCTTTATTTGATAAAATGAAAGATTTTTGGATGGATTTATTGCCAAATTTTGAGAGCATATTGTGTTTAATATGGTCGAAAAATTTGGCAATAAAGACGCCAAAAAGATTCGTTTTAGCAAAT
>JANWJE010000111.1 GCA_025451995.1 Parachlamydiaceae bacterium | reverse complement strand
CGTTTTTCAGCAGCTTTCTGTGCCCCTTCTTCAGCCTTTGCATTTTTTGCATTTTCGATGGGATCGCCTTGATTTTGATTTGTGTTTAAATTTGGACCGGTCGGTTCCATCATCTCTCCTCAAAAAATTCTTTAAACCATAGTATCAGCAAATGATTAATGTTTAATAAAGAGTATGTAAGTGCAAGGCGGGGAGGGGTAGGCATAGAGAGAAGGTGATTCGTTTCGAGATGTTTAGACGATCTTGTGCTTGAATGGATTTATTTTTTTCAAAAATGTTGCAACTTTACTATATTTGCTAACGCGCTAACTATAATGCATATATAATTGGCGCATTTGCACATGAAGTCTTTTTAAGATAAACTAGGAACCACTCATCATTAAAATAATCCATTTTTTTCTATTGCTTCCTATTTAACATTTATGCAATATTTTTGTTAACGCGCCAATTATAAACTTATTATAAATGGCGTTTCCACACAAAGAGCCATTTCAAATACATATGTAGAGTGTTTTAACTATGAAATTATCAAAAAAACAAGCAAATAAAATCAGTGGACGTGTAAGAGAACAACTTATTTTGGATCGACTCTTTACAACCGAAAAGTCCGAATTTTTGACGCTATACGGTAGGCGGCGGGTTGGAAAAACGTTTCTTGTGAGAAATTTTTTCGAGAAGAAGCCGTGCCTGTTTTTTTATGTTACTGGGATCCAAGAAGGGAAACTGAAGGAACAACTAGAACAATTTACAAAACAAATTAGCACAATCTTTTATGAAGGTATATCTATTGTCCCCTATAAAACATGGTCAGACGCTTTCGAGGCCTTGACAAAAGCAATGTTGCAAATATCAAAACGAAAGAAAATTGTTCTTTTTTTTGATGAATTTCCGTGGATGGCGACAAAACGTTCAGGATTACTTAGCGCACTGGAATATTTTTGGAATAGGCATTGGACTCACGATCCGAGATTAAAGTTAATCATATGTGGGTCTTCAGCATCTTGGATAATCGACAAAATTGTTAATAATAAAGGTGGTCTTCACAATCGTGTAACAAGAACAATGATATTAGAACCATTGAATTTACATGACACTAAGACATATCTGGCGGACCTTGGTAATAAACTAAATGATCGCCAAGTTTTAGATCTCTATATGGTCTTGGGTGGAATACCACATTATTTATCTTTGGTTGAAAAAGGATTATCTGCCCAACAATGTATCGAAGAATTATTTTTTAGGAGAGATGGTGCTTTGGTAAATGAGTTTGACCGCCTGTTTTCCTCTTTATTCAAAGAGTCTTCAGCACATATAGACATCATCCGTATTATCGCCAACCACCGCTATGGCATAGGCCAAGCTCAATTGATTCGAGAAATTAAAATGTCGAGTGGTGGAGGCGCCACACGTCGTCTAAAAGAATTGGAGGAGGCAGGCTTTATTGTTAGTTTTCTGCCGCATGGGCACTCTGATAAGGGGTTGTATTATAAGGTGATCGATGAGTACACATTATTCTATATCCATTGGTTGGAATCACGAATTACAGCGATACGCAATCGAGACCAAAGTCCAGGATACTGGCTTTCAAAATCACAGTCGTCTAGTTGGAAAAGTTGGTCGGGATATGCATTTGAAGCCGTTTGTAATAAACATATCGCCCAAATCAAAAAAGCATTAAATATCGATCCAGGATCTGAGTCCGGATCATGGAGATATGTTCCACGCCAGAATCCTGAAGAAAAAAAGGATGGAACTGGAGCGCAGATAGATTTGTTATTTGATCGACCAGATCAAGCGATTACTGTTTGCGAAATCAAATACTCAATGCAGCCATTTACTATTGATAAAGTTTATGCACACGCCCTTGCGAAAAAGGTAGAGGTGTATCAACAGCAGACAAGAACAAAGAAACAAATATTTCTTGTGATGATTACGAGTGCTGGATTGAAATCATCAAAGCATTATAACGAGTTAATTTCCCAGGAGGTTACATTGGGAGATCTCTTTAAATCTGTTTGACAAAAGAGTAAATTGCCTTAATCGAAACAAAAGATGAATTCCTGCACCATTGGGAGCAGAGCAATATCTCTGCATTAAAAAATATCTATTGGGTAAAAAAGACGAATGAAAAAAATCTCAGCCAAGGCCAAAAAGCCAAAAGGCAAAGTTTCCAAAGACCAATAGACCTCTTGCATAACTTGCTTTGTTTGCTAAAATGGGAGATTTTTGGATGGATTTATTGCCAAATTTTGAGAGCATACTGAAGGAAATATGGTCGAAAAATTTGGCAATAAAGACGCCAAAAAGATTCATTTTAGCAAATAAATGAAATTATACAAGAGGTCTAATGTCCTAAAAAAACGACCGCGGCCTCACCCCGGCCAAACCAGTGAGCCAATAGCAGACGAAGTTGCTGCTGTTCACGTGGAAACCGCTGGCGCCAACCCAACCAACGACTGTTTGATAACCAGCTATAACTTCCTTGCAATGTGTATACATCAAAAGATCTTGCCCATCTTGCCCATAGCGAGTCACTCCTGCCTTGAGGACACGCATGGTGATTCCAATGAAAGCAGGCAAAAGAGAGGGGGCTTCATAGCCATATTTTTGAGCAATTTCTAGTTGTTTAGGATAAGGCTGACTTCGTGTTCCGGGCAAAATTTTAGTGGTCATCACCAAATAAAATGATTCTTTTATTTCACTATCGCCATACTGTTCAAGAATTTGATCGTCAATATATCCATTAAACTTACTACCGAATTTTTCTTTCATCACCTTTTCAATAATCTCTCTATAACTTTTCAATGTGGTGGGCTTGGGCACTTCGTCATCTTCTGTTTTCATCGTCTTTGGAATCAAAATAACCATTGTTTTTGCCATTGTCGGAACCTTTGGATCAATGACTGATGGACTTTTAAGGTATTCCATTAAACCTCGCGGGATGGGCAGATCTTCTACTTCTACGTTAAGTAACCTTTTGTACTCTTCTGCACCTATAATAGATGCTTTTCCTTCTGCCAGCGCTTCACTTGTATTCAATGCCTTGCTCGCCGCGCTCAATTGTGCTAAATTTTTTGGGGTTAAATGTGAATCTTTTGCAATAATTCTCATTAACTCGGGTGGTAATTCGTCGAAGTAATTTTTTCCGGAAATCTGAGAAGTTGGATAAAATAAACTAACAAAATAGTCTTTCCAGTCTTTCAATCTTTCAAATATACTTATAGCAATGTTTTGAGCAGTTTTTTCCTTAAATAGACTTTCTATAAAGTTGTTCAAACATTTTTCAGCAGCATTCTGTGCTTCTTCTTCAGCCTTTGCATTTTTTACCTTTTCGATGGGAACGCCTTGATTTTGATTTAGATTTAAATTTGGACCGATCGGTTCCATCATCTCTCCGAAAAAAAATTCTTTAAGCCATTCTATCAGCAAATGATTAATGTTTAATAAAGAGTGTAAATAAAATGCTTAGAATTTACATACCGATGTTTTCAAGTCATCATTTTGACCAAATAAATTGACTTTAAATTATCTTATTGTTATTTTTACGTCAATGAATTGAAAGAAAATAAAATGTTTATTGGCCGCGAAGAAGAATTAGTACAGTTAAAAGAATTCAAAAAGCGCAAAATCGCGGGAATCATCGTATGTTGTGGACGCCGACGTATTGGAAAGAGCACTTTAATTGAACATTTTGGTGAACATACTCGATTTCTCGAATTTTATGGTTTAGCGCCGAGAGACCAACTCACTAATAAGGATCAACTTGATCATTTTGGTGAACTTATGGGGCTAAAATTCAACATTCCTGCAATGAAATTCGACAATTGGAATCATGCTCTTACCACATTGGCCGGGTTGACATCTGAGGGCCGCGTGATTATTTTTCTAGATGAGATCTCATGGATGGCTGGTCGAGATCAAGATTTTGCTGCAAAATTAAAAGGCGTTTGGGATACGAAATTCAAGAAGAACAGCGAACTTATCCTTGTTCTTTGTGGCTCAGTCTCTTCGTGGATACAAGATAATATCCTTAATGATAAAGGATTTATGGGCAGAGTTTCGTTAACTATTAATCTAGAGGAAATGCCCCTTTATGACGCCAATAAATTTTGGGGAAATAAAATGATTTCCTCTTATGAAAAGTTCAAGATCTTGTGTGTAACAGGCGGAGTTCCCAGATATTTGGAGGAAATTCAGCCGGAACAAACAGCTGAACAAAATATTAAGAGAATGTGTTTTAGTAAGGGAGGAATTTTAGTTGAGGAATTTGATAAAATCTTTGGAGATATTTTTGGTCGTCGCGCAGACGATTATAAAAGAATTATTCAGGTTCTATCACATGGCAATCTTGATCAAACAGAAATTTGCAAACGGCTTGGTATTGCCCAAACAGGTGGATTCAGCAAAATGCTCACTGTATTGCAACAATCCGGTTTTCTTTCTCGCGATTATGTTTGGAATGGAAACCTTAAAAGAACTAAACTTTATAAATATCGCCTTAAGGACAATTATCTCCGCTTTTACATCAACTATATTGAACCGAAGAAGCAATTGATCGATCAAGGGATTTATCGCGACTTACACTTAGAGGAACTGCCCGAATGGTTAACCATTATGGGATTGCAATTTGAAAACTTAGTCTTAAACAATTTAACCACTATCCAACGCATCCTGCAAATCCCTCCAACTTCCGTGTTAAGTATATCTCCCTACTTTCAACATAAAACTCAAAGAATGGAAGCATGTCAAATTGATCTTTTAATTCAAACACGCCACACGATGTATGTCTGTGAAATTAAATTTCGCAAACAAATTCCATTGAATGTGATTGATGAGGTTAAAGAGAAAATTTGCAAGATAAAAATCCCAAAAACAACTTCAGTACGCCCTGTGTTAATATATGAAGGCGAATTATCAAGTAATATCAAATCTGAAGATTTTTTTAGTCATCTTATTCCTTTTGAAAGTTTGCTCTGAGCGTACAAAAGATTCACCCTTCCGGCTTATCCAAGAGGTCTAATGCCCTAAAAGAACGACCGCGGCCCCGCCCCGGCCAAACCAACGCTGAAATAGCCGCAGAAATTGCTGAACACGCAGAAGCCCGAGGTGCCAATCCAACCAATAACTACTTGATAATCCTCTACAACTTCACTGCAACGGGTATACACCGCAGGCTCTTGCCCATAGCGGGTCACTCCTGTCTTAAGGAAACGCATGGTGATTCCAATCAAAGCAGGTAAAATAGAGGGGGCTTCATAGCCATATTTTTGAGCAATTTCTAGTTGTTTAACATAAGGCTGAAATATCGTCCCCGGCAAAACTTCAGTGGTCATCACCAAATAAAATGATTCTTTTATTTCACTATCGCCATACTCTTCAAGAATTTGATCGTTGATATATCCATCAAAATTGCTATCAAATTTTTCTTTCATGACCTTTTCAATAATCTCTCTATAACTTTTCAATGTGGTGGGCTTGGGCGCTTCGTCATCTTCTGTTTTCATCGTCTTTGGAATCAAAACAACCATTGTTTTTGCCATTGTCGAAACCTTTGAATCAATGACTGATGGACGTTTAAGGTATTCTATTAATTCTCGCGGGATAGGCAGATCGTCTACTTCTACGTTAAGCAGCCTTTTGTACGCTTCAGCGCCTATAATAGATGCTTTTATTTTTCCTTCTGCCAGTGCTTCACTTGTATTCAAGGCCTTGCTCGCCGCGCTCAGTTTCCCTAAATCTTTGGGAGCTAAATGTAGATCGTTCGCAATAATTCCCATTAATTCGGATGGTAATTTTTCGAGGTCACTTTTTCCGGAAATCTGAGAAGTTGGATAAAACAGACTAACAAAATAATCTTTCCAGTCTTTCAATCTTTCAAATATACTTATACTAATGTTTTGAGCAGTTTTTTCCTTAAATAGACTTTCTATAAAGCCACTCAAACGTTTTTCAGCAGCTTTCTCTGCTTCTTCTTCAGTCTTTGCATTTTTTACCTTTTCGATGGGAACGCCTTGATTTTGATTTATATTTAAATGTGGACCGGTCGGTTCCATCATCTCTCCTCGAATAATTCTTTAAACTATAGTGTCAGCAAATGATTAATGTTTAAGGAGGTCTACTATGAATGTCTAAAAAAAAGCTGTCGCATAAGAATGGTAAAACCAATTATTTTTAACGCCGAGGTAGCGCAAATTGAGTAGACTCCACATGTCCACAAGTGATTCGAAAAGTCATTAGCCCATTGATAATTTTGACAACTCATATCTTCTCTGAAATCAGAAAATTTATTCAGATCATCGAACCTTCCAAATATCGACGACGCGCAGAAACAGGTTATAGCTAAGCCTGCTAAAACATCAGCCGATTTTAATAGATTGATTGCTCTTTTTAACCTAAATATTCGAGTTTCATCAATTTTCGTTGCAATTATCTCTATCTTAATTCCCCATCCTTCAATTTGGATTTTCCGCACCTCGAGTTTCACCCCTAATAATGTTTCCAATTTCTCCTTATCAAAAGGAGCGTTGCATATATCGCATTTAAATTCGAATTCAACTGTACGAAATTGTCTAATTAGAAGGCTGGAATGACTTTCTATCCTCTCCTTTAAGCATGGCAAGCAGCTTGGATGCTTCAACCCATGACCAGCATCATCATTTAAACACTTATGATAAACAACCTTTGTCTTAGCCTCAGAATGATTCAATTCATTGTAACAAATATAACAACGATCTGCTGCATTATCCCCGGCTTCATGTTTGTCTAACTCCGTATAGTCTAAAAAAAAGTGTTTTTCTGTTAATTTAACATTATTCATTTCAAAATCTTTTTAAAGAAAAGAACGATTTTATGATTTATTTTAAATTAATTCAATTAAAAACATAACAAATCCAGAACTAGTGTTAAATATACACATCGTGATTCAAAATTTTGCCTAATGAAAGTTTCTTCTAAAGCAAAAATTAACGATGGAAACGATATAATGATATAATGATTGAACAAAAGACCATCGATTGCGTGTGTTGGTGCCCTT
>JANWJE010000110.1 GCA_025451995.1 Parachlamydiaceae bacterium | reverse complement strand
AAGGGCACCAACACACGCAATCGATGGTCTTTTGTTCAATCATTATATCATTATATCGTTTCCATCGTTAATTTTTTGCTTTAGAAGAAACTTTCATTAGGCAAAATTTTGAATCACGATGTGTATATACCGAAACAACTTCAAAATTTGGCTTTTGAGCGCGCCAAAGTCCCGGGGTTGAGCGATCGTAAAAGGCTTTGTATTGAATTAATACTATGCCTTTTACGATCGCTCAACCGCGGGAGCTTTCGCGCAGCTCAAAAACCAAATTTTGAAGTTGTTTCGG
This sequence comes from Parachlamydiaceae bacterium, assembly GCA_025451995.1. Lineage (GTDB taxonomy): Bacteria > Chlamydiota > Chlamydiia > Chlamydiales > Parachlamydiaceae > JANWJE01. The sequence continues at coordinate 57,207 of JANWJE010000110.1, read as the reverse complement.
TATATAGAATTCATGCTACTTAATAAAGTGCCGATCCCGACTTTTTTAGCAAATGGTGCAAGAAGTGCTCTCATTTTGTTTCGTGATTCACATTACTCCGCATTTCTATATCCCCGCCAGAAAGGGATGTTTCATCTGTCTGTTTAAAAAGAGAGGTTTCATCTGTCTGTTTAGTCTGTTTAATTTTTTCTAGTTCCTCTTTGATCTGTTCCATTTTGTTCGTAAGAATTTCAGATAGTGTTTGTAATCCTTTTTGCTGCGAATTATAATAGTCTTGACTATACGTTATCAATCCGCAAAAATAAAACTCTCTTTTAATCGGAGTTTTCCAATTAATCTCGTACGATTCATCAAGAAAAACTCCTTCAAAATGCCCTTCATGCACACCAAAAGCATCATCTTCTATCTCTTTCTTATGCTTCTCATTATTTTTGATAGTGTCAGTGCATTTATCTAAGCGAGTTTGGACATCCTTCTGTAATTGAATGAGTTCATCTTCTTTAAAAACCGCATCCATTAGATCATAATACTGTTTTGCTTTTAGATCTTGCGAGATGGCTGCTTTTTTACAACACCAGCCCAACAAGAGAAGGGGTGAGGTGACAATTCCCCCCACAACTATCCCTAATAGCCAGAGACCGGGAAAATGTATTTTTTTGTTATTTTCATCGACATAGTTTACAAGACTGTTGGTTTTTTCTAGGGTTTCTTTGACTTTTTTATTCTCAATCTTTACAGAAACAGACCGTCCTTTCCACATGCGACTAGGAGCATATAACAAAACATCGGAAACGGCTTCTAGCCATGAACGATCTTGGGGTTTCCTGGTTTGAAATGAACTTTCAATCCTCATAAAAACCCCCATGATAATCTTTAAACTGTATTTCATTATAATCACTTAAAATTAAGACCTCATTAACGAGCGATAAATTTCTCCAAAATCGTTCAAATCGACGCGAAAAGAACTCGAAATTGAACGAAAATTTTACTTGGATAGCTTCTAAAGGACAAAAGGACCATAACGACACCAAGGACACCAAAAAGGACAATTAATTTTTTGTTCTCAAAAAATCGCGAAAAATTATAATTGATTGTGGACCAAAAGATTGCGTCAGATGTGTCTTCATAACTCGTAAACTCGGGCTAGCCAGATTGGAAAAGGGGGGGCGTCCAACAGTCAACGAAAAGGAAAGACATTCCTATACTGCTTCCAGCTGAATCTTGGACTTTTGGGCTGCTTCAAAGCCCCGGGGTTGAGAGATCGCAAGAGGCATTGTATTGATTTAATACTATGCCTTTTACGATCTCTCAACCGCGGGAGCTTTCAAGCGAGCCCAAAACTCCAATATTCAACTGGAAGGACTATATACCAATTAAATCCGGGTTATCCTTGCGTTAAAGAATTAAAGCTCTTATTGGAAAAAGCTTACGATGGATTTTTTCAAGATGTTCGCGATAAGTACTATGAGCAGATAAGCAGAGAACGCCCCCAACGTCAAGGAAAGTCCTTATGAATATCCCAAAAGATAACAAGGCTTACTGGACTATTTGCCCGAAATGTGATGGATGCGGCAAAAAAAACTTGAAGCTCCGCAAAAATGCAAGACTTCGCTACCAAATAGCAATTAAGGAATTTGAAAAAAATAAGAGTGAAGGAAAGGCTTCGGTTCGCCCTAAGATTACTCAATATTTATGTGATCATTGCAGTGGATCTGGTCTGATTCAGGCTTCTAGTGACCCCGTAGCAGATGCTGAAAACTATCCACATGTAGCAATTATTGGTGCAGGAATTGGAGGCGTGGCGCTGGCTGTTGCTTGTTTGCATCGGGGCATTCCATTTACCCTTTATGAGCGCGATGACAGCTTCGATGCAAGGGCTCAGGGTTATGGACTTACCTTGCAACAAGCAAGTAACGCAATTAAAGGATTGGGTCTCTTCTCTTTAAAAGACGGGAGCAAAACGACTCGCCATGTGGTGCATACAACAGATGGAAAAGAAATTACTGAATGGGGATTGAGGACTCATTCAAACGTTAAAAAGTCTCCAAAGCGCATAAATGTGCATATCCCGAGGCAAGCCCTGCGCTTAGCGTTGCTTGAGCAATTGGGCGACCATAATGCCGTGCAGTGGGGGCATCGCTTAGTTGGTTTTAAACAATGTGAAGATAAAAGTGTTGATCTGAGCTTTCAAGTTGACGGAGAGATGAAGAATGCAAAGGCAGATTTGGTAGTGGGTGCCGATGGTATTCGCAGTGTTGTGCGCGGCTTGTTGATTGGTGAGGATATGACCCCTTTACGTTACCTGGATTATGTGGTAATTTTGGGTATTTGTTCTTTAGAGGCTCTTAAGGGTGTTGAGAGTTCTTTGCTCGACTCAGCCACCGTGTTTCAAACCGTCAATGGCCAGGAGCGAATCTACATGATGCCTTATTCATTAGATTCGATAATGTGGCAACTTAGTTTCCCCATGCCCGAAGAAGAAGCTAAGGCCTTGAGTGCACAAGGATCTCAGGCCCTTAAAGAAGAAGCGTGTCGTAGAGCACAGTGGCATAAGCCCATTCCTCAAATTTTATCAGCAACCCCTTCTGCACACATTTCAGGTTATCCCGTGTACGACCGAGAATTACTCAAGTCGCAATTTTTGGAAAAAGCTGGGGCAGTTACTTTGATTGGAGATGCAGCTCACCCTATGAGCCCCTTTAAAGGACAAGGTGCAAATCAGGCTCTGTTGGATGCGCTGGCACTGGCTCGTAACATTTCAATAGCATGTTCTCCCTTATCAAAATGGAGAGAAACTGGACTGAGAGAAATCGTACTCACTGAATTTGAAGAAGAAATGTTAGCGCGTAGTGCTTCTAAGGTGAAGGATTCAGCTGAGGCTGTAGAACTTCTGCATTCTAAAGATGTGCTACGTGGTGATGGACCTAAAAGACGGTCTTTACGAAGTAACAATCTGTAATCAGGCTCAATCGCTTAAAGAACAAATTTATGCAAATTAGCGATAAATCGCTAATTTGCATAATCTTTTAGCTTAATAGACCTCTTGCATAATTCCATCAAAGCGAATTATGCAAGAGGTCTAATGCTTATGCGGGCAAGGGAGCGGCGGCTGATCGCTGCTACCCATTTACTGGAAAATATTCAATCCTTTTCCTAAAAGAAATAAAGGGTCGTATTCTTTTTTTAACTGCTCAAAAGACGGCCAAAGAGCGCCAAAATGTTTTTTCCAATCATTTTGATCTAGAGAAATTGCACCGACAGGATACATCGTTCCCCCAACTTCAAATGCTTTTTTATATAATATCTTATTTTTTTCAATCAGCATTTTTGCACCTTCTTGTGTAGGTGCATGACGTAAAATATCGAGAACCCAAATGATTTCATCTTCCGGAACTTTAAAGTAGGGACAAGTAAATTTTGATTTGACCACCGGATAAATTAAAATAGGCCATCCTCCAACGTCCTCTAATGTAATCGATTCCATCAATTCTCTCACAATTTTCATTGTGTTTTCCTTACCAGGAAGAAAAAGATTGACCCATGGATGATATTGATACCAACTATTATTGCTTTTAAAAAATTGAATTCCTTGTTTTAGTCGATGAATAAAATCTGAAAAGGATTTTTCTTCCTTCATGCTAAAAACAGGTTTGACCAGATCTTCCAGGATCTGATCGTTCAACCCCAGAGCTTTGGTCTGGTCGAAAATCAAACTTTGAGGCGGATCAGAGTATAATTTAGCTTGGTTGCTTTTTTGATAGCGAACCGCTTCAATCATAAAATACCACTCTTTTTTAGAGGGTAAAACATCTTTTAAACCGATTGAATTAAGTTGATCAGCATGCAATATTTGTCCTTCTAAATACTCAAACATCCCACTTTCAATCAGAGAAGCTTGGTCTTCAAGAAAAGAACTTAAGTCATCATAAAATAAAGAATAGCTATCACATAACTGCGGGGCTTGGTCAAGCTGAATGGTCGCTTCAAGAATAATAGAAAATTGTCCCAAAGTGGCAAGAGAATGATAAAAAAGTTCAACATTTTCTGTAGGAGAACAATCATGGATTTCTCCATTCGATGTTAAGATTTTTAAGGCGACTACATTATCAGCAACTGTTCCTTTTTGATGGGCTTGCCCCCCTAGTCCTCCTACACTGAGAACCCCCCCGACAGAGAGTCCTAAATAATCAGTTAACACAGGGGGGGATAATCCCTCTGGAAGGGAAAATTCCAGAATTTTTTTCCATGTCGCTCCGGATTCTGCTCTAATTTTTTGATTTTCTACTGGATAAACATGATTAAAATTCCTTAAATCAATGACGATTCCAGACTCGACTTGAGCTTGTCCAAAAGTAGAATGCCCCCTCCCCCGACAAGCGATCGGTATTCTTTGTTCATTTGCATGCTTCACAATTTGAAAAATTTGCTCGGTAGTAGAAGGAAAAAATGTCCAAAAATATTTCTTATGCACAACATGTCCAAAATCATCATTACCTTTAAATCTTTCCGTGGAAATCTCTTTTGTTTTTGCTTCGACACTGTTTCCGCCATCAAAACCTTCATGAGGGATATGTGCCGGAAAATGACCTATCTGAATTGGGAGCATATTAACCTATTTGATTTTTTAAAAATTCGGTTTTTTTCAATAGACTTCTTGCATCATTCGCTTTGTTTGCTAAAATGAGAGATTTTTGGCGTCTTTATTGCCAAATTTTTCGACCATATTAAAGTCAATATGCTCTCAAAATTTGGCAATAAATCCATCCAAAAAGATCCATTTTAGCAAACAAATGGAATTATGCAAGATGTCTAATACATAGCATAGGAAAATCAAAGAGTTATGTCTGAATGTTTTGTTGCGAGCTATTGCTGTTTTTCGCTGTTTATTGCGATCAAGAAGCTTTCAAGCTCTTCTGATTTTGCAGGATCATAGATTCGAATACCGGAAATGGTTTCGAGCATACTTCTTTTAAGTAAAAAATCTGTATCTGAGGTTAAGTAGAAAGAGCAGTCATTTTTAATAGCAATATCAAAGTGGATACTGTCACACCTATGCTGCTTCCCAACAATAGAGACTATTTTTTCATATTTATCTGTCGGATGGAAATCATCCCAAGTACAAAAATTCATTTCATCCCAAGTCAAATGATTAAGATCGTTCCATGTGATTTCTCCTGCTGGAAGCCCATACTCTTTAACCCTTCTTGATTTACCTTCTAATGGCCATTGGATAAATTCTATTTTGAGGTTTTCTTTGACTAATAATACTGCATTTTTAACTGCTCTCACATTCAACAAGGTGACGGTCATTGTCAGCAAACAAAATGATACGACTTGTCGGAAAGAGAGACAGCATTATTTCCGTAACTGCCATCAAGATTTTCTCATAGAGCAGCTCAAGGATCATGATGAAGCGATTGCCGATCTAAATGCTGCTTTAGAAGAAAGCCTTAAAGGGGATGAAGAGTCTCAACATCTTTTCTTGATCGTTCTTCGAAATGTCGTAGACGTGCAAGGTTGTGTTGGGGTATTAGCTAAAAAAGCCCAAGTAGGTCGTGAGAGTCTATAAAAAACGCTTTCTGGTACAGGAAATCCATAATGGCATACACTAGTTTCTTTATGTGTAGAAATGGGATTGAACCTTAGATTAAGTTAAAATAATTCTTTAAGATTCGATTCTTTTCCAGTTTTAATATGGACATAGGCATACAAATGGAACACAACGAGGATACTCACGAAAAAATGTATGAGTTGCTGATGCATGCCGCATCACAATTACGCAAAAAGTTGGCCATTGACGATTCATTATTTAGAGTGCAACTTTCTCCCTCGACAGATTCCAAAAAATACTTTTTGCATAATGTTCTCAACGAATTCGACAAAGCCGTAGTTAGTCTAATATTTGCATGTGGTTTTTTGAGGAACAATCGTAATGCCGCACAACGACAAGAAATAGATAAACCAATGAGCAGCAAGATTTTTCAGACAAAAATAGATGAATTAGCTTTATGGAGGCGTAAACTTGTCGAAGTCCTAGCTGATTTAATTGGATTTAAGAAAGCGAATGTGGCTTCATACTATCATCACTATAACCTATTATATGAACTCAATAAAAAAAAGAAGGACGCGAAGGATCGAAAAACCTTCTGGGGTTGCACTAATAAGACCGCAGCAAGAGAAATTAAGGCAATAGAAGATAACGCCCAGCAAATCAGCATAAACCTAGATCCTCAAAAATGCTGGTACGCTGAAAAAAACAAAGCGGGTCAAATCCAACAAAAACTAAGCAACGAAAGCTCACGCTTTGAAAGTATCCTGTCGATAGCTAGCAAACATCATAAAGCTTTACTTCTTAGCTATAGGAATGCATTTGGTAAACCAAGCGAACTATTGCATCCAGAAAGAATAACAGAGGCCAAAGATACTACGGTACAAGATTTCGAACAGGCTATCCGAGGGCTCCTCCTCCTTGGATTACACGTCCTTTCGGCCATCAAAGATTTGTTAAGAATTCATAATGTTAAAGGAGGCCTGAAACAAGTCGCCAATGCGATCAAAAAAAATCCATTTCCAATCAGCTTATTCACTTTCAGAACTAATCCCTCACTTTTCGTAAGAGATTTTGTCATATCACCGACGGGACCAGCTCAAATAATAAAGAAATCTAAATCTCGCTTTGGATACAGAACGTACCATGTAAAATTTCTCATCGCCCAGAAGGGCGTCTCTTCAACAAAAGAGTTCCTACCCGAAGAGATTAGGCTTCTCGCACCTTATAAAACCTTAAAGCAAAAAATATTAAAAATACTTTTGGAAGCTAATCCTTCAATCAAGATAGACAATAGAAAACTCAATAAGGCTATGAAAAACCAAGTTCTTGAATCCTGGCCTCTCATGCAAGGAAAGATCTAATTTTTCACCTTTCTCTTTTCTGCGAAAAGCTCAAATTAGACTAATAGATAATTTTTTGACTTCACACCAAGCTATTGATTGTGGGAAATTAACCTTTTTCTTTCATTACAATTGAGGTTTTGTCCCTTTTGTCCTATTTGTCCTTTGGATTGTAACTTCCCTTGACAGCGAGAGTTGCTGCCATTTGTTGTAGGCGAGTGCACCACCAGTGCACCATTGAAAATTAATCGGCTTTCCAGCTATTCACCATCATGAGCACTCTTCTATGATGATGGGCTGTCTCTGCGTGATAAAGGGTTCCCTTCAACGTGATCTCTTTTTTCATTTGATCAACTGAAGGCGTGATTTTTAAAAAAACTACCTATAGTTCGCGGACACCTTTTTCCGGTTTCTGCTCTAATCCATTTTGCGTCATTTGGTGGTTTCATAATTGTGGCGTCTTAGTGTGTAAATATTCTACTAAATGAATGGTATGATTAGACTTTGCGATTTAACAGCGTACAACAACGGACAATATTTGACTAGAAAATAATGTATCCTAAAGGATACAATAAGGTTATATGGACGAAATCGAAATTGAACTCTACGAAACCGTCAATGGCAAGCGACCCTTTGAAATCTGGATTAAGGAGATCAAAGAGATCCATACCAGGGCCAAAATCCTGACAAGACTTGATCGCTTAAAACTTGGGAATTTTGGTGACTGCAAAACTCTCCAAGAAGGAGTTTGCGAGCTTAGGATTCATTATGGTCCGGGGATTAGAATTTATTACGGAAAGATTGCGAATAAAGTCATCTTGCTTCTTTGCGGTGGCGACAAGGGCTCTCAAGATAGGGACATTGCAAAAGCAAAGGAGTATTTGAAAGATTATCAATCAAGGGAGATGGGTCATGGCAAAAAGTAAACAATATCAAGAATTTCTGCTGGAGCATTTAGCGGATCACGATGAAGCTGTCGCGTATCTAAATGCAGCTTTAGAAGAAAGCCTTAAAGGGGATGAAGAGTCGCAACACCTTTTCTTGATTGCTCTTCGAAACGTTGCAGAAGCGCAGGGCGGTGTTAGTGCGTTAGCTAAAAAAGCACATGTTGGTCGCGAAAGTCTTTATAAAACCCTTTCAGGGACTGGCAATCCGAAATGGCATACACTTGTTTCTCTATGTGTGGCGATGGGATTGAACTTAAGATTATCTTAAAGTTTAGATGGTTGAATCATGATTGACTCAATTTATAAATAATTTTTGATTTTATTCACTTCAAAAAATTTATTAAAAAATATAACCATCGCTAATTTTTTTCGTAAACTTCTTTGAAGATACGAAGATAATCTTCAAGGGAAGGGAGGCCTAATGACAGCCTTCTTTCATCGACATGTTCTTTATCTTCAATTGAGTAAAATATCAAATCACCTGAGTCATTGAATTGAAGTTGCTCTTTTTCATACATTTCAATTAATTCATGCTGAAGATCTAAATTCAAAGAAATAGTTTGAGACCATTCATGATAAATAATTTCTTTGCTTTTTCCCAATATTTCTTCAAAAAGAGAATAATTTTCTAAAAGTTGTAGGATCTTTTCCCATCCATATTTGCCAATCAGAAAATGAACAAGTGAATGAGCAGAAGGGTGTCCAGAAATTTTTTCTAAAGATGATTCCATTTCTTGGATTGTAGGTAAGATATCAGGAAGAGCGCTTCTTGGCTGATAGTCTGTTTTATTTGAGGCGATACCAAAAACAAGCCAATTTTTTGAATTTGAATAACCATATTTCTGCATAATAACGGATTTAATAAGATTGATCTGAAAAATAGTTCGAATGGAATCTGCAGAGTGGTATGTGCCCGGATTTAAGGGAGAAACAATACTGATGAATTTTGTGCCACACCTTGCCACCATGGCTTGAGAAGCGTTCTTTGAGCCATAAGCTTCTTGAAAACTTAAGATATTGGGAAAGATGTTGATCTCGAGCTTATTTTCAAAAGCATGGTCAAAGTCTTGCATCAATTGAGGATAGAGAGATTCAGCAGCAGTTAGAAATTCTTGAGCGATTTCTTTATTTTCTTGAGAATAAAAAATCTCAAAATGTTCTGATGCTTGTGATTGATTTAATCCAAAATTCTCAGCAGATAAGATGCGGCATAAAAAAAGGAATGGGAAAATATATTTTCGGTACATGCGACTCTCTCTTTTTTATGGAAAATTTCAAGATTTTTTAACTTTTTTTATTTGACTTACCTATAAAAATAATCGCTGGGAGACTTTCAGGAATTCGCGCTGCTAACCAAGCAGAAACTCGATGATTTCCTTCGTAGAGTTGATATCTTTTTCCACTTTTGGACCCTTCGTTCCATAAAACTATGCCATTTAATTCAGAAACTGAAAATCGCTCTTCGCTTGGATAAAGAATTTCAACATTTCTTATCACCCAATCTAATCTCAAATTGTGAGTTTCAATTTTCTTCCATTTTCCCGTTTCTCTAGGGGTTTGCCAAAGAATGTATTTTCCTCTTGCATTGTAGAAAACTGATTCAATCAATTCAATATTTGGATGAGCATTAGCAGTGTCGAGCTCTTCCCTTTGCGGAAAATATGGAGCAATAAATCTTGAAAATTGACACTCTTTTGCCCATTCGCTATGAAGCCATAAACGTTTAATCTCAAACGTTGAATCTAACTTTGTCACTGTGGAATTTGGAGGGTATTTAGTTATCAAATCTTGAGCGAAATTTCCAATATTTTCTGATTGAGATGAAATAGCATCATCACTGAATTCAAATATACTTATTCCGGCTATTTCAAATAAATTTATTGTTGTTTGATTTAAATCGCTAATCATCTTTAAAAAGTATTTAATATTGAAATGAAGTTAATTATATATTTATTTAAATTTTAAAACCATATAAAGGAACTGGATAGAATGGATAAACAGCCATGGACGAGCTTCAATGGACGAACAATCATGGACAAGCAGCCATGGACAGTATCATTGTTGTCCATTATTGCTAGTCCATTTCGTTTGTCCATGGCTGTTTGTCCATAACGTCCAAAAAAAAACAGTTATAACACATGTGTTATAACTGCCTTAATCAAAGAATCTCCAGTCACTGGGTGCACTTCGAACTTTTGACTGGGTAGGCTTTTCCCAAGAACTTTCAATTCGTTCACTATTTGCTCTGGTAGCTTAATCTACAAAATCTACTCAATTGACTTAAACGAGTAGATTTTGTAGAATTTAGATATGAGACAGTCAAAATATACTGATGCTTTACAATCTCTTCTAAAGATGCCACTATTCATGGTAAAGGATGCTGAATCGATGGGTGTTCCCAGGCACGTTCTTGCCTATTACGTCAAAATTGGTGTCCTTGAACGACTTTACCCCGGTGCTTATCGTTCTGTGGACTACGAGCCAAGAGTCGATTTTCCTTTGGAACATGTTGCTTGGGCAGCCACTTCGATTCCGGAGGGAGTGATTTGTCTTATTTCCGCGCTCTGCATCTATGATCTGACAGATCAAGTAATGAGGGAAGCTTGGATTGCGATTCCTAATCGCGCCTATGCATCGAAACGACCCGATACCCGCATAATAAGAATGCGTAATGTCGATTTGGGCAAGACTGAGATGGTGTTGGGCGAGCACCACATAAAAATCTTTGATAAAGAGCGTTGTGTAGTCGATGCTTTCCGGTATCTCAGCCAAGAAATCGCCATTAAAGCATTGCAGCGTTATTTGCGTGATAAAAACCATAAACCCGACTTGAAAAAGCTACAAGAATATGCAAAAATACTTCGAGTCAAATTAACTCCTTACATACTGGCTTATACAACATGATCACAGCTGACATTGAAAAATCATTTAAAGCACGACTTCGTAATGCTGCTAAAGAAATGAATCGCCGCCCTGATGATCTATGGCAATCTTTGATTCTTGAAAGATTTCTTGTCCGACTTGCACGATCTCGCCACTCCGGCAACTTTGTGCTTAAGGGTGGTGTGCTTTTGGCTAAGTATCTCTTTCTCGGGAGAGAGACTAAAGATCTAGATTTTCTTGCTCTCAACTTCAATAACAATGCGGAGTCAATAAGATCAGCATTTGCAGAAATTGCAGCACTTGATATGGGTGATGGGTTTTTATTTAACGAAGTGGATATCAGTATATTAGAACATCCGCACATGGCTTATGCTGGTGTAGAAGTGACAATGACAACCTATTATGGACGAACACGGTTCAAATTAGCTGTCGATATTGGCTTTGGAGATACTGTCCAACCTAAAGTTAAGCAACTTGATTTGATGCGTTATTCAAAAGGAGCTTTTTTCGAAGAATATGTTTCATTGCTCTGCTATCCTCAAGAGTTCATTTTTGCTGAAAAATTAGAGACGGTTATCTATCGAGGAGGCGATAATAGTCGAATGAAAGACTTTCATGATCTCTACAATATGATTCATGCACGCGAATTGCTTCATCTGCAGTCTATGAAAGGCGTTATGGCAACTGTCTTTAAACACCGAAGAACTCATTTTGCTTATCCCATTGATTTTGATGATATACAACTTAATACGCTTCAAGCAATGTGGAATCGCTATCTTCAAGGAATACGTAGAGAAGATCGGCAACACTTGCCATTGGAAATTAAACAGCTACTAGCTGTGCTTAACACATGGCTTGCACAAGTTGTGTGAGATAAAGAACTAAGCAATAGAAAGATGATGAGTAGTTTGCGCCGGAAATCTTATTATCGAGAAGAAAATAAAAAATCTAAGAAAAAAGCCGTAACATAGTTGCGCGCAGTATTTCACGAGATGTTTTCGATAGAGCACACTATCGTAATTTATACAATAGCTATAAAATTGATGATCTCGGCTGGTTAACGCATAACCTAAAGTTAAGAAGAAAATAAATGATGAAGCCGTTACTTAACTTTCCAATTCTCTACCATCATGAGGACTTTTCTTCGGTGATGAGCGGTGTGTGCATGATAAAGAGTTCCTTTCAATACGATTTCCTTTTTTATTTGATCTGATGAAGGTCCAGAATCTGAAAAGGAGACTTGTAGTTCGCGAACTTCTTTTTCTGGCTCATTAAGACCATCTTCCTCTTGATTTTTAATCTCCACATTAATCGGCTCTTTTAACGCTAGGATAACAGCCTCTTCAGGACGATCGCCCATTTCTACACTCATGTACTCTGGAGGCCCGGGATAGATCCTTTCATATAGAAAGCCAGAAACTTCTACCTCTTCAGGTTCATAGAAAACTGTTTCCCAGCCATGACCTGACATCGTAGTAAAAAGGCCTATCAAAAAGAAAAATTGTATAAATGAAGTTTTTAGCATATCAACTTTTTATATGGGGTTTCGTGTGGAAAAGGACGAAGATAAGTATATTTTTTGTTATGAACAACAACAGCTCGCAAGAGATGCTTTTCGGCTAAATCAATGGCTTCTTCACGTGTTACCCAGCGCTGTTCTGGGGGATTTAGAATTAGGTAGCTGGTAATGCGATGATGACTCATTTTAACTCCACCAATTTTTTGAATAGGTGTATATTCCTCGCCCTCAGGCCAAGGGTGCCAACCTTCATAATTTTCCATTTTTTTGATTAAAATACTAAATTCATCAAATGATTTAGGCGTAGGATCTTTACGACGAGTGAGTTTATTGCCTTCCTTATCGGAATAGATGATAGATAGCCCTTCACCTTTTTCGGCTTTAATCCATTTTGCATCTATTGGTGGTTTCATAATTGTGGTTGTTTGGATGGTGTAAGCAAATAATTTATTAAGAAACAGTTCATTAAACTGCATGATGCGATAGTTTACAACGTTGGACGATATTTGAAAACAACCAATGTTAGTGGTGCTGTGATCAAAAAAGGTGGTTGATTGTGTTAGAGTCTCTATTTGGCAATGTTGTTATTGAAAAGATATTGTTCTATCTTGTGGTTCACGAAGAGTGTTATCCTGCTCAACTGAGGGAGATTTTTCAAACACCTCTTTTTAGCTTTCAAAGAGCGTTCGCCCGATTGGAAAAAGGTGGAATCGTCGTAAGTCAGAGAAAAGGCAAGACATTGTTATATCAATTAAATCCGTTTCATTAATATAATTTTCTTCTGCTTCACTGTCTTTATTGGCCTCAACATTGATTGGTTCTTTCAAAGTCAAAAAAACTGCTTTTTCTGGGCGATCACCCATCTCCACGCTTGTGTATTCAGGGGGTCCTGGATAAATTTCTTCATATAACGTGCCACGGAGTTCAACCTCCTCAGGTTCGTAGAAAACTGTTTTTAGTTGATGTGACAACTGATTGATATCCAATGCAGTATCAATATGAAAATTGATTTCATCATAATGATCGAATGTTTTTCGAAATGTTCCAATGCATTGGACATGCTTGTCAATAAGTGGTAAAAATTCTTCAGGAAGGTATACTCCAATATGAGGATAGGCTATTTCTGCAGTAGTAATCGCTTGTTTGTCTAATAAAATGGAGTGAGTAAGAACCAAAGATTTATCCGGGACCAGAACAATACTTTTTTCGATTTTAGTTTCTATTTTTCCGTCATCCCGCTTTGTAATAGTCCTTTCGGTCCGTTTTAAAACTCCGTCGATAACAACAGTTTGTTCAAACTCCCAAAAATGCCCTGATATTTTGTTAAAGATGCATAGGAAAAAGAAGAGTTGTACAAAAGAAATTTTTAGCATAACAGTTCTCTGTAAGGTGTTCTTGTGGTTTGATTAGACTTTGCGAAGCAACATCTTACAATAACGGGCAATATTTGATAACAACCAATAATAGTGGTATTATAACCAAAAAAGGTGGTTAATATGCTGGAATCTCTATTTGGAAATATCATCATTTGATGTATTGAGAGTAATTCTGCAAGAATGCAATAAGAGAGGTGTATGATCATGTGCGGTCTCGGCATGATGAATATGTCCTAGACAGATTACAGAGGCGTTTTCGTATTGCTTTAATAGTTCTTTAAATGGCGTATCTAGCTTAATCGCAATTTCATCATCTTTTGAGTCGCAAGCGAGACGCATAGGTTCAACTAAAAGGTCTTTTGAACGTTTATCAAGTTTTAGAATCCAGCATGCTTCGGGATAGTCTCCTGCTTCAATGCAATTATAGTTAGGGGGACCGGGAAATACTTTGAAGTGAAGAATTCCGCTTAATTCTATAATGTCCTCTGGAGCCTCTTTCATGTTGATGAGATGAAGCTGATATGAGGGAATAGGGCGAAATACATGTGGAGAAGAGGGCCACTGTCCCAATACTTCTACTTGTTTTCCCTCAAAATGACGACACAGTTGTTTGTCTTCTATTCCCGGTAAAAACAACTGTACAATGGATAAATCAAATCCGAACTTCACACAGCATTGCCGATCATCTTCATCTAATTCAGTAATTTTTTTCTGTAAATAAAGTTTGGAAGGGGAGTCTAATTCAAGAAACCACCCAAAGATGTCTTTTTCTACAGCCTGAGGGATTAAGTGTTGATAATATTTCCTAATCAGTTTTCCTGTGAAAACAACATCTTCGGCGAACAGGTTCGAGGTAATCAAAAAAAGTCCGGCTATACAACTTCTAACAATAAACCAGATCGCGAAATGCTTTTGCATGAAATTCAGGTCGAAGATAGACCCCTTTTTTTGTGTGCACAACAATGGCATGTAGCCTCCCTGCTTCGGCCAGAGTAACAGCTTCTGTTTTTGTTAACCATTTTTCTTCATTTTTTCCTTGGACCAGATATTCGATAATTGTTGAACCATTTTTCTTCACAGCCGAGATATATTGTTTTTCGTAGAATTCTTCCCATCCCTCTTCCCAACCTTCCATCTTCTCTATTGCTTTACGAAAAGATTCAAATTCCTCTTCCGTTAGAGTCTCAATCCTCCGTTCAGGCGAAAGTTTTGTTTTATTCAAAATAAAATTGCGATAATTTATTTCATTGTCTTTATCCCAAATGCTTGGAAATTCCTCAATCGTTAATATGCGAAATTCAGGACTTTTCAGTCTTGCAATCAACGCTTCTCTACCCACCTCTTCTGTAGGGAATACAACCATTGACAATGCACACCCGATGCCCCCATGTCGCATTCCAAATCCCCCTTTCTTATATTTCATATTTCCAGGATTGTTGCATCGCCATGCTTTGGTTCCTTCAAATCGAATAAGCAAATTGTTGCAAGGGGTCGGGTGCTGCGATTCGCGCGATTCGGGTTTGATTTATTAACTGTAGATTACAACGTTGTTTTATATTGGCAAAAATTGCTTAAATAACAAAAATGGACTTCATGGACTTTTTCTATTAGTAGTCCTTGTGCGATAAAGGCGCTCTGTAAAACCGCCTTCCTTAGTGAAGGCGTCTGCTTGAGCTTGAAGTTGTTTGTTTAAAAGTGAGCAGGCTACATTAATAAGTGTAAGCACCCCATTCGCTGCGGACTCCGCAAGTGAACTTTCTTGTTGATGTTTTACCCATTGTGCAAATTCATCGGCTGTAGTGAATCGCTTTCTAATAAGATCTTGACGCCGTAGATCTCTTGGATCCCAAATGGGTAATTGATGCTGCCTAAGAAAATCTTCATAATCAAGACGCAATTCTTCTAGACTCGCCCTGGCAACATTTGTGAGTTTTAATTCTGTTTTTTTTGAAGTGCCGGAAGCTTGGCTTCCCTCTGCAATGTTTTGTACACCAGAACGTGCGGCTTGCACCATTTGATCATGCGTGCGACTGCGTTTGTCGATAAACCGATCACAAAATCTAACGGTAATATCAAAAACTAAGCGCGCTATTTGAAAGCTTTTAAGCGATCGAAAACCGCCATGTTTAGGGATGAGCTTGTCCATACCTGTCCATGTCGTCCATGAAGTCCATAAAAAAAATGGCAGTTACAACTCTCGCCGTAACTGCCTAATACAAAGAATCTCCGGAAGAAGGATTCGAACCTACGACCAACGGATTAACAGTCCAGCGTGAGCCAACAATCTACAACAGTTGACAATACATAGCAATAAGAAAATCAAAGGTTTGTACATAAATGACTTGTCGTGCTTGATTGCCGACTATCGCTATTTATTGCGATCAAGTGCACCACCAGTGCACCATTGAAAATTAATCGATTTTCCAACTATTGACCATCATGAGCACTCTTCGATGATGATGGGCTGTGTGTGCGTGATAAAGGGTTCCTTTTAATGTCATCTCTTTTTTCATTTGATCAACTAAAGGCTTGATTTTTGAAAAGACTACTTGTATTTCGCGCACACCTTTTTCCGGTAAATTAAGATAATCTTCTTCTGCTTCGCCGTCTTTTTTAGCCCCAACGTTGATTGGTTCTTTCAAAGTCAAGAAATTTGCTTTTTCTGGTCGATCACCCATCTCCACACTTGTATATTCAGGAGGTCCTGGATAAATTTCTTCATATAACATGCCAGAGAGTTCGACTTCCTCAGGTTCGTACAAAACTGTTTTTAGTTGATATGACAGCTGTTTGCTATCTAATGCAGTATCTATATGAAATTCAATTTCGTTATCATAGTTATATGTTTTTTTAAAGGTTCCGTTGCACTGCACATGCTTGTCAATTAGTGGTAAAAATTCTTCAGGAAGGTATACTCCAATATGAGGATAAGATATTTCTCCGGATGTAATTGGTTGTTTATCTAACAAAATGGAGTGAGTAAGAACCAAAGATTTATCTGGAACCAAAACAATACTTCGTTCAATTTTAGTTTCTATTTTGTCTTTATTACGTTTTGTAATCGTTCTTTCGGCTCGCTTTAAAACTCCATCAATAACAACAGTTTGTTCAAACTCCCAAAAATGTCCTGACATTTCGTTAAAAACGCATAGGAAAAAGAAAAGTTGTACAAAAGAAATTTTTAGCATAACAGTTCTCTGAAAGGTGTTTCATGTGGAAATGGACGAAGATATGTGTAATTTTTATTGTGTACGACAACAGCGCGCAATAATCCCTTTTCGGCTAATTGGATAGCTTCTTCGCGCTTTACCCACCGTTTTTCTGGGGGATTTAAAATGAGATAATTGCTAATACGATGATTACTTATTTTGACCCCACAAATTTTTTGAATAGGGATATAATCTTCGCCATCCGGCCAGGGCCACGGATGCCAGCCCTCATAGTTTTCCATTTTTTTGATTAGGATATTAAATTCATCATTGGACAAGGAGCGAATAGTTCTTTTCATATCGAACTTTGTGCTTGTTCGCAAAAAATCACGATAAGCAATAGCTTCCTTGGTATCTGGTTGACCATCCTCCACGCCTGTGTATTTTCTTGGCAAATCTTCGAGAGTAATTTTTAAAAATCGCTCTTCTTTAAAGAGAGCAATCATTGCTGCATGGCCGATTTCATAGCTTGGGAAAATGGCAAAAGTGTATTTCTTTTTTTTACCTTTTTCATCAACCTCAATGTATTCAGCAGAGCCAATCGCTCCGTGTTGCCGTGCATGGGGTCCTATTACCAGATTGCCTGGATTGTTATGTCGCCACGCCTTGGAGCCTTTTAAAGATTTAGGAGTTGGGTCTTTGCGGCGAATGAGTTTATTGCCTTCATTATCATAATACACGATTGAAAGCCCTTCGCCTTTTTCTGCTCTAATCCATTTTGCGTCATTAGGTGGTTTCATAATTGTGGTTGCTTAAGGTGTAAATATTCTATTAAATGAATAGTTTGATTAGACTTTGCGATTTAACAGCTTACAATAACGGGCAATATTTGACAACAACCAATATTAGTGGTATTATAACCAAAAAAGGTGGTTAATATGCTGGAGTCTCTATTTGGAAATGCTGTCATTGAAAAAATATTGTTCTATCTTGTGGTCAATGAGGAATGTTACCCCTCGCAGCTTAAAGAAGTTTTTCAGATGCCGCTTTTTAGCTTTCAAAGGGCGCTAGCCCGATTGGAAAAAGGGGGAATCATCGTCAGTCAGAGAAAAGGTAAGACATTGCTATATCAACTAAATCCGCGTTATCCCTGCGTAAAGGAACTAAAGCTCTTTTTAGAAAAAGCTTATGATGGATTTCCTCAAGATGTACGCGATAAATATTATGAGCAAATAACCAGAAAACGACCAAGACGTCAAGGAAAGCCCTTATGATTGATTGGGAAAATATCAGTCTCAAAGAATTGGCCGGTTATGTGTCAGAGGAGCTAAGGAAACGAGGCATCGATGTCATTCTTGTTGGCGGCGCTTGCGTGACAATTTATTCTGAAAATCGCTATCAATCATATGACTTGGATTATGTAACGTATGAAGACATGAAAAAAGTGAAGAAAGCATTGTTGGACATAGGGTTCATTGAAAAGACGGGGTATTTTCAACATCCGGGATGTCCTTGGTTTGTGGAGTTTGTATCTCCGCCGGCGGCCGTGGGAAATGAATATGTGCGTGATTTCGAAAGTGTAGAAACGCGCTTCGGTAAAGTCAAATTATTGCGCCCTATAGATAGTGTGAAAGATCGCTTAGGAGCTTTCTACCATTGGAATGACCGACAGGGATTAGAACAGGCTATCAATATTTGCTTGGAACAAGATGTTAATCTGTCTGAAGTCGAGCATTGGTCTGTCTCTGAAGGATTTTCAGAAAAATATGCGATATTTGTAGAGCGGCTTAAGAAGCATGAATAAGTGTTTAACTTTTGACAAAATTTACAGCAAATTTATGCTAGTTCATGAAGCTTGTTTTGTTTACGCTCCCAAACTTATCAAAAAAGGAATGATAATTTTTTTAAAGGTATTGCTATCATTATCAACCTGCAGTTGTAGCACTTTTTTTAATAATTGATGTATCCCTGTATTTTTATAATCTGTTGAGGATGTTATAAATGGATTTGCACCATAGCTGATTAGTAATATTATAGATTCCTTAAATTTTTCAGCGTGTATTTCGGGATTATTATTGTTAGGAAGAAAAGCAATCCAAAAAGAACTAAAACAGTCAACATCGTTTAAATTTACTCCATATTTAAGAAGTAATTCTAATGTTTCTGGATTTAAAATAGCATGCCAGCTTTCGATGAATAGTTGAATGGATGGCTTTCCATTCAAATCGAAATTTGGATCTATTTGATATTGATCAAGAAGAAGTTTTATGATGTGTTTTGAGTCTTCTATCCAAAACGAAGAAAGAAGTAAATATTGACCCTGATTCAAATCAAAATTCAATTCTGGTTGAAGTTTCAGTTGTAGATTTACGCTCATCATTATTTTTTCAAATAATCTAATCAATAGAGCTCTTTCTTCTTTATGGAGGCGAATAAGTGATAATAGGCGAATAGCGGGTGTATATCCATCTTTTTCTTGAACATTAATATCTAATTGTTCATCAATCAAAATTTCAGCGGCAGAGAAATCCCTTATATCAAGTACATAATTTAAAGCAGACCATTCTTTTTTATTTTTACCATACTTGATTAAGACGTTTATAGCATCAGATGAAAGTTTTTTTTGGGTGTTTATTGACTGAGTGTCTACTGTCAAATTTAAAACATTCAAATTGTCAGTAATTTTTTCTTTAGAAAATAAACTGAATGAATTTAATAAAATAATGATAATTAGTATTTTTATTTTCATAAGTGCTTTTATTGAAATTTGAATTAAATTAAATGATTATAAAACAAATGTTGTTTAAACGAAATCTATAATCTTTTTTTCATAGTTTGTGTATTTTAGATTGGAAAATAATTGTCTCTATGCTTCTGAGGTGCATAAGGCTAAGGCTTCACATAACAGAAATAAAACTTCTGTACGTAAAGCATTTTGGGTTGAAAGTGAGAATGCTTCGGTTTGAAATAGGAATGACTCAAGAAGAGCTAGCGAAAAGGGCAGAATTGCACCCAACTTATGTGGGCTCGGTGGAAAGGGGAGAGTGGAGTATAGCGCTTGAAAATATCATTGCTCTATCTAAGGCTCTGTCTTGTAGCCCGAAAGATTTGATGCCAGAATAGCGTTGGTTTTGAATAGAGCTATCTAAGGACAATAGGGACAATAAGGACAAAATTGTCTCTTTAAATTTCATTCAAAAAGTTTTTGCTTTGCATTATCATATTGCGGATAGTTTTTCTTTCCTCAATAGCTTCTTTTGACCTCAGGCCGTGTTTCCAGCTCCCCATTTTTTGACGTATTTTTCCAGCCTCTGTTTTATGTCTAGCATCGTATCGAGGTGTTTTTCCCCCATGAATGTGGCAGACAGCTCGATTTTTAACAGCGAAATTTTTGCATCGTCTTCCTGTTTGCTTTGACTTGGCCTGACAAATTGGTAGAGTATCCATGAGGTAACCTCGAATATTTTATAATTATCCTCCCCCTCCCATCCCTAAGTTGCCACCGACTATTGCTTTACCACCATCATTGACATTGACGTGCTGAACAATCACCTTTTGTTCACCTTTTCTTCGATATCGGTTGAGGGTTTCAACTGTTTCATTGTGAAGACGTAATAATTTTATTGCATAATTCATATGTATTTCATACCACATTCTACTGGCAATATCACTATCTTCACTAAACATCCCTGATTCGGCTCTGCGAACGTATTGCATAGCTAGAGAATAAAGAGAGCTCTCTTTGGCGCATAATTTGGTCTCTATAGCATCAGAAGGCTTCATCTCTTTGATAGAATAAATAAGTTGTTTCATACTTTCATCTGAAATGGATGCATAATGTGGCAAGCCTTTTATGGCAGTTTTAATGATTTCGCTAAAAACCTCTGCATCTTCAATATCAAAATTATTTTTTAAAAATTCTTTTTTTATTGAGTTTTGAGTTGGAGATTTTATGTTTTGTGAAATAATTTTGCTTTCCTGTGAATTTTTATCTCCATCTTCCATAAGAGTATGAGAATTCTTCTCTTTTTCATTTGTATTCATTAAAATTATCTCCTTACATTTTATTTTGCTTGAAATATTTATATTTAGGGACATTAGGGTCAAAAGGGACAAAATTCATCCCTTTTGCCATTTTATTAAAATATATGAGGGTTCACATCGAAGACATCGCTAGGCCTCCCTATTTTCTTTAATTTATCTTCTGCTTCTCTTAAAATTTCTTTTTCTTTAAGTATTTCCAGGCTGGAATTTAACTCTTCTTCTTTGAGCCTTCGAAATTTTCTTTTGAAATCACGACGAGTTAATCGTTCTATTTTATTTTTCTTTAACCATTGAACGATATTTCTCGCAACCTGCATTGCATTGTCTTGCTGCAGAAGGTCAAAAACGGCAAGTGCATGATTTATCAATGCATGCCCTATTTTTACTGCTGCGGTCATATCATCTAATGAAATTGGTTGTTCCCAGGGTTTTTGTTTTGCATAACGCATAATATGGAGTAATCCTGAAATGCGTGCTACTGTGCCTGGAAGTTTACCTGCCCAGTCGGAAATATGAGTGAGATAATCCATATCTTCCCCCATTAAGACTTCAATTGCTTTGGCGTGTTCTAACCATTTTTCATATGCTTCAGAAGTCATCGACAACCCATACAAAGAATTTATACCGTCCACAATGTTGTATGGTTGGTTTAAAATTCCTTTAAGAGCATCTTGGTATAGCTGTATATGTTCTCGGCTCATTGATGCTTCATTAAAATTTCTTGAACCTATATTTGATTTTGGCATGGCATAAAGGAAACGACCAAGCAATCCTCTTCCTCGAAATGTTTTATTACGGCATATATTCCTGATTACTTCGGGTTGTACAGTGAGACCCATTGTTAGGACAGCTCGCTGCATGAATATTGGGGGCCTCGAGCCTCTATCAACTCGCACGGAGCTTGCGGAATGTGATTGTAGAAAGAGATCTATGTTTGCTTTTCCGTCAGAATATAAACCTCCAAGTATATCGAAAATCCCCCCTTCATCGCTTAAAACAGCCATCGCCTCGTCATTTGCTGCCATGATAGTCCCCAAATGTTCTGGCGTCACATCGCTAGTCCAAATTTGGGGGAAGACAGGGATTTCACAGAGCTCTTTTTCTAAAAGTTCGATTTTTTCTTGGATGTTTTTATATTCTGGTTCTTCATTTGTTTTAGCTGCAGTATTTCGCAATTCTTTAAGACGCACTTCCATCGTTTTGCGCCTACTTGTTTCCGATTGTATCAAGGGCTCTAGAACTTTTTTTTGTTCATATTCCCACATTTTCAATGGAGCAGTTATCTCACTAAACACACGAGATTTCCGCGAAGCGGGGGGTAAAATAATTACAGGCCAAATATTCACGCGCTCAAAATAATCAGATTTTATTTGAATGAAATATTTCTTTTGAGCTGCAGTTGCCACAGCTGCTAACGTTAACATTGCACTGAGTTCGATTGGTGTTTCCGTTGACCGGGCCAGTTCCTTCACGAACTTATCAAATGGAGCTGGAAAAACATTCTCCGGCCAAGGAAGTAAAGGAACCTCCTCTAATGGAAGAGGGAGGTTCCAGTCATGAATATTGGAGGTTGTATCTTGCATTTTTTACACCTCCTCTCTATCATAATGTTTGGAGCCATCATTTGTGGTTTTACACTTTGATTTATTTGGGACGGCCCCCAAGCCGTCTCTTTCTAAAAATGCCTGAACTATTGGTTTGAATTCAGGTGGGATGAAATATCTTCCAGGACGGCAGCGCTTGCCATCGCGATCTTTTTTTTCAAAGAATTGCGTTTTGATGATGTTTTCAAATCCAAGTTGTCTTAATTCAAATATAATTTGTCTTGGATTCAACGCACCGATTAAGATTCCCAAATCTTTAACCTCTATGCTGGCCTTGTCGATAAGAACATTGATTGCTCGCTTTTGTCTTTGACTTTTGATTTGTAGGTGTTCAATCATACGTTTCCTCCTTTGCTGTTGTTTTGTTCAACCCAGCGGAAAAATGCTGCTTCGTCTATTAAAATCCGTCTGCCGACACGTCTAATAACCTGATCGAAGCCGTTGGTTTTTGCATGGAAAATCAAGTGTCTCAAGCCACCAAGAGGAGGCCAAGGATGAGGCCATTTTGTTGCTGGAAAAAGCCTTGTGGTTTGGGTATTTTCATTTTCAGTCATATCTTAACCTTATGATTAATCGTTGAAGTTCGCTCATGATGACGCTGCGTCATGCAATGTTGCGTTCTTTTGTCATAAATTTAAGAAGGGGATAGTTTTAAGTATAACGGCTTAAGATGTTAATTCCTCGATAAGCTATCGAGGAATTTTTTCTCTGTGAATTATGCAATTCCGAATTAAGGATTTGATCTTATCTAAGAATTATCTTAGAACAAATTCAGAAATCATAAAAAAAGTGAGGGTTTGAAAGGGAAGATCTATGGTTTAACAAAGAAAAAATCCGTTAAAAGGGAGTATTGCTTTTAAAATCTTTGGAAAAATTCTTAATTTTTACTTTTGGGCCCAGGTTTTTTTTCCCCTGGGTATAAGTCACTAAACCATTCTAAGTCTATTCCACTGTTTGAATATTCATCTCCTTGGATTTGTTTGATCTCACCAATTTTATTTACCAAGGCAACTAATTTTTTCATGTCTTCTTTACGCGCCAGGTCTGTAGGAGATGTGTATTCCCTTCCCTCCTTTTTTTCGTTGTACCAGTAAAGGGCCGCTGTTTGTCGCATAATTTCTTTTCTATATGATTCTTTTCGTATTCTTTTTTTAGTCGAAGTAGTATCCATTTCATCAATATCTTCAATTTCGATTCCTTTATTACTTTTATCTGTTGCTGGTCTTAAATGAAAAGGAACTTGCACTTTTTTTTCTTTTAGAAATGAGACAAATGCACTTACTAAAATGCAGTCACGCGCAGGACTAATCTTATGGCCTATATGATTTTCAAGTAGATTGCCAATATATTCTGAATCTATCGCGTGAAGCAATGGACCTAAAGCGAAGCTGTCCAATATTGAAAAAATTTCATTCGAATTCAATCCATAATAAACAAGTATTGCTTCGGAAATACTCCACGTGTTCTTTCTTAGAGGTTTATTATCAAATGGGAATTTTGCTCTAAGTTCTTCGAGTAAGAAGAGTTGATTTCTATGTCCACATTCGTAGAGGTTCCATAATGCTAGATACTCAGAGAATCTATTTTGATTAATATATGACATTTATGCTCCAAATAGTTTGAGGTTCATTTTTTCAACGATTTTTGATGTGTGTTCTTCTGACATGTGCGCATAACGTTTGACCATTGCAAGTGTCTTGTGACCGAGAATCCCCGCGATTTCAGCAAGAGAAGCTCCATTCATGAGTAAGTAGCTAGCGCATGAGTGACGGTTATCGTGCCATTTGTATCCCCTTATATGAGCCATTTTAAGCGCTTGTTCCCAGGGGAAGCGCAAGTCCATGGGTTTTTGTGGGTTTTCATGGGAGGGAAATAGTAGGCCAATATCTTTCTTTTGTTTGTTCTTAAGTTCAAGAAGAAGCTGTAACGCAAGTCCACGGACGGGAACTAATCTTCGATCACCATTCTTAGTGTGATTGAGTATTATACGCCCGCTGAAAAGGTCAATATCCTCCCAGCGAAGATTCATGAGCTCGCCTTGTCGCATTCCTGTAGAAATAGCAAGTACAAATGCAGGGTGAAGATATGGATTAGTACTGTCCTTGCAGGCGTTTAAAAGGGATATTCGTTCTTGATCATCAAGAAATCGAACTCTTCCCCGAGGTTCTGTTGGCTTTCTCACTTTCCTCATTGGCGAATCGTCTAACCAACCCCACTCTTTCATTCCTATTGTCAGAGCATGCGAAAGGGCTGCTAGATAACGAACTACCGTAGAAGGGGAGCGAATAGTCCCTTTGACTGTAATCCCTTTCAATAGCTTGTCTCGTTGTTCAGCAATAAGTGCTGGAGTTAGATCGGACAATAGGCAATAGCCAAGTTGGTCTTTCCACCATTGAAGTTGAGCTATGGTTGTTTTGGCATTCTTTGGTTTTGTGGGGATAACATTTTCAATATAACGATCAATGAGGTCGGCAAGAGTATGCTTTTTTGCCTCGATTGTTTTAAAGTGACGTCCCTCTCGCATGGCTGACTCAGTTTGTTGAGCCCATAACTTAGCATCAGTTTTTCTTTCGAATGTTGCTGTTGTAGTGGGAAATCCACGCAATCTGATTTGCACTCGGAAATGAGTTTTCCCATCTTCTGTTTTACGTTCTTGTATGTATGCCATTTTTCCTCCGTTGTGGTTGTTGGTTAACAACGACGGATTGATAATCTCTTGGTGACAAATCCAAATTCCTGTTTTTGCTGCATTCTAGAGTCTTTTTTTTCAATCGCATTTCTCTTTTGGTGCACTGGTGGTGCAATTTAAGAAAAATTTAATGCGAATGCGGGCTTACTCAACTTGTGCAGCAAACATCAGGGTTTTGGCCCTTTTGTCCGATTTGTCCTTTAGATTGAAGCTTTACTTGACAGCGAGAGTTGCTGCCATTTGTTGTGGGTGAGTGCACCATGAGTGCACCATTAAACGAAAATGGCAGTTAGGACTCTCGCCGTAACTGCCTAAATCGAACAATCTCCGGAAGAAGGATTCGAACCTACGACCAACGGATTAACAGTCCGCTGCTCTACCGCTGAGCTATTCCGGAATAAGAACCTGTTTCTATCGATTTGGTCAATTGATCAGGTTCTAAGAAGCAACTATCTTAGAAAAATGGCTAATTTTTCACAATGCAAAAAATGCATTTTTCTAAAAAAAAGGAAGGCTATGCCTTCCTTTTAAGAATTTTAGTATTCCATTCCTGCAGGAGCCATAGGAGCCTGTTTTTCTTCAGGAATATCTGCAACAATGGCTTCTGTCGTCAATAGCATAGATGCAACAGATAATGCATTTTCTAAAGCGCAACGGACCACTTTGGTTGGATCCAAGATTCCCGCTTTGATCATGTCGACATATTCGTCAGTGAGAGCATTGTAACCCATTCTATCGCCTAGTTGTTCAACCTGTTGCAGAATGATTGCCCCTTCTTTGCCGCCGTTTTCAGCGATTTGACGCAACGGTGCACTTAGAGAGCGAATTAAAATGCGGGCGCCGGTCTTTTCATCGCCTTCCAAACTTTCAATCAATTGATTGACAACCGGAATGCAGCGCACATAGGCTGTTCCACCACCGGGAAGAATCCCTTCTTCAACAGCCGCCGCAGTGGCTCTTTGAGCATCATCCACGCGATCTTTTTTCTCTTTCATTTCAACTTCAGTTGCAGCACCCACTCTGATGACACCCACTCCACCAACGAGTTTAGCGAGGCGCTCTTGAAGTTTTTCTTTATCATAGTCGGATGTGCTCTCTTCAATTTGATGTTTAATCTGTGAGGCGCGATCTTGAAGTCCTTCTTTTGATCCGGCACCTTCAACAAGAGTTGTGTCATCTTTGGTAGAAACGGCTTTTTTCACTCTTCCAAGCTGTTCGATCGTGGTATTTTCAAGTTTCATTCCGATCTCTTCGCTGATCACTTGACCGCCTGTGACGATGGCGATATCTTGCAACATCGCTTTGCGGCGATCGCCAAATCCGGGTGCTTTTACAGCGGAGACTTTTAGGCCTGCGCGCAAACGGTTGACGACGAGAGTAGCGAGAGCTTCGCCTTCAACATCTTCAGCAATGATGAGGAGGGGGCGGCCTGTTTCAACAACAGATTGTAAAAGAGGGATGATTTCTTTAATTGTGCTAATTTTTTTGTCGTAGATAAGCACATAGGCATCTTCAAGGACGCATTCTTGAGTTTCTGCATCGGTCATGAAGTAAGATGAAAGGAATCCTCGATCAAATTTCATCCCTTTGACAACATCGAGCTCTGTTTCAAAACCTTTTCCTTCTTCAACAGTGATCGTTCCATCGCGACCCACTTTTTCCATTGCTTGAGCAATGATTTCACCAATTTCAGCATCGTTGTTTGCAGAAATTGTTGCCACTTGTGCAATTTCATTTCGTGTTTCAACTTTTTTGCTTTTCTTTTCGAGTTCTTGGACGACAACTTTGAGCGCTTTTTCCATTCCACGCTTTAAGTCGAGCGGGTTGGCTCCGGCTGCTACGTTGCGTAAGCCTTCAGAATAAATTGCTTCTGCAAGAACTGTAGCTGTTGTCGTTCCATCCCCTGCTTTATCGGCAGTCTTGCTGGCCACTTCTTTGACCATTTGAGCGCCCATATTTTCAAATTTATCTTCCAATTCAATTTCTTTTGCGACAGTTACACCGTCTTTCGTGATATGAGGCGTTCCATATGCTTTATCAATAACGACATTGCGCCCTTTTGGACCTAGGGTGACTTTGACTGCATCAGCTAGTGTGCGAACACCTTTCAGGATTTTTTGTCTTGCTTCTTCTTTAAACTTAATCGTTTTTGCTGCCATGATTGTCTCCTATGATTTTACTTTTCAATAATTGCAATAATATCGTCAGCGCGAAGGATGACAAAATCTTCATCTTCTAGTGAGACCTCTTGTCCTGAGTATTTTTCCATCAAGATGATATCACCCACTTTGACAGGCATAGGAATGAGGTTTCCATTTTTATCTTTTTTCCCCGATCCTAGAGCAATCACTTCAGCTTGCTCTTGTTTTTTCTTGGCAGTATCGGGAAGGATGATTCCACCTTTCAATTTTTCCTCAGCCGCTAAGCGACGAACGAGGACGCGGTTTCCAAGAGGTTTTAACTGAGAAGTGGATTTTGTTGCAGTTTGTGTTTGAGCCATATCGAATCTCCTTTGTTTATAAGGTATATGCAAAAAGCTTAGGCTAAATGAAAATTTTTTGCAATAAATTTAGCACTATCTGTCTTTGATTGCTAAAAGCTGGGTTTCTAGTTCTGTAACAAGAGAGTCAAATGTTTGAATTGCCGCCTTCACAGGGTTCGGCGAAGTCATGTCAATCCCGGCCATTTTTAGCATTTCTATAGGATATTGACTCGACCCTCCTTTCAAAAATGCAAGATAGGCATCCCGGTCTTTCTCGTTGCCATTGACAACTTTTTCAGCGAGCGCAAGAGCCGCGCTGATCCCGGTGGCATATTGAAACACATAAAAATTGTAATAAAAGTGGGGGATTCTCGCCCATTCGATTTCAATTTCTCTATCGATGATTGTTGAGGGGCCAAAATAGCGGCTATTTAATTCTCGATATTCATCTTTTAAAAGTTGGGGAGTAAAAGGGGTTCCTTGCTCGGCATGTTGATGAAGGCGAAGTTCAAATTCTGCAAACATCGTCTGTCTATAGAGGGTTCCGCGGATGTCTTCAATTTTTTGGTTAATTAAAAAGATTTTTTCTTGAGGGTTGTTGCATTGCTTGATCAATAATCTGGTCAGGAGGTCTTCATTAAAAGTTGAGGCGACTTCTGCAAGAAAAATTGGATAATCGCTATAATGATAAGGTTGATGAGTGCGGCTGTAAAGGCTATGCATGCTATGGCCGGCTTCATGTGCGAGAGTAAAAACATCGCGCAAAAGCCCTTTATAATTCATTAAGATATAGGGCATGCTATCGAAACAACCGCTTGAATAAGCTCCAGAGCGTTTATTTTTATTTTCAAACCGATCTACCCATCTTTGTTCTTTAAAGCCTTTTCTCAATAATTCTTGGTACTCATTTCCTAAGCAGCTCACCGATTGAATGACAACATCTTCGGCTTCTTGATAAGACATCTTCATATCAATAGAGGCTGTCAATGGCACATAGGCATCGTACAAATGCAGCTCTGGGAGTTCTAATACCTCTTTTCTTAAATGCATATAGCGATGCAGGGGATCTAATCCCTCATTCACAGCTTGAATAAGAGCATGGTAGACCGAGGTTTCGATATTTTTTGGATATAAAGCCGCCTCCAAACACGAGGAAAAATGACGTGTGCGGGCATTGAAAAAATGATTTTGGATTTGTCCGGAAAGCAATTCACATAAGGTGTTTTCATAGGCTTCATATTTGCCATGATAGTGTTTGAATGCATTTTCACGCAAAATCCGATCTTGATCTCGAATGTAGAGGCTATAGGTTCCATGAGTGAGGGGTTTTGTTTTACCTTCACAATCGATCACAGATCCAAATTTAAAATCCGCATCATTGATAGCGCTGAATGCTTTATGTGATGTTTGGAGGGCCTGGCTTGCAAATGCCATGAGCATTTCATTGTCTGGCGATAAGGTATGCTTCTTCATTCTTATCATTTTCTCTAAATAAAAATGATAAGGGGAAAGGATGGTTGATGAGAGATAATTTTCTAATTGATCCTCTGTTAGTGCCATGAGTTCCGGTTGAAACCAGGCTGTTTCCTGAGCGAAGGCATGTGATAAATGCAATATCTGTTCATATTTATTTTTAAATTCAGGATTAGCGATGTCTTCGTCATGCCTTAAATGAGCATAGGTGTAGAGCTTTGTTAACTCTCTGTCTATGGACAGAACCGTATTTAATGCATAAAGAACGTGTTCTGGACTTTCTTTGAGGGTTCCCTTCAATGTTTGGATGATGGGCCAATAGGGGGATTGTTTCAAATTTGGGACCAATTTGATAAGAGCAACATCCCAAGCTGAGAAATCAACATATAAAGCCTCAACATTCCAACGGTCATCAGCTGCAACTTCTTCACGAGCAATCATGTTTTTCTCCTCAGTTCTTGGATTTGCAAATAAAATCGTTTGCTATTAATCATAACTCCAATTATGTCTCAATAGGATAAGATGGAAGAATAAAGGATATAGGATGGTGACTAGAACTGTCAAAAAGAAAAGCAATCAGGTAAAAGGAAAATTTGTTATTGGGAATGACCGCGGCTTACATACACGGCCATCGACAGAATTAGTTAAATGTGCGAGTTCTTTTAAATCTACAGTTTTTTTAACCTACCAAAAACATTTTGTGAATGCCAAATCGCTACTAGGCGTATTAATGTTGGCAGCAACAAAAGGATCTAAAATTGCTATAGAAGCTGAAGGAGACGATGCGGAAGAAGCCGTAAAATCGATCATTGCACTCGCAGAAAATAATTTTTATATTAATTATTAGAACCTGTTCAGAATCTCAGGTTCTTAGACTTATTCTTCTAACGGAATGACTCTATCGAGCACTTCTCTTGTGCAGTAGACTGGGGCATTGTTCAATAATGCTAAAGTCAGGCAATCGCTTGGCCGGCCGTCGATTTCAATGATGTGCCTAAATTCCTCTCTATCTTGTTCAAGGAATAATCGAGCATAATAAATGGTGTCTTGAACATCAGTAATGACAACTTGTTTTACCCTCACATCCATACCTTCAAAGATGCCATCAATTAATTCATGTGTTAAGGGACGTGGAGTTTCAACCTCGGTTAAAAACATTTGAAGCATTTTGCCCACTTGAGGTTCTGTATAAATGGCAAAATTTTTTCCTTCTCCATTCAATACAATGACGGTATAAGAACGGGTCTGCATGATTTTATCAAAAGAGAGTTGAATGAGTTCAGATAACATGTTTTTTAAGATAAGGTTTTAGTTAATCCATCTTCATAACCGACAATGACCCTTTTTGCAACATTAAAAAAAAGGCCGGTTTCTACAACACCTGAGATATTCTTTAACTTAACGTGCTCTTTTTCAGGATCATCAATTGCTCCTGAGTATTGAATATCGAAGATGAAATTACCATTATCTGTCAAAAAAGGTTGATTTAATCGGTTATTTCTAAGTTTACCGGTATAACCCAATTGTTCTAGTCTTTTGATTGTCATGGAATAAATAAAAGGGACTATCTCTATTGGAAGTGGGTGATTGCCGAGTTGATCGACTAGTTTTGTTTCATCGATGATGACGATCATTTCCTGGCTGGCAAGCGCCAGCAATTTTTCACGCAACAGGGCTCCACCACCGCCCTTTATCATATTTTTATGGTGGTCGATTTCATCTGCACCATCAAATGTAATATCGATGGATCTATTCGGGAGTTCTTGAATGAGAGGAATTCCTAAATGTTGTGCGTGCAAGGCTGATTGTTCGGAAGTTGCAATCGCTTGAATCTTTAGTCCCTCGCGGCATCTTTTCGCCAATGCCTCAATAAAAAAAGCAGCTGTTGTCCCTGTGCCAAGGCCAATGAACATCCCTTCCTCGACAACTTCTGCGGCTGCATGGCCGGCTGCTTTTTTTGCAATAAAAACGGGATTTGAATCTGTGCGTGTCATGGATAACCTTTTTTTTGAATATGCCAAAAAAAAGATTGTTGGAAAAGAAGATAAAATTCTATAGAATGGCAAAAATAAGAGGTTTGTCAATGTATATTAGAAATCAAATGATGTGGTTGTTCGTAGTTTCTCTCATAATCATGCAAGATAACTATGCTGAAACCCGTTTGCCAATGCTTAAGGTGACCAATTTTAACACTTCTAATATTCAAACACCTGCTGAAATTTTAAATATTGGACCGTCAATTGGGCAAAATCATTTTCTCCTCCAATATGCAATTCTTGGAGAGAAGAAATATAGTACAGCAAGTCAAGATCAAATAGCTCATGCAAATTTCGACACCTATTGTCCCTATTTCTGCCCTAGCGACAATAAAGTTTTATTTTACGTAGAAGCAGGGGCTCCCGAAACATCAGGAGCGCATGGGCCAAGGTCTGAGTTGCGTCAAGTTAATCAAGACGGATCTCTTGCTGCCTTTACTCTTTCTGAAGGAACACATCGATTACAAGGTGTAACAAGCATCACCCACTATCCTCCAATTAATAAAGAAGTCGTCATTATGCAACTTTTTAATGATAGTAAAAGCACAGATGCAGTATCTATTCGAACGCAAGAATATACCAATGGTTCATACGCCCTAGTCGTGAGAAATAATGGTAAAAATGTGGCTACGCTTGCCAACCCTTATCGATTAAATGAAGAATTTAGTTGGAAAGTGACAATCACTGATGGGATTCTTACAATTGACTATAATGATGAGAATGTCACTCTATCAAATAATGTGATAGCCGGTGCGGATAGTGATTTATTTTATTTTAAGGCCGGATGTTACGGTCAAATTAAAAGTGAAACACTTGATGATCTTGATGAATATTATTCAACAACTTTAAGCAATTTAATCTATGAGAATTTTTAATGTTTTTAAAAGAGTTGATTCAATTTTTGAATCAAATCCTTCCGAGTAATGGAGTGATCGATTATTGCCCCAATGGTTTGCAAATAGAGGGTAAAGAAAAAATTTCAAAAATAGCAACAGCTGTTTCTGGCAGTATAAATACGATTGAGAAGGCGGTATTAGAAGGGGTGGATGCTTTGATTGTGCACCATGGCATCTTTTGGCAAAAAGATAGCTACGTGATTCAAGGGACAAAAAAAAGAAAAATAGAACAATTGATTAAACACGGGATCTCCCTCATCGCTTACCATCTTCCTCTTGATTTGAATCAGCAATTCGGCAATAACTGGAAAGCGGCTAAGGATATGGAATGGGTTGACCTAGAGCCTTTTGGTTACTTTGATAAAGTACCTATAGGTGTCAAGGGTAGAGTAAAGCCTACGCCTCGCGAAACTTTTAAAAGACAACTAGAGACATATTACCAGCATCCCGCAAGCTATGCTTTTGGTGGACCGGAAATGATACAAACAGCTGCCCTCATTTCCGGAGGAGCTTATAAGTCGATTATAGAAGCCGCTGAGAATCAAATCGATGCTTTTATCACAGGAAATTTCGATGAGCCGGCTTGGCATCATGCGATGGAAGAAAAAATAAATTTTTATGCTCTGGGACATTCAGCAACTGAACGAGTAGGTCCACTCGCTCTAGCGAACTATTTGCAAAGCCAACTGAAAATCCCTTGTTCTTTTATCGACGTTGAAAATCCATTTTAATTGACATAAAATAATAACATTCAGACAATAGACCGCTTTTGAAACGCATAATTTCAAAAGCGGTCTAATCCGCGTAAATCTTGAAGGATGTAAATAAATATGGCAAATATCATCGACGTTTTACAAGAGCGTGGATTCATCGAAGCGATAACAAGCGATGAGATCCGTCAATTGGTCGAACGTCCGACGACACTCTATTGCGGCTTTGACCCAACAGCAGATAGCTTGCATTTAGGCAATTTAGTTGCCATTATGGGGCTAGCATGGTTCCAACGCTTTGGGCATACCCCTATTGCCATCGTGGGGGGGGCAACTGGAATGATCGGAGACCCCTCTGGAAAGACGAGTGCCCGCCAGTTGCTTAATGAATCCAGTTTAGAAAATAATTTAAAGGGGATACAGAAAAATTTAGAAACCATCCTAGACTTTCATCAAAAAGAGGCCCAGGCCAAAATTTTGAATAATCTCGATTGGTATAAGGATTTTTCTTTTATTCGCTTTTTAAGGGAAATTGGATCCTTATTTCGCATTGGTCCCATGTTGTCAAAAGAAAGTGTTAAACTCCGATTGCAATCTGAAGAGGGGATGAGCTTTACAGAATTTAGTTATCAAATCCTGCAAGGATATGACTTTTTGCACCTCATGCAACATCATGGAGTGACTATCCAATTAGGGGGAAGCGATCAATGGGGAAATATTACCTCGGGCACTGAACTCATTCGTCGGGTATTGGGAAAATCGGCTTATGGGATCACATTCCCATTGTTAACGAAAAGTGACGGTCAAAAATTTGGTAAATCTGAAAAAGGCGCTATTTGGTTGTCACCGGAAAAACTATCTCCCTATGAATTTTATCAATATTTAATCCGAGTTGAAGATGCTGACGTGATTAAATTAATGAAAATGTTGACATTCATGGAAATGGATGAAATAAGAAAGTATGAAATTTGGATGAAGCAAGAAAATTATGTTCCAAGAACAGCGCAAAAAAAGCTCGCAGAAGAGATCACGCGGTTGGTCCATGGTGAAGAAGCCCTTCAAACTGCCATTAAAGTGACAGTCGGAATATCCCCAGGCTCTCAAACGGATCTCAATGCTGAATTGCTTGAAGATTTAGCCGCAAACATGCCAAGCGTAGAACTTCCAATGAATAAAGTGATTCATCAAAAATTGATTGATCTTTTAGTCGAAATAGGACTGCAAACTAGCAAGGGAGAAGCGAGGCGCTTAATACGGAATGGCGGCGTATACGTCAATAATGAAAAAATTCAAGATGAACAGTGTTCAATAGATCTTAAATATTTGTTAGACAATAAATTAATGTTAGTTTCTGCGGGGAAAAAGAACAAATTAATCATCCGCATTGTTTAAAAATGAAAAATTAATGTTGAAGTGAAAATCCAGTTCCTTATTATAGGCTGGTTATTCGCTAAAATCTTTATTTACTAGTATTTTCCTTAGATAAAAGATCTAACGAAAACAGAGAAAAAGGAAGGAGTTAGAGTGTATGGCTACGTTGACTAAAAAAAATACAATGACAAAGAAAAAACTTATCAATTCTATTTCGCAGGATAAGGGGATTCATCCAAATGATGTCCGTCATGTGATTCAAGCTTTTTTAGATAAAATCACTGATTGTTTATCTCAAGGAGAGCGTTTAGAATTTAGAGAATTTGGAGTCTTTGAAGTTGTTGAAAGAAAACAAAAAATTGGAAGAAATCCAAAAAATGCCGCAGTGCCAATTGTCATCCCGGCAAGACTTGCCGTTAAATTTACTCCTGGCAAAAGAATGCGCAAGTTTGTAGAAACAGAACAGGTGTAATCCCATTAATTGGAAATCCTAACATGTTGGAAGAATCTTCTCTTCAATCACTCTTTTTTTCTCAGATTGAAGATTCTTCTTCCTTTCTTGATAAAGTCATTTGTCAAGTCCTTGAGGCGGATCTTTCTCCAAGTGAAGAAATTTTTGAAGAATGCCAATGGAAAGAGACTTTTTTTTCTGAAGAAAAACAGATTGAAAATTGGAAGTCTTTACTGAAGGTCAATGTATTATGCCATTTATCTCAATGCCATGGAGATAAATTTTTGCATCTCATTCATCAATTCGAATATCATCCTTGGAATCAAAGCTCTCAATACTTTCGGGCATTGATAGCCTTAAATCATGCATTGGCTAAAATTCCGGTTCCTGAAGCAGCACCTCATCTATTAGAGAGCGGGGCTGCGCTCATCGATCTTTATGAATATTGCCCGTGGTTATCGCTTCCATACACCCCTCTTCATTTTGAATTTGGGGTGTACCTCAGTCTATTAGCTATTCTTACAAAACGTGTTGACTTCCAAGAGATTGTACTAAAAATCGCCCAATGGCAGCTTAATACTTTAGATATCAATGGAAAACCCCTTAGAGGTTTATTTGTTCGAGAAAAAGAAGGAAAATCGCTAGACCATCTTGTTTTGTCCTATTTATTATTTAGGGCTGCAGCTCTTTTTAGAGAAGATACACCTTTTCAAGCCATTGCCAAAAGAGTATTGAAGGAAATAGAGCAGCACATCAAACTTACAAATGGGACAATTGATTCTTTATGGGTTTTATTAGAAAAATGGCTTTCTACTCATCAACAAATGAAGTCAAAAATCCCTTTTGAGTTAACCGAAAATATTTATGACCCCTCGACTGCTTTAGTGGGCTATCGCTCACCTTCCCAACACGTCATTTGCACATTGCATGGGGAACACACAGGTCTTGGAGAATTTCATTATGAAGATATCGGGATTTTAAATTATGGACCCCAATATCTTCCCCTTTCTGAATGTGACGGTTTTGGAATTGAGGGGAATGCCTTATCCGATCATGGAATTCGGCGCTCAATGATAGAATGGAGAAGAGGCTCATTTGTCTTAAAAGGGTGTACCCGAATGATCGATCAACCAAATTCTAATTCCTCCTATATAGGAAATTATAGAGGCATTTGGTTGGATGTTATCCAAGAATTTAGAAAACCAAATTTTCATTTAAAAACAACCTTTTTAGGATTGGAAGGGTGGAATTCTGTCGCCTTTTCATTTTTTGTAAAGGGGAACTTATGTAAAATTCAATCCTCCACCTTGCACCCTCGCTCACTCGATCGCTATGAAGGAGAAACCGAGATGCTCACAATTGAAGGGAAGGAGCATCGATTGGAAATTATTCCCATTGGTTTTAAAGGGGTAATGCGGGCGATTCCACTCGCCGGCGGCAATGCGTTTTGGGGAGCTGATTACTTAATTGCCTATTTTCTTACTCATGAACAACGTCACTATCAATGGCAGATTTGCCCTATTAAAGGATAATGAGAATGAAAAAGATTTTTTTCTTGCTGGCTGTATGTCTAAATTTTGGGTTATTTTCTGAAACCCCGCATCTCATATTGAATTTTGATGTTAATAAAACATTGATTGCAAGCGATAAAACCGAAAATAAAAGCTTGGAAGATGTGATCAATGAACTTTTATCAAGAAAATATTTTGCTTGCTGGGATGAAAGAGTAGAGGAACCAATTTCCTTTGATGCCTACGTAAAAGAAGTCCTCATGCCGGGTGAAGAGCACAACATTAAATTAAAAATGGAAAGACTTGTCCATCTCACTCATTTTCTCGATTATCTAGCAGATTGTAATCATCCTCTTTACTCTGTAGTCGAGGAACAATTCACTCACATTATTACCACTTTAAAAGGTGAGCATATCTTTCCCTCTTTTTTCCGCTTATTAGATGATTTAGAAAAAAAAGAAATCAAATACACATTGTTCTTAAGAAGTTTTGGAAAAGAAGTGTTCGAAGTCAAAAATGAAATCAATTGCAAGACGAATGACCTTTTCCAAAAAGAAGGAACATTTCGAAAAGGAATTTTACAGATTCAAGAAAACGCATCCTATGAAACTCCGGAAAAAATTTATCAATTTTTTACCTCAAATCAGCATGCAGCCATTCACGATGACTGGCCTTATTGGGTTGCCGGGGAAATGGAAGCGAAATATGGAAAGCCGCTCTATATTAATTGTGAAGATCCAAATACTTTATCAATTTTCTTCGATGATAATATTAAAATCGATTCTTATGATAAAAACATCATCGCCCCTTTGAATTGCAAAACAGGCGAGGCCCTTTCGATTCAAGAGATGCTAAAAACGAAGCAAATGATCTTTGTGGATACCCTCGAAGCAATCACCAACGAAAATTATTTCATCGAGCGCCTGCAAGAAGCACTTGATGAACATGCCAAGCGTTGGAATACAGACTACGGGCTCTAGCCCGAGTTTACGAGTTAGGAAACACATCTGACGCAAGATTTTGTGCGAGAGCCTTTTGGGCGACTGTGTAGAGCCCACTCCAACCATCGGAAGGGATGGGGTAAGGGTAATAATGAGTTTGAGCCTAGAGCGACAGCGCCGGGCGACTGATTCTCAATCTGGAGAATTTGACTTTACTTTTTTTATAAAATCATCAAATAAGTCTTCAGGGGTTTTATGCATTTTATTCTTTAATAAGTATTGATGAGTCCCATGGGGATTTTTAGCTTTATCATTTTCTGCTAAATAAAAACGATGATTATCATCAATTGATACACCTTTCTCTTTATGTTTGCCATCAATTGTAGCCGAAACCGGAATGAAATTGTCAGGAACGTGAGTATTTTTATCCATAACATCTATATAAGAATATTCTTTGTTTTTTTCGGGAATTGAGTCCCAATAATGAATGGCTTGATAATCCCATTCAAAATAGTTTAACAAAGAGTTGACGAGTGTTTTAAGAGTATTAGTAATAAAAGAAGGATTTTTTTGTAAAACATGAACTACGCAAGGAGTTAATTCCATTGGTGCATTACAAGCATAAAGATTAATAGGGAGATTATTTTTATGACAATACTCTGCTATGCGCGTTCCCAAAAAACCTCCTAATGAAAATCCATGAAGCGTAATATGATCAGGCGGCACTCCTTGCTCAAGCAGAGCATTGACCATAGCGGAAGCATCGGCGAGCATGCAGTTTATGGATGAAATCCTCCTTCCAGTACTATACCCAACATTAGAATAATCGAAGGCGACAACAGTGACATTTTGTCTGGCTGATTCCCTGTAAAGTTCAAACATTCTATTTCCAATTCTTTGAGATGCTCCTAACAAATGAATGTTATAATACTGTTCGTTTGGAAGTTTTGTATTAGAGCTCTTAGGAGAGATTTGCACAACATCCAATACCCGTCCTTCTTTGGTAATAATCTTAGAATATTCGTGAGAACATAGATCCAAGGCTTCGAGAACCTTAGTGTATTGAATTCTTTTTTTGTCCCACTTATTCATCAATAAAGGGGTGTTTGCTAAATCAAGTTTTCTATTGAGGTTTTGAATTTTTCTATTCGTCCGCTCTCTCAGAGAGTCTTGCGTATCATGAGCCAATTTTTTCTTGTATTGTGCTGGCTGAATAAGAAGGCCAATAAGACCTCCAAAAAAAGAATGCTTATTATCAACAAAAAACTGATCTTTAATTTGATAATTATTAAAATTAATCATGCAAATCCATTGTTTGATAAGGTAAACGTAGTTAATTATATATAAATATATAATATTAAGTCAATTTTATGTTCAGAGTAAATTTTCAAAAGGAATAAGATGATTAAAAAAATTTTCAGATTTGATATTAGCTGCGGCTTTACCAGATCGATCTTCTTTGTCACCCATGGCTATGGTCATGAGCTCCTCGTTCAGACCGCTTTGCTTCGATCTGGTTTTGCCTCGCTCGGTCAAATTGTTCAAGTTGCTTCTGAACAGTTCTTAATCACATGGCACTGAGAAAAGCTACAGTGATGAATAGCGTTGATATAGCTGTACAACTAGAGACTAAGACACCTACTATTTGTTTTTCAGCTAAGGAGGCGCATAACACTCCAAATGCAAGTCCTTGTAAAATAGCTCCTAATGCAATTTTAGCTACTTTCATTGAAAGGGTGTCTGTTGGTTTAATAAATACATAACCAAGGTGAGAGCCAAAGCATGCGCCTGTTACAAGGCCACCAGTCATTGCTAAAATTGGATTCGACATAATCATCCCCATTTAATTATTAGAAAATACATTATATCATTTACTTAATTAAAAAAAATGTTATTTTTATTTTTTTATGTGTTGAAAAAATCATGTAACAAAAAACTACGTCTTTAAAATATTATGGCAACTAACATTGTATATGAAGCTTGCTATATGAAGTAAAACCTGTTAATATTTTCTTTTCACCTTTCGAGGCTTTTGCAAAACTAGGGGACTTATGGCATCTAATCTTTTGACCCATAATGAATTAGATATGAATTCGCCTACTCGATTGAGTATGTCAAATTCATATCTAATTCATTCTGAGTCAAAATATTAGCGCCAAAAGTCCCCTAGTTTTGCAAAAGCCTCTTTCTTATCAAGCAGGCTTTATGAGCGCAATTATTAAGTTTTTAGATCCAAAAAATGATGTTGCCTTTCGTAAAATATTTGGGTCAGAAAAAAACAAAGATATTTTGATTCATTTTTTGAATGATATGATTGACTTCACGGGGGGCTTTCCCATCGAAAAAGTGACAATTCTAAAAACGATCATGGATCCGGATATTGCAGCGAAAAAGACAAGCATAGTCGATATCTTATGTGAAGATGAGAAGGGCACTAAGTATATTGTAGAAATGCAGGTAGCACAAGCCAAGGGGTTTGAGAAACGAGCGCAATATTACGCATCCAAAGCTTATTCCTCTCAAGCGAATGTAGGTGATCAATATGATTCGCTTAAAGAAGTCATCTTTTTGGCTATAGCCAACTATGTAATGTTTCCAAATAAACAGGATTATAAATCAGATCATGTCATTTTGGATAAGAAAACAAAAGAATGGGATCTCAAAGATTTTTCTTTTACTTTTGTTGAGCTTCCTAAATTTACAAAAGATATTGACTCTCTTGAAACGATACAAGAGAAATGGTGTTATTTTTTTAAACATGCAGCAGAGACATCACCTGAAGAATTAAAAAAAATCTTAGAAAACGATGGTATTTTAGAAAAAGCTTATCAGGAATTAGACCAAT
Organism: Parachlamydiaceae bacterium; assembly: GCA_025451995.1. Classification (GTDB taxonomy): domain Bacteria; phylum Chlamydiota; class Chlamydiia; order Chlamydiales; family Parachlamydiaceae; genus JANWJE01. The sequence goes on along the minus strand of JANWJE010000110.1, from coordinate 17,389 downwards.
TTTATTGGACAAAAGAAGAGCTGTCTGCTTATGAACAAGCTGAAAAAGCAAGAAAAGATTATATAGCATCGCTTCAATATAAATATGATGAGGGTATAGCAAAAGGGAGAGCGGAAGGAAAAGAAGAGGGGAGAAATGAAGCGATGATTGAAACAGCCAAAAAATTATTAGAACAAAAGGTGCCTCTTTTAATAATAAAAGCAGCAACTGGATTATCAGAAGAACAAATAAGCGAGATTAAAAGTTATAACAGAGGTCCGTTATAATCCTCTTTTTCATCTCTTGGCAAAAAGGGGGAAACCTTTTATCATGGTTTAGAAAAAAATCTTCTTGGGATGATTAGCCTATGAGCTTGCCAAAAATTCTAGCTGTTTTGTCGCTCTCCCTGTTTGGAATCATTGGGATGATCGCTATTTTTAAAAAAGGGGGGAGTGAAAAATTGGAAAGGCCGCACGTCCAAACGCCAGTTGAAATTGTTTTGGAGGCTTTGGAAGAACCGGTCGCTCCGGCTTCTCAAAAAAATGAACCGCAAATTGCCTTTAAAGAAGATTTGCCGGAAGATGACCGCATTGAAGAATTTTTTAATAAAAATGATAAAAAATTTCCAATTGTGGAGACCATCACTTATAAAAGCCATGTTCCTTGGCAGAAAGGAAGACCGGCATGGTTGTCCGATTATGCCTCTCATTTCAATACCTCAAGACATTTTATCGCCAGAAGCTTGAATGGCAAGCCGGATTATAATAAACAGGAAATTGCTGAAGGGGATAAGTTTAATATCTTAAAAAAAGATAAAAACATCGAATTTTTATTAGTTGTAGACACTTCTCGCTGCAAAATGTGGTTTTATTATGTCGATTTAGATGAGAAAAAAAAGGTGTTAGTCAAAACCTATGATGTGGGTCTTGGGAGATTGGATAATTTGAAGGAATCGGGACTTTTAACTCCCCTTGGAAAATATACATTTGGAAACCGGACAGCGATCTTTAAGCCTAAAGTTACGGGAATTCACCATGGAAAAAAAGTGGAGATGATGACTGTCTTCGGCACGCGTTGGATTCCCTTTGAAAAAGAGATTGGCTATTGCACAGAATCTGCTAAAGGGTTCGGGCTTCATGGAACCCCCTGGATGAATGCAGCAAATGGACAATTGATTGAAAATAACGATAGTCTTGGTAAATATGAAAGTGATGGATGCATCCGCGCTTCGACATACGATATTGAAGAAATATTCTCTATTGTGATTAGCAGACCAACCACGATAGAAATTGTTCGCGATTTCTGGGAATCATCACCGGCAAAGGAGTAGGGATTGGATATTTTACCTCATGAGAAACCGATTCAAGAGTACATCAAGACCATCGAGCATTTAAAAAAACAAAGCCAAAATACACCTCTTTTCAATAGTGAAATTAAAAAATTAGAGCAGAAACTTATCAAGTTAAAACAGACAGTCTATTCTGAATTGACCCCCTGGCAGAGAATTATGATCTGTCGGCATCCCTCACGTCCCCATGCTCTCGATTTCTTCAAATCAATGTGTGATTCTTTTGTAGAATTAGCTGGTGACCGCACATTTAGCGATGACCATGCCATGGTCGGTGGGTTGGCTAAGATAGATGGAATCAAATGCGTCGTGATCGGACAGGAAAAAGGGAATGATACGGAAAGCCGCGTGTATCGAAATTTCGGTATGTTAAACCCTGAGGGGTTTAGAAAAGCGATGCGATTGATGAAACTGGCTGAAAAATTTCACCTTCCTATTGTCTCACTACTCGATACCCCAGGTGCATATCCCGGATTAGAAGCAGAAGAAAGGGGGCAAGGATGGGCAATCGCACAAAACTTGCGCGATATGGCGCGTATTAAAACCCCAATTATTGTGGTCGTCATCGGAGAGGGGTGTTCGGGGGGGGCTCTTGGTATGGGCATTGGAGATTCAATAGGGATGCTAGAGCATTCTTACTACTCTGTAATCTCTCCGGAAGGGTGTGCTTCAATTTTATGGAAAGACCCCTCTAAAAATATCGATGCGGCATCCACTTTAAAACTCAATGCCGAACATCTTTTAGACTTAAAAATCATCGATGCAATTATTCCGGAACCTTTGGGTGGGGCACATCACGATCCCCAAGAAACTTTTCAAAATGTGAAACAATTTATTCTAGAACAATGGAATATCTTCAAGAATATTCCAGCTCCTCTTCTCATTGAACAAAGATATTTGAAGTTTAGAAATATTGGCAATTTTTTAGAATGAAAAGACTTTTGAAAACAGCACTGTTGGCAAAACAACATCGCATTCTTATTCTTATTTCTCTTTTCTCAATGTTTTTTTTAACGCTAGCTTCTCAGTTAGAAATTGTCACGTTAGGGATTATCACTCAAAAGGGGCCCGATTTTTTCGAATTATTTGCACCGATTGAAGGAAATAAATTTCAAAAACAAAATCATGTCACTTGGGATGAAGTTCAAGATAGATGGAAAGAACTCGATTCAAACAACTCTAAGCTTGTGACAAAAGATGATGCTAGACGCTTTCTTTCAGAAATCAAGGGAAACGATTTAATTGATGCAGTCATCCAAGTTGTCAATCGTTGGATTCCCATTCAGACAAGTTTAAAAGCATTGGCATTGTTTATTGTGATTGTAGCGATTTTTAAAGCGATCGCTTTATTTTGCCAGCGCTTCTTTGCTCGATTAGTTGCGATTCGCATGAGCCGAGACTTGCGGCAGTCCTATTTTGAGCATATTCAATCTCTTCCCATGCTGTTTTACCAAAAGTATAATATGGGCTCTCTTTCCTCAAGGGTTGTTGGGGACGCCGCGCTAGTGGCAGAAGCTTTAAATGCCTGCCTTGTCAATTATTTACAAACACCCTTTACAGTGATTTCAACCCTCACTTTATGTTTCTACACATCTTGGCAGCTTTCAGTCATTTTATTTTTTTGCTTACCTCTTATTCTTATTCCTATCATTTTCTTAGCGAAACGGGTCAAAAAAATTTCGAAACAACTTCAGAAAAATCAAGAATCGTTTGCTTCAATCCTTCTCGATTTTTTAGGTGGGATCCAGACTGTTAAAGTATTTGCTATGGAAGATTTCTCCTTGAAAAAATATAAAGAGGGGAATGAAAAAATGGCTCGGTTAGAGCAAAAAAGTGCCCGTTATGATCTCTCTTCGCGGCCAATTATTCACACCATTGGCATGTTTTGCTTAGCCACTGCTCTCTTGTATGGGCTCTATGTATTGCAAATGAATGTGTCAGAAGTACTTGTCTATTGCGGCCTTTTATATGTTTTCTATGAGCCAATTAAAAAATTTGCTGAGGAAAATACCCATATTCAAAGGGGAATTGCCGCTGCCGAAAGGATGCAGGAAGTATTAGAAATTAAGTCCCATATTCATGAGATCAAAGCGCCCCTTTCCATGCAATCCTTTAAAGACATCATCGAATTTGATAGAGTCTCTTTTAAATATGAAAATGAGTGGATTATAAAGGACATCAGCTTCACCATCAAAAAAGGAGAAGTGGTTGCAATTGTTGGGCCGACAGGTTCTGGAAAATCGACCATTGTTCAGCTCCTTCCCAGGCTTTATGATGTTCAAGAAGGGGAAATTCGGATTGATGGGCGTCCCATTAGTTCTTATAGTCAAAAATCCCTGCGGGAAAATATCGCCTTTGTCCCACAGAAACCTTTTTTATTTTTAGACAGTGTCGCTGAAAATATCGCTTTTGGCCGCCCTTTTACATTTCAAGAAATTGAACGAGCTGCACGTCAAGCCCACGCCGAAGAATTCATTCTAAAACTTGAGGATGGCTATCAAACAGTATTGCTCGAAATGGGAAAAAATTTATCCGGAGGGCAACAGCAACGACTAGCTATTGCCAGAGCGCTTATTAAAAAAGCTCCCATTTTAATTCTAGATGAAGCGACTTCGTCATTGGATGCTATGAGTGAGCATTCTATTAAATGTGCGCTGCAAGAGTTGAGAGGGGGGATGACTCAAATTATTATAGCCCACCGTTTATCAACGATCGAACATGCAGATAAAATCATCTATATTGAAAATGGGATAAAAATTTCTGAAGGAAGTAAAAATCACTTGTTAGAGACTTGCCCCCAATTTCGCCAGATGTGGTCCATCTTGAAAGATTAACTTAAGAGGTAAAGATGCACTTAACTTGGAATTATTTTAAAGAAATTTTTAGTTATTTGCGACCCGTTTCAAATATTCAAATCTATCCTGAATTAAAAATAGATCATTTAAAAAAATTGCCCATTGATGTGTGGAAGTTATTATTCGTCTACTTTGATGCTCCTTTTAAAGAGTGGAAGAATTGTTGCATTTTAAACAATGAATATAAAATCCTCTTTACCGAATCTCGTTTTATTGATTGGTTATTTCAAAAAACAATTAAAATTAGAAATGATGATTATTTACCCAAAATCCTCGATTGTGCACAGCTTTCAGGAGGACATTTAAGGCACTTTCATTTGGCTCTACCTTATGATTATCTAAAAGAAAATTCATTAAGTTTGAATAATTCACACTTACAATTGCCTATTGCACAGTTAAGTCCGATGAGAAAATTTTTAGAACGTTTGCACGCCCAAAATAGTTCAATAGAAAGTCTAACGATGAACTGCTTTCCGCTTCAGGATGAGGATCTGCAATTTATCGCTGAGCATTTTAAAAATTTAAAGTCATTAAATGTAGAGCGTTGTTCTCTGCTGACTAATGATGGTCTATTCCATTTACCCCAGCTTCTTTTTTTGGAAATATTAATTTTAAAAAATTGCAATTTTTCCGATGCCGGATGCGAAAGCATCTCTTTGTTAAATTTAAAGCATTTAAATATCTCTCATAATTATAAGATCACTGAAGTTGGCTTTAAGCATTTTTCAAAGCTTAGGTTATTGGAGATTCTCGATGTGAATTGTAGCGGATGTAACGATAAGGCGCTTGTTTATATTCCGACACTGCCTCATTTGGAAACTTTAAATGCAGATTTTCATGAATATAGCGATGAGGGAGTGAATAATATTTCTGCATCCGTATCTTTGAGAGTATTAATATTAAGTTCTAACGAGATAACAGATGTTGGATGTAGATATCTCTCGCGATTATCTTTGCGATTTTTGAAGTTGGATAGTCACAAGATTACTAATCAAGGGCTTAAGGATTTATCTCGCATTCATTCTCTCGAATTTTTACACTTAAGCGGACTTAAAATAAACGACGAAAGCCTCACCTTGCTTTTACCTTTGGTTTTATTAAAACATTTAAATCTTTCCTGCAGTGAAATTACCGATAAGGGGCTTATTCTTTTTACTAAATTTCCTCTCCTTAAAAAATTGATGCTGGCTTGTTGTCCTAAAATCACTGATGCAGGCCGGCAACATCTAAGAGAACTTCTTCCCGGTGTTAAAATTTATGATAAACCCTATTTTCGCTATTGTGAAACCGACCATTTTTTTTAGATTAATCAAAAATTAATATTCATTAGTCATAATTAATAACATATAATTATGGTTAGATATGACTGATGATTATAGAGTTATTGATGTGGATGAGTTTCGGAATAAAATATCCAATCATATGATTTTAGAAAAAAAAATCGTCACTCATCAGAGTAGAGTGTACCTATGCGTTGATTTAAAAGAAAATGACGCTCCTTCAATCGCCAGATTATCCGATTCTTTGAAAAAGGCTATTTTTTCGGGAAGATCTTCTCAAAAAAAATTTGCTATCGAAATCACCCATTCCAATGAAAAAATGTTGTCAATTGCATTGGAAACAGGCCTTTTACCTCAATTAACCGAATTCAAAGATGATAGTTATAATACCCCTTGGACGCATCAAATTGTTCTTTTGGCCTTAAAGGTTAAAGATGTTATCAATGAAAAAATTGACTCTCATACGCTGGTAGCTAATATTCTAGATATTCAAAAAAAAATAAATGACGAAAAAGAAACTTTTCGAAAAAAATTAAGCAATGATTCATTTGCCAATAATGCTACTTTTAGAAAGTTGGTTCAAAATGCAGAAAAAGGAAAATTTGATCGAATATCTGAAGGTGTGGGAGGTGCTCTTCTTTTAGAACACAATGGTTTAAAATTCATCGTTAAAGCGAATGACGAAGACGCACTTTGTTTAAATAATGCAAAGAAGAATGCTTGTCCATTTATCTCTTATGAATCAAACGATGTTCGATTGAGAGAAGATATTCCTACCTATCAATCAGCGCCAAATGAGGCTTTATCATCAGATATCGCCTCCATGATCGGCGCAAGTGATGTCACACCGACTACTGTCTTGGCTATAATGGAAAGCGATCAATTTCATTTATTTACAGACAATTTACCACTGGAATCTAAACATTTATGTGAGGAACTTATTCCTTTTAGAGGGAAAGAAAAGCTCTGTTCTGTACAGGAATATGCAGAAAATACACAATCACTGGTCGAATATTTAGAAAAGACTAAGAAAGGCAGGAAACCGGTTTTTGATCCGGCAGACTTTGAAAAGGTTAATATTTTAATGTGGGTGATTGGCGATCAGGATGGACATCCGGATAATTTTCGGACCTATACCAAAGACTCCGGCCTGCAAGGATTAATAAAAATTGATAATGCTTTAGCCTTTGGGGAAAGCGATTTTAGAAGCGGCTATACCACCAATCAGCTTCAGATTTTTGACCAAATGCAAAATTCAATCAGTGAGGAAGGAAAAACTATCATTCGAACCATTCCACAAGAGGCAATTGTAGAAAGAATGAGATTTTACGGTAAATCACAAGCTTCGATTGATTCACTTATAAAAAGAGTTGAACATATGCAAGCGCTTTTGGAAAATCCAAATGTGACTCTCAAAGAAATGGATCATCAATTAACAGGAAGAACAAAATGAAACTGATTGACAGTCAAAAACTTGGAAAAGTAGAAGTTGAATTTAAAGAGGGTGAGGCAATTTTTTCAAATCCCTTTTTAGATCAAATGATGCGTGAAACAGGGGTGATTATTCCCCACTATCTTCAAGCACATTATAATGGCCGGAAAGTCATCAAGAAAAATGATCCGGGTTTTCAAAAGGCCTTCAAAGAAATCTACTATGTTAGAATGGATACCGCTCGGTTTAAATGGGAAGATTAATAGGGTGCAAAGGCAATCCCTGGCGTCGTTCACCTTTTTGTTCCTCATTCCATGGGAGGTATTCATGCAACTCTCTTGGCATATGAATTTGGAAATCAAATTCATGGCATATTTGCCATTGAAACAAGTGTGACTCAATTTGGCTCATTTATCGCAAAAAGTGTCCATGAAATGTTAATGCGAAATGAACATTCTTTTGAGGATTGGTTTCAAAATTTTTGTCAGAGTGTTTTCACTGAACTCGCCCCTGATAGCCTTGCCTTAAAATATTATTATGCAAGTCTCCACTTTGTCAGAGAAAAGGCCTTTTTAGAAAATGCAAAAGAAATGTATGAAACAGGTATGGCATTAAAAAATGAGCTATTTACAAATGAAAGCGGCCATCTTTTTGTAAAGCTAGAGATGCCTAAAATCTATTGTGTGAGTAAAAGCCATAACCAAATGAAAAATATTGAATTTTTAAAAAAATATGCTGTTCCCATCCTTACATTCAATACAGAAAGTCATTGGTTAGCCCAAACATGTAGTGAAGAATTTTGTAGAGAATTGGCATTTTTTGCAGAAAGAAAAATAGATAATAGACCTCTTGCATAATTCCATTTTATCAAACAAAGCGAATTATGCAAGATGTCTAATGTTGTTAAATAACTTCATTATAAACAATATCTTTGTTAATATATTTCCTTTTAAATAAAAACCTTTTTAATTTATGCAAATTTGTAGATTTATTGAATATTCAGTGCCCCCGACTATAGAAACATTGAATGCCTGCCTTGCAGTCTGTGGTCCAGGAAAAATGCTTCCATTTAAGGCTAAGCTATTACTTTTATCGAATGAGGGAGGGGATCAGCTTCCCTTTAACTTATTTGTGATGGCTATTGCTTATCCCATCCAATCGTATTCTATGACGAGTGTTGGAAAATGGGAATTGTTGCAGCATTGCAAGCGCCTTTATCCCAATCATTATCAAAAAGGAAGTCTTGAAGAGCAAAGTTGGAATAAGCTAAGTGCCATTTTCAAAAGAATCGTTTTATCTCCTGACATTCCTGTTGGTCTAGATGGATTGAAGAAATCGCCTCAGCTTTTGCCCTCTTTATCCGTTCAGCTTCTAGAAAATGAAGTGGTGTTATGTCCCAAAACAAATCGAAGAGTAGCAGGTGCAGTTTATCAATACTTAAAGACTCCACTCGATAGGCGTCAAGAGATTATTTTTTACTCTTGGAGTGAGAATTGGGACACACTCAAAGATCAAAAGAAAGCCATCTATTTGAATGACACCCTTAACTTACTCTATTATGAATATCGAATTGTTCAAGTTCTTAGCAAAGTGCAAGAAATAGTTAAGGCTGAAAAATCGGCTGGAGATTCTTTTTATAAAATTGCCGAAAATTATTTTAAACCCATTCGTTTAGATGCCATGATGGAAGCTTTGGTGTCTATAGCATCTTTTGATGATCACAGCGAAGTGGATGTCGGTATGAAAATTCAGTGGAAGGAAATTCAAGAGAAGTGGTGCAAACTCTTTTATACATATAAAACGACTCCAGAATTTAAGAGCGATTTGCATTCTTTTTATGGGGCAATTAAAAAAATGGTTCAGGTTCACCCTTCACCTATTTTTAATTATATGGAAGCATTCTTTTTCAAAGAATTGATACACTTTGAACATGAATGTATGCAATCAGAGATTACTGAAATGCAAAACTTTCTTTTTAAAAAGGATAAATTTGTTAATCGAATAAAAGAGATGATCGGAGGAGGCGAGGACGCTATTGCTCCAATTGATAGTATTTTTCAAACAATTTATAGAGAAAATATTGATAAAATCTCTTTTGATCTCATTAATTTTCAGTCACTCCAAAGTGCAGAGCCACAGTATGAGCGCGACATCCAATCCCTTTGTCAAGTGTATCAGCAACATCAAGAGATTCAAACCGATCTTTACATTTCTATTTATAAGAAATTAAGCGAGTTATGCAAAAAACTCAATGATACAGAAAAATTAAAAATTTTTGTTCTCAAAAATGAATTCAATCAGTTTTTGCCAAATACGTTAAATCCATTGGTTTCAATTCCCTTTGATATTTCATTTCATTTAGAAAGTATTGATGAAGGAAAAGAATTAAGCAAAAAAGGGATAAAAAGTGGTTCAAGAAAAAATAAAAAAGGGAAAAAAAAGGACATTTCACAAAACCGACAAGCGAGATCTTCTAGCAATGTATCAGATCAAACAGAACAAGAGCAACTAGACTCTTCACCGACCATTGCGTCAGCTATAGAAGAATGCGAGGTTGAGGATGATGAATTAAACGATGAAAAAAATAAGGTTGAGCTTCCCTGCGTAAAACCTCTTTTTGAAAAAATCATAGACCCATTTGAAAGTTCTATATTCACTTATGCATTTCGCGTCATTCGATGGTTTGAGGCATATTCAGATGGCTACCTGGATGCATCAAATTTTCCCGAATATCAACATTATGCGCCCGCTTACCAAAAACAAATGATTCAATATCACGCTTTTTCTCAAAGCGTCGATCATTTCGTAGAGAAACTTGCACTAAAGGCGTTTTGGCCAAATAAATATTCAAATGAGCCCAATCTTCGTTACATTCTTCCGGGAGAAATCACAATTCAAGGTAAATCTGAGCGAGGGGCCTTTGTATATAGTTTTGATCAAAAAGGTGTTCTCTATCACCGCTTCTTTAGTCCTAAATCCACTGATGAGTTGGTGAAAAAAGTGACTTCACAAGCATTCCAAGAAGTTGATTTTCCAGAGCTTTCTGAAGTGGATGAAGTGATTAAGTGGAAAGAAGGGAAGCTCGCCATTTCTTATTCGCAAGGGGATGAATTGATTTCAAAGCATAAATATTTAGGAATTATATCAATTGATAATATTTTGACCGGTGTGAGAATGACTCTTTTCCCGGTTCACTCTACATTGTAGATAACAGGTTCATCCGGTTAAGCCGGGATTAATCCGAGCCGTGAGAAGCTTTCTTTTAATTCCTGATTCTCATGTTTGTCAAATGCACCGCTAGTCGCTAGCCATTGAATATAAGATTTAGGGAGTTGGCTTAAAGGTTGACCTTGATGTTTACCAAAGGGCATGGTTTGAATATTTTTTGGACGATTTAAAATAGAATACACTTCAGGGATTGAAAGATCGTCAATAAGCGCTTCAAATATCTGATGGAGTACAATCACATCATCAAGAGCGCGGTGAGCTTGGTTGGCGGGTATTTTATAGATTTCTCTTAAAAATTGTAAAGTATGCCGAGGGAGGTCCGGACGATAGCGCCGTGCCCATTTTAAAGAGTCCATAAACTTCCAAGAGGGGAAGCTGAGATGATTCCTTGAAAATTCATTTCTTAAAAAATGGAGGTCAAAACTATCATTGTTATGGGCGATGAGGACCACTTCACCTTCACAAAAATGGATGAATTCAATGGCAACATCGCCAAAGGATGGGGCTGATGCCACCATTTCATCTGTAATTTTATGAATAGCTGTCGCTTCAGGAGGAATTGGACACCCGGGATTGACAAAGCGTTCAAATTTTTGATTGCGGACGGGGTCATAAGCTGCAATTTCGATGATTCTATCTCTATCGGCCTTGATACCCGTAGTTTCTGTATCGTAATAGATAGGGCGTAAAAAAGGATTATTTTTGCTCAAGTTCTTGCGCTTTTGTCAAAATTTGATCCAATGTCATCTGTCCGGAACTTACTGCTTCGATTGGATTAGAAAACATCTTGCACACATGATCGACAGTCTTTAAAAAAGCGAGAAGAAGGTCGGGATCGATTTTCTTTTTAGGGGTAGGGAGCATTAAGCGATAAAAGACAACACCGGCCATTTCATCCATGCCAAAACCCGGAACGTCTAATTCTTTGTTGAGGAGATGGAGCAATCTCGCTAAATCACAAATGACTGCTTTATCGTTTAAAGGGGATTCAGAAGTGGATTTTTGTGGATCTTTTTGTTTTAAATGGGTGGGGATGAAGGCGAGAACTTGTAAAAGGTGTCCCTCATCAAAGACCCTCAAAAAAAGAGGGTATTCTTTCTGATTGATTTTTAGAATCGTGTAGACTTGTCCTGTGTCAGTTTGAATATCGGATTCATACTTATTTTTACGCATGAATTCTAAAAGAGAATCAGTGGAAATATTAATCATAAATTACTCATCAAGTGTTAATCACTCGCCTTACGCACCAAGAGGTGCATTTCGGCTGAGCCAAAGCCCCGGGAACGAATCATCGAAAAGGGGGCAATATTGAATGAAATATGGCCCCCTTTTCGATGATTCGTTCGTGGGAGCTTTCGCTTCAGCTCAAATGCTCCTCTTGGTGCGTAAGGCGAGTTAATAACCCATGCCTGGGAGGAAGTTAGAGCTTTTTTCACAAGTGACTGCTGGGTTGTTTGTAGTTGGTACAACTGAAAAATCATTTTCAGTCGGCATCCGGTAACAACTTGTAGCGAGTATACTCAATCCTAAAATAAAAAGCGATTTAAATAACATAAGTGGCTGTCCTTGATTATAAGTGTTTTATCCCTTTACTTTCTAAAAGGGTGATTGCATGCGGCGACTCTGCTATGAGAAAGGTTTCTTCTTCGACTTCAATTAAATAAAGGGTCGCCCTAGGAGACAGATAACGGGTTTCCAGGACTTTGATCGAACTGGAGGTATTGATCTGTGTCACTCGAGATTTCATCATTCTTTTTAGAGCCCATGAAGCGATAATCATGAAGGCGATTAGAAGACCTAGAATCAAAAGCATATGAAAAAATTTGCTTTCAAAAGATTGTCCTTCATGACTTAAATGCTCGTGCCAGGAATCAAGATCGTGATGATATGATTCTAATAGGGATGGGTTATCTTGAGTGTTGTCATAGGTGTTATCATGAGTGTTATCTTGGGTGTTATCTTGGGTGTTATCATGGGTGTTATCATGGGTGCTATCTCGAATGATATCCTCATTTTCTTGCCCAAATAGAGTGCCAAAAAGGAATAAAAAAATCGAAAGATAAAATTTCATGGTATTTGAAAATGGTAAAAAAAGCATATTAATCTTCTCTAGCTTTTTTTTCGATTCTTTTTTGAGATATCCATAAAAAGTTTGATTTCGAGACCGCTGACCAACTGTAAATGCTTTAACCAAATAAAGGCGTGGGTCTAGAACAAAAAATAAACGCAAAGACGGCAAAGGTGCAAAGGGGCTACATTTTTTCAATTTTGTGACAGCAAAATTGAAAAGTTTCTTCGATTGCATTTCTAAAAGCAATCGAGGAGCTTTCTCTTGCCTTTGCGTTTAATTTTTGTTTTAGGCAGACATAGGCACGGACATTCACGGATCATGCCTATCTTGTTCTTTTTTTTGTTAAAGTGATTTCTTTCTTAGCGGGAATTGCTGAGAATTGTATTATACCGGATCATTATCAATATTTCTTATAAGTTAACATGCCTCATTTTCAAAAAGGACTCATCGCTTTAGATATCGATGGGACAATCACTTCTTATCCCCAAGAAATTCCCTCGCAAACACTTCAATGGTTTGAAACTCTCCATCGAGAAGGGTGGGGGTTCATTTTTTTAACAGGCCGCCCATTCCAATGGAGCGCTAGGACGCTTAAGCCCTTATCATTTCTTTATTTTCTGGCAGTCCAAAACGGGGCACTTCTCCTCGAAATGCCAAGTCAAAGGATCGTCTTTCAAAACAGTTTAACAAAAGAATCGCTCCCTGCTGTCGATGAAGTGTGCCGGAAGTTTAAAACCCATTACATCATCTATTCCGGGTTTGAGAATGGCGATTGGTGTTATTATTGCCCAAAACAAATTCCTTCAAAAATTCTTTCCTATGGGCTTAAAAGAGCAGATATTTTAGAAGAAAAATGGAAATCCTTGAACTCTTTTTCTGAAGTTCCTGTCTCATCCTTCTCTTCATTAAAATTTTTTGCAGAAGAAGCGCTTGCTTATCCATTAAGCCAAGCGATCGAACAGCAAGCAAATTTACATGCTCCCGTCAATAGTGATCCTTATAATCGCAATTTTTTTGTGATTCAAGCAACACATCCGCAAGCGACAAAGGGAGGAGTATTAAAAGAGTTCTCCCTCCGGTTAAACCTAAAAACGGCAGTTCAAGATGCTAAAGCGATGCAAGATTTAGCGTCTTCAACTGCCGTTTTTAGGTTAAATGGCATTCCCATTATTGCTGCAGGCGATGATGAAAATGATCATACATTATTAGATGAAGCCGATATCAAGATAGCAATGGCAAATAGTCCAAAAAATTTAATCGCCAAGGCAGATATCATTGCCCCTCCAGCAACTGAACAAGGGATTATTACGGGATTACAAGAGGCGATTCAACTTCTTAAAATCAAAGGAAGGATTTAGTGATAGAAAGGCCATTAGTCACAGTGGGGGGACTGGTTGTTGCGCCAGATGGGGAAATCCTTCTTGTTCGTTCGGAAAAATGGAAGAATCTCTATTCCTTACCTGGGGGCAAAGTAGAATGGGGGGAAACGAGGGAGCAGGCATTTATCAGAGAAGTTTGGGAAGAAACAGGCCTCAAGATTCATCAGTTAAGATTTGCCATCGCCCAAGAATGTGTTTTTTCAGAGGAATTTTGGAAAAAAAATCATTTTGTAATGAATGATTTTATCGCAGACCTTCACCCATCCAGTTCTAAAAATCACGTACAACTGAATGATGAAGCGCATGATTTCCTTTGGATTATCCCTGAAAAAGCTTTGCGGCTACCGCTCCATCGGCAATGCCGCAAGCTCATCGAATGGTATTTAGATAATGAATGTTCTGGAATCATTGGCATTTCAAATCATCAAGTCTCTTGCATCATCGGCGTCTACCCGGAAGAGCGAACCATCGAACAGTTTCTTTTTTTTGATGTAAAATTAAAATTGCATCTTTCCAAATGCTCTAAAACAGATGCATTCGAAGATGCTGCAAATTATGAACATCTTGCTGAGCTATGCACTGAACTGGCAACTTCAAAAAAATTTCATCTCTTAGAAGCGTTGGCATCTGCAGTTTTAGATGGGTGTTTGACAAAATTTCCAGCAGTATGGGCGAGTGTAAAAATAAGAAAACCCAAGGCGATAAAGAGCGCTTCTGACGCCTTTGTGGAATTGGAAAGAGGAAAAAAATGAAATGGGCTTTGATTACAGGGGGAGCCAAGGGGCTCGGTGCATCTTTATGTCTTTCACTTGCTGATGAGGGGCAGGCAGTTGCAGTGCATTACAATACAAGCAAGGATGAAGCCTCAGAGGTTGTTCAAGAATGCAGAAAAAAAGGGGTGTGCGCTGAAGCTATCCAGGGTGATTTTTCAAATAGAGAAACTGTTGAAGATTTTATTAAAAGATACCTCCATCAATTTTCAGAAACCAATATCCTCATCAATAACATTGGAAATTATTTTATTGGTTCGGCTGCCCACACTCCAATTGAAACATGGGAATCACTTTTTCAAATGAATTTACATACTCCCTTCATGCTATCCAATTCCCTTGCCCCTTCTCTTCTTCGCAATCAGGGGAATATCATCCATATAGGAGTTAGCGGCATTTTACGCCAAAATGCAAATACCTATACAACAGCCTATTCTTTGACAAAACAAGCGCTGTATGGATTAACTCTTTCTCAAGCCAAGGAATGGGCAACGCACGGGTTGAGAGTCAATATGGTCTCCCCGGGAGAGCTCGACTATTCAATGGATCACCATAAAATACCCATGAACCGACCGGGGACTTGTTTGGAAGTGTGCCGCGTGGTAAACTTTCTGCTCGATCCAAAAAACGGATACATCACAGGACAAAATATCGAAATTGCCGGAGGTCTAGGTCTTGGTTGTTCAAAATGAAATATTAAAAGATTTAGGTGAACGGGCTCTTGCCGCATGCCGCCATCTCCAAAGCAAACAAACGGGTTATATTCATCTCAATTATACGGAAAGAGAAAACACCCCCCAAACAATCCCTTTATTGGAGAATTTTCTTTTCTGCTACGCACTGTTTCGCTCAAGAATGTCTGAACAAGTCAATGAAGGGAAAAGTAAATTAAAAAATTTGCTTTCCTTCCAAGTGGAAAAAGGGGAGGATCGTGGGAATTTTCCAATGTATCTCCATGATTATCCCAATTGTTTTGACCCCTCTTTAGGCATTCAATTATTAGCTCCTCTCTATTGGATGATCAAGCAATTTGATACGATCTTAGGGAATGAACTTAATCATCAGATACGCACATCTGTATCTGAAATTTTTTTATATAGTTTGAACAAAGAAGAAACAAAGCCTTTTCCCTATTTTCTTAAGATTCGCCTATATGCAGCTCAATGGGCATTTGGAAGATTATTTAAGAATGAAGCATGGGAGAAAAATGGGAAAGAAAAACTCGATTATCTTGCCGAAAAACAGTTGAGCGATTGGTCGACCACCAAACAGTTGGGTGATATTTTAATTGGATTGCAAATGTGTTTTGCTCAATTTTCGGAAAGTCCCTGGAGAGATCTTTGGAACCGAATCGAAGAGACATGGAATAGCAGCCTTGCCGCTTATATGGGTCCTTGTTTTAGAGAGTGGGACGATGGATCTGAACCAAAAGCCAGCCTTTACGACCTTTTTTGCGGGTATTTTTCCGGTTGTTTTTCAAATCGAGCCTTTGCTGTGAAAGAGCATCTCATCCATGGAATCCTCATTCAACCCTCTGACATTTTTAAGAAGTTTTGTCCAAAGGATATTAAAGAAAAACACTGGCAAATCACATCTGATAGCGATTATGCGCTTACACTATTAGAAAAAATCTCCGAGATTAACCCAGTAATAGAAAATACTTTCACCCCTTTGAGATTTATCTGGGGGGGGCTTAAACAGCTTCACTCACTCGTTTTCCAAGGCGGCAATTGTCAAAAAGTGACTTTTTCTCAAGAAAAGAACACCCTTTTTTTGGATTGCGAATTAAAGGAAACTAGGGAAGATAAAGAAAGAGAAATTGAGTTTTTTGTCAGCAATGAATCCTTTGAGCAATTTCGAATCGACCAGTCACAGGCAACCCTTTTTCAATTAGATCAAACCGTGCAGCTTACCTGTCAACATTTCGATTTCTTCTTCACTTTGGAGCTAATAAAAGGAGAAGGGCAATTTGTCGGCCATCTTATGCGGGGAAATCGCCCCTCTCAAATCGATGATAGGGGAAATCAAAGATTTCACGCGCACGATTGGACATTTTTTATACGCTCAATTCGAAGACAGCCTCAATGCACGTTAAAAGTGAAAATTGAATATCAGAGGCGAATAGGATGAAACCCCTGTCTCTCCTTTTGTTTTTTTTGTTGACTTCTTGCCTTCCATTAAAGGATGAGTCTTCTATTTCGTCTGTGCAATGCCAACCGATGAAAGAGGAAGATTATTTCATTATTTTTTTAGTCGATGCCCGCCATCTTGATTATTCAGACGCCTATCCTTTTTTTAAAAGTGTAGAAAGAAATAGAGGATATTTAGGGCACGCCTGGATCTATCTTCAAGGTAAAGATAAAGAAGGAAAACGATTGATTTTAGAAGGGGGCCATTCTGGTGAAAAGGAGGAGAACCCCCCCCGTTATTTTGATGGGATCATGAATTTGTGCGACTATGGCTATGAAAATCCAACAATTGAACAACAACAGCATCCTCGCTATGAACCAAACCCCATCAAGTACCTATGGACTCTAAGGGACGATGGTTTTTTTCAAAAAGGATCCGGCGGCCATCAACCCACTTTTGCTGCAAAAATTTCTCTTAACAAAGAACAATTTGAAGACATTTTCTCCTTTATCCAGTCAAGTAAGTACGCTTATAAAATTTATGGAGTCATGGGGCCTCAATGTTGCACATTTGTCTCTGAGGTTGCTTCTCGTTTAGGCCTAAAATTAGAGACCTATTTAACGATGTCCATTTCCCCCACTCTCTATTTTAGAGGGGCCACAGTTCGATTATGGAAAGATCCTTTTTATTCTAAGCTTTCCTTTCCAACTCCCGATATTCTCGAAAAAAGCCTTATGCAAGCCGTTGGAAGGGGAGACGCTGATTATGCCCTCGATTGGTATTAGACCTCTTGCATAATTCCATTTATTTGCTAAAATGGATCTTTTTGACGTCTTTATTGCCAAATTTTTCGACCATATTTAACTCAATATGCTCTCAAAATTTGGCAATAAATCCATTCAAAAATCTCTCATTTT
>JANWJE010000109.1 GCA_025451995.1 Parachlamydiaceae bacterium | reverse complement strand
TTTAGGAGGGGGTGAAATTTGAAAGGTGCAAAAATTTTGCCAAAATCGACGTGGATCTCTATTTTTTCACAGCCTCGCAAAGGCGCAAAGAACAAGGTTTGTCCCTAATTTTTACACATTCTATGATGAAATTAAATTAGACCTCTTTCGAAACTCCGCTTTTGGGGAAAGGCAAGGAAATAATTAAGAAGAGGTCTATTCACTTTTAACGAAATAAATCCCTATTTTAATAAAAGCGCAAGGAAAACATAACAATTAGCAGAAAAATGTTGCACAATATATCCAAAGTCAATATGCAATTAGGTGTCAATTTTTAAAACACAAATAGGAGGACCTCTGTTCATGTCAATAAAAGACACCTACAAGCAGTTAAGAGAATTATTATCTCATATTGTTTCCGATCTTGAAAAATCTGAAAATGGCAATAAAGCCGCTTCACAACGCGTTCGCACAGGCACTGTAAAATTAGAAAAATTAGCTAAGCTCTTTCGCAAAGAATCTATCTCATTTGAAAAAAAGAATAAGGGAGTTAAAAAAACTTCCAAATCTGCTAATGCATCTAAAAAAACTCCTTCGACAAAAGGAAAAACTTCATCAAAGGCTGCCAGCAAACCAGCCGGAAAACCAAAAGTTGCGCAAGCTAAAACAAATGTAAAATCTCGCGCACTTTCATTAAAAAAAGCGACCGCAAAGCTCCCAACACGACGCGCAAACATCTAATTTTAAAGACTCTTTAGCCCTGATTGTTACATTAACAATCAGGGCTTTTTTTAAGAAAACACTTTTTTATGTTCAAAAAATACCCCACTATTTCTTTAAAAATTGATTCAATTTCCAAAGATGGACTAGGCCAGGGCATTTCCGTGAATCAGGCCGGAACTTCAAAAAGAGTTGAAGTCCCCTTTTCAAGGCCGGGCGACGAGGTAAATATTCAGCTGGTTAAGAAAAAAAAAGGAGTGCATCTAGGCAAGCCTATCGATTGGATCACTTTATCGAATGAACGCGTTGAGCCCCGCTGTAAACATTTTGGTAAATGCGGCGGTTGTAAATGGCAACATTTCTCATATGAAGAGCAATTGACGATGAAGGATTCCAATATAAGAAAATTATTCGAACCCTTGATTGAGAAAGAAACCGAAATCCATTCGATTATCCCCTGTGCATCCCCTTGGTATTATCGCAATAAAATGGAACTTTCATTCTCAGAAGATAAAAAAGGGCAAAAATATTTAGGATTAATTCTCTATGGGACTCGGGGTCATGTTTTTCAAATGGAAGAATGTTATCTTTTCCCTGAATGGGGAATAGAAGCTGTGCATGCTGTGACTGACTGGTGGAATGAAAGCGGACTAATGGCATATCGGATGCAAGATAATTCAGGATCTCTTAGAACTTTAACCTTGCGTCAAGGAGTGCGCACGGGGGACAGAATGGTCATTTTGACAGTCTCAGGCAATCCTGCGCATGCCCTCAATCAAAAGCAATTAAATCGGTTTGTCTCTAAATTAAAAGAAGCGGTTGAACCCCCTTCTCAAGAACAAAAATTATCAATATTTTTGCGCATTCAACAAATTGCTAAGGGAACCCCCACACAGTTTTATGAAATGCTCCTTTTTGGTCCGGACCATTTGAGGGAAGTGTTACATATACAAGATGAAATAAACAACTTAAATACCCTTCAATTCCACATCAGCCCCACAGCTTTTTTTCAACCCAATCCTTTACAGGCTGAAAAACTTTATTCAAGAGCCCTTCAACTTACACAAGGGCACCAAAGCTTAATTTACGACTTGTATTGCGGCACCGGGACTTTAGGGATATGCCTTGCAAAACAAGCAAAACAGGTGATCGGAATCGAGTTAAGTCCAGAATCTTCTTTGGATGCTAGAGAAAATGTTAAAATTAACAACTTATCTAATATTGAAATTAAAACCGGAGATGTCGGTCACGTTCTATCTGAAATGCTCCATTTGAAACCCGATGCTATTGTTGTCGATCCCCCTCGATCAGGATTAGACCCCAAAGCGATAAAAACACTCCTTGAAATTAAAGCGCCGCTAATCACTTATATTTCATGCAACCCAACGACACAAGCAGCTAACATTGAAATCTTCAAGCAAGAGGGCTATCATTTGAAAGCCCTTCAACCGGTGGATCAATTCCCTCAAACAGAACATGTCGAAAATATTGCAGTCTTAGGATTGAAGTATACCGAAACAACTTCAAAATTTGGCTTTTGAGCGCGCCAAAGTCCCGGGGTTGAGCGATCGTAAAAGGCTTTGTATTGACCTTAATACTATGCCTTTTACGATCGCTCAACCGCGGGAGCTTTCGCGCGCTCAAAAGCCAAATTTTGAAGTTGTTTCGGTATAAATTAGTTGATTTCAATTCCTATCTTAGGGCAATCTAGAGACATCTTTATTAGAGGTTAATCCTATGAAATTAAAGTATTACACCACACTCACAGCTCTTTACTTTTTTTACTCAGGCAGCTTGTTTGCTGAAGGGGAAGAAGGTCCTCCTCCCGATCAAAGTTTTTGGCAAACTCTAGTGATGATTGCGATTGCTTTCATGTTTTTCTATGTCATCTTATGGCGTCCAGAGCAAAAAAGGCGAAAAAGCCTTGAAGCTCAAAGAAGCGCCTTAAAAAAAGGAGATAGGGTGGCCGCGATGGGAATCATAGGCACAGTTTTGCGAGTTGGAGAGCAAACAGTCATTCTAAAAATGTATGATGGAGCAAAATTGGAATTTTATAAAGCAGCCATTACCGATATTCTCCCTCAAGAAGAAGGAAAAAAAGATGAAGCAAAAGAAGCAGTTGAAGAGACCCTTTGACATCAATCAACATTTCATTTAAAAAAAATTCTTTTCAAAAGAGGACCAAAAAAAAGTATATCTTTAATGGAATCATTAGAGGTATACCCCTCTGATTTTGATGAATGGCATTAATTACAATCCCACCTGCATGATTCAACAACATCCGGATCGCTTTGGTGGCAATCAACAAGACTATATCCAACGCAGCCGCCACATCATCGGTCAAACCGCTCAAGCAATTAGCGATGCCAAAACAAAAGGGGAAGACTTCATCCATTTGTTTTATCAAATCATTGAAAATCTAAGCCGTCAAAGAGCTGAGATTGCAAGCATCCATAAAACTTACAATGCAGAATTTTTTGGAAAAAGAAGGGATAAAATCGATCGGGATTGTTTATTTACCTTGAAGTTAGAAGACGTCTATCAACATTGCAATGACGCATTGATTCCATTACTCACTACACTTCTAAAAGCAATGGAGTTAAAGAATGGAGATTTTAAAAAAAGAGATGTTTTTGAAGAGAATAGCCTTGGAGTAAAGAGTATTTTAAATATAGAAATTCTACGAGAAAACGATTTAAAAAAAAACCATACCAAAAAACCTATTGAGAGAAGAAATTTTTGTTCAGCAAAAAAGTTAATAGAATATTTTCCATCTGCTCGCAATTTAAAATGTTCTATGGAAGACATTGTGTTCAGCTATCCTCCAAAAGAAGCCCTTTTGATTTTAAAAAATTCTAAGTCTGCACTCATCCATGCCGCCTTAACTCTATCTATTGATGATGAGCCTTATGAACTCACAGATTATTGGACATGGATGTATGAAAAAAAGAAATGGCTAGAAAATAAAGATCCAAAGCACCACCCAATCGAACTGATGAAGAAAAATTCAAGGGTCATGCTGGCCCATCAAGAACCCTCAAAAATATCAAAAACGCTAGAATTGATTGCAGCAATTTTTAAAAAAGCCATTACATGGAATAAAGAAACTCAAACTATCGAAGAATTGCAAGATTTGATGGCCTTATTTTGTTTTCTTTCTGCGCATAATATGCGCGACGAAAGGGGATCGGCTGCAGAAACGGAGTGGCTAAGGGATGCCATATACCTTTCTTTAGGAGTGCGCTTTTCTATTGATCAAAATCACTCTTTAATAGATTTAGAAGCTTTTTCCAACCCGATGTTTTCTGAATTTAAAAAGATTTTTGATCAAATGATAATTATCCCAGAAACAGCAGTTGAAGACAACGAATTAACGCAATCTTTTGACTCATAATCAATTATAATTTTTCGCGCTTAGCCGATTGGATTCCTAACTCGTTAACCCAAGTTAAGGAAAAAGTTAAGGAAAACGCAGCCGGGAGATGCGAGATGCTCCGGCCGCATTTTTTTAATCAGCTTTTTTGGCAAAGTCTTGATCTAAAACCAGAAGCGCAGATTTATCATCTCCTACCAACTTTATTAAATCGACATTGTCTTGTGCATTCTTTTCTTCTTCCACCTGTTCGGTGATGAACCAATGTAAAAAGACATGCGTGGCGTGATCTTTTTCTTTAACAGCCAAATCATAAATATCATAAATCCAACGGGTTACTTTCTTCTCATGCTCGAGTGAAAGTTCAAAAATTTCTTGAATTGATTTAAATTTAGAAGGAACTTTTTCAATGGCAGGCAGCTCCACTTGCAAATTGCGATCATTGATATAATTATAAATTTTCATCCCGTGTTCTTGTTCTTCTTTGGCTTGTTTGCGGAACCATTTCATCATGCCGTCGAGGGGGACATTTTCAAAATACGAGGCGATAGAAAGATAGAGAAATGAAGAATAAAATTCATGTTTCACTTGCTCATTTAAAAGATGATAGATCTTGTCATTCATAAAAACTCCTGGATTAAATTATTAAGCTTTAGCTTAACCGATTTGAGATTACTTTGGAAGCTGATACCTCAGAAATCCAACAACAAGTGACTGAAAAAACAATCCGACAATCTAGGGATAGGTTTCAAGAATTGTTTGGCGAAACAATCATACTTCCAGAAATCAAAGTTCATGATGGATTATTTAAGGCTCATCGCGCAAACGAGTACCTAACCGAGATAAGTGGGTAAAAAGGTTTGATTTAAAATAGTAAAAAATAAGTCTGTTAATTTTTTACATACTAACCTTACAATTATACCTAAACAATTTCAAAATTTGGTTTTTGAGCTGCGCGAAAACTCCCGCGGTTGAGCGATGAGCCTTATTTAAAGGAAGATTTGCAGATTTAGAAGAGAGTAAAGATTGTTTAATTGAGACTGTTGAAAATCATCTCTCTGAAAATGAATCAAATGAGAGAATAAAAGAAGCTATACTAAAATTGACAGATCCATTAAAAAAAAGAATACGAAGTGATGTCAAATAAATTAAACGATGTTAGATAAGATATTTCCAAAACAACTCGATAATCAATACAAAGGATTGCCTCTTGCTAAACAGGCATTTTGTATCATTATCATTATTACCTTTATTCGCAGTCTATTGCATATCTTCTTGCCTGACGGGGGCGCGGAATTGATTGCATCAATTCCTTTACATACTTTTACGCCGGCTTCACAACGGGTGATCATTTTAATTTTTGCTTTTTGGGGATTATCTCAAATTCTCATGGCTATTGTGTATAGCGTCATCTATTGGCGTTATCAAACCTTTATCCCATTCATGTATATTTTAATCTTTATTGAATATAGCATGCGTTTACTATTAACCTTTATTAAACCGATTGCTACCACCCACCAGGCCCCTGGAGAAATCGCCGATTGGGCTGTCTGGCCGTTATCTGCATGTTTGTTCTACTTAGCTATTTCTAACAAAAAGTCACAGAACTGATAGAACAGATAAGGGATCGCTGATACCAATGCATATTCATTTTTTCCTTATCCAAAATCTTAGTTAAAAATGATGGGCCCTTTTCCTTCGATGATATTCTGTGTTTCTTGCACTTCACTAATATAAGGCGTTATATGATCATAAGGTCTTTCCCTGTTTTCAAGAGTCCATACATTATCTCCAGATAAAGGGAAATATTCAGGATTTACACCGCCGGAAAGATATGTCGGAATTCCATCGCATATTTTCATCCCTATCACCCTTGCCATTTTTTTTAAGGTTTCTTGGTATTCCAATGGAACCTCTGCAATATAGTATGTTAAGTCTTGCCAACGCACGCAATAACAATTAAATAGAGAATTAGCAGCAGTGTTTGGTTTAAAAATTGTATATTCTACAAAATGATTAAACGCTGCACCTCCCCATCTGCCGCTTAATACTGCGACATAAAAACGATCGCTTCTATAAGTTGGAAACCTCATTTGACTTGAATAATCTTCAATCACAGGATCTTGCAAAGAAAGATTCGAAATACTATAAGCTAAATTACAAACCACAGATTTACGCATTGTCTTAACCTTATTTAATTAATAAACAGAGTAATAACAATATTAAATAAAAAGAATAAAATCAACAACAAAAACGATGAGCCACTGAAGAGGGTATATAGTCTTCCCAGCTGAAAGCTGTGTTTTCTAACTCGCAAACTTGGACTAGGCATTAATTTTGAGATAATTGGCAGCGAGACGTCTATATTTCTGAGGGTAATATTTATGCAGAAAATATTCGGTAATGTTCTTATCTAAAAAAATAGGAAACATTTTCCTATAAACTAAACCAATGTTTGCTTCTATTAAATCGAGTATAATGTGTTTATATCTTTGATCCTCATATTCTTTCTTTTTAATTCTTTTATAAAATAATGCCGTTAGTTCTAAAGCATTTAGATTATAGTTATTTTTAATATCCACATTAATCGATGGATGTGCCAACAAAATGGATACCATTTCATTTATTTTAAATCTATCGCAATGGAGCCATTGTTCTTCTGTAGGAACATAACCACAAGCATAGTGCAGGGGGGTATTGCCATGATTATCTTTTGCATTGATATCGACATTTGCATCGAGCAGTATGTTTAAAGCAGTCATATTATTAAATTGAGCAGCCTTATGCAAAGGAGTTTTTTTATCTGCAAATTGTGTATTTAGATCTACTCCATTGATGATAAAAAAATTCAACAGCTCAGGGTCATCGTAATATCCGCTATATGAACTTAGTAAAGAGCATCTCTCAATACCCCTTTCTATGATTTGATTACATTCAGAAACAGCCGAAGCAGCGATGATCAATGGAGGAAGAAGGCATGTTTTTCTGCTAGTGATAGGAAGATAGGAATTGATAGCGCCTGTCATGATGGTAGTATATTGCTCTAGATTAATTGCAGTTCTCCCACCACGTCTTAAATTTATTTCTTGAAAAGGTGCTATTTGATAGGCTATCTTTGCTACAATTGCATCCATTTTATCTTTATTAGACACAATTTTTTGTAATTCAATATGATTTTTTGTACATTGTTTTAATAAATAAATTTTATCATTTCTTAATGATAAGGATGAATGATTTTTATTTTTGTTTACACTGACAATTTTTAAATTAAAAAGTTCAATTTTTTGAATGACAGTATTGTATTTAATTCTTTCTGAATTTATTTTATATGCTTCGCTTGTCTCCTTTACTGAATGGACTTCTTTTATAGTGAATTCTTCAAAAAGAGACATGATCTCAAATTCTGGAAAAGGGAGAGATACTATTAATTCCCTTTCTATCTGTCTGGAAGGATAGAAAAATTTTGAAACTTGATTAATTAAATTCATTTTAATCTCTCGTATAAAATATTATTTACAGTATAGATTATATAAAATTTAATTTCAATTAGATAAAATTTGATCTAAAAAAATTGTTTAATTTATTTTTGTTTGTTTTATTGACAAATAATCAATACCGAACTTTAAAATATCTTGCTGTAAAAATTTTTGAGGTGGTTTAAGTTTGCTTGCTTTTTTCAAAGGAAGTATATGAAGGGGGGGCTATTGAAATGACATCTACTTTTGCTCCTTCTTGAACTTGATTAGATGGTATGGTGACGATACGGTCATTCTTTTGAAGACCTGAGGTGATTTCAACGTGACTGCCATAATCGCGGCCAATGGCAACTTGTTTGAAATGGACGATGTGATGATCATCGATAACGGCAACATGAGGAAACCCAGAGCGAATGATAAGAGCTGTTGTTGGAATAATAAAATTAATTGTGTCTGGATGGATAAGAAATTTTAGTCGCGCAAATAGACCTGCATATAAAAGCCCTTCACTGTTTTCAACATCCACTTCCGTCAGCAAAGTTCGTGCAACGGGGTCTAATGCCTTAGCATAACGAGTGACGGTTCCTTTGAAAATTTTGTCTGGAAATTCTTGAACGATCACATCAGCTGTTATTCCTTCTTTGATTTGCCTAAAATAGTTTTGCGGAACATCGGTAAAAAAGCGAATCATGTGAGTTTGAGCTAGTTGAAAAAGCTCTTGCGAATTTCCATTAATAGTTCCATAGATCAATGACCCAATATCTATATTGCGTTGGGTAATGATTCCATCAAAAGGAGCATAGATGTTTTTGAATTGTTGTTGAGCGACAAGTTTAGCAACATTTTTTTCATTTGCAATGACGATTGCTTCTGCTGCTGTAAAGTTTGCAGTGTATTGATCGACTTCTTGCTTAGACACTGCTTCTGAATTTTTATTCCATAAACGCTGCCAACGATCGCTTGTAATTTTGGCAATGTCTCTTTCAGCAATCGCGTTTTGAAGATCGGCATAAGCTTGGGCAACTTGTTGATCAACTTCTGGAGTATCAATTTCGGCTAATAAATCACCCTCTTTTACAACATCCCCAATATCGACTAAATAACGGATTAAATAACCATTGATCCTCGACCATATCGGAGTGATATGCCAAGCTTGAGCGGAGGTGGGCAAAACGAGTTCAATCGGTTTCGTATTGGGCTCAATTTGCATCAATATCACTTTAGGCAAAGGGTCAGCAGAGGCAAGAGCATCAATTTTCTCTGTATTATAATGGCGGGGAATCCAGCCCCATAAAAACAAAAGAAAAAGAATGAATACCATGCTAAAAATTAAAAGCCATTGGTATGATCTGTAGCGAATGGGCTTATCTTGTTCCATCTCACTCTATCCCTTGGCTTTCAAGATTTTGCTCTTCGGGTGGAGTATAGGGCCTTGGCTTAGAATGGAGATAGGGGTTTTCTTTATGCCGCAAATATGAGAAAAGAACAGGAACAAAAAATAGGGTCGTCAATGTTGCAACAGCTAGACCTCCAATGACTGTTCTTCCCAAAGGAGCATTTTGTTCGCCCCCCGCCCCTAAAGAAAAAGCCATCGGAATCATCCCGACAATCATCGCAAGAGCTGTCATTAAAATAGGCCTAATTCTTGCCATGGCAGACGCGTGAATGGCCTGAATGTTTGTTTTCCCAGATTTAAGTTGGAAATTGGCAAATGTGACCAATAAAATACTGTTGGCAGTGACCACTCCTATGCTCATAATAGCTCCCATAAGGGAAGGAATATTGAACGTTGTTCCAGTCAAAAATAAACTCCAGATAATTCCAGTGAAGGCTCCGGGTAAAGCCATAATAATCACAAAAGGATCAAGCCAAGATTGAAAATTGATCACCATCATGCAGTAAACTAGCATGATTGCAAAAATGAAACCGATTCCTAATTTGCTAAAAGCTGTTTTCATATTAGAGACAAGTCCACTGACAATGATTTCATTGCCCGGTTTCATTTTCTTTTGATACCTATCTACAATCTTTTGAATATCAGAAGCAACACCACCAAGATCGCGGTTCTGAACATTGGCATAGATATCATAAACCGGCTGAATATTGACATGGTTGTCCACCCCAACGGTAGAACGGCGCTCTAAGGAACAAAGGTCGCACAGAAGTTGAGATTGTTTAGTTAAAGGGCTTGAGATAGGAATATGCAGTAAGCTCTCTACGGTATTTACGCGGTATTTGGGGTTTTGTACGGCAATGAGATAGGGAACACCGCTATTTTTATCGAGCCAGTAATTTGGAGAGACTGTGGTGCTGTCGCTGAAATTGATTAGAATATCGCGAGCAGCATCTGTTTGATTGAGGCCCGCATACGCGAGTTGCATTCTATCCATTGTCAAAAATAATTCGGGGAAGTCAACCACTTGATGGAGATGAGTGTCAGCAGCGCCTGGAACATGAGAAATTTCCTCTACTAGTTGCTGAGCAATATTTAAATTATTCTGTTTATCATGTCCAATGACTCTTACATCAATTGGGGTGGGAAGGCCCAAATTAAGAATTTGATTCACCATATCGGCTGGTTGAAAATAAAAAAGTAAATCAGGAAATTTTTCTCTTAATTGGGTTCGAAGCATAGCCATGTATTGTTGCGTTGAATATTTTCGCTTTGGCTTAAGCGAAATTAAGATTTCTCCATCATATGTTCCAACGGTTGCATTATCTCCAAATGCAAGCGTATAAGGAACTGGATTTAATCCTATATTGTCCATTAACATTTCAATATTGTCCGGATGGATAATTTCTCTCAATGCTTCTTCTACTTTGGCAAAGATTTCTTCGGTCACTTCAATTCTTGTTCCGGAAGGGGCTTTGACATGCAGACGAAGAAGTCCTGCATCGATAGAGGGGAAAAAATCTTGCCCGATAAACGGGATAATAAATAAAGTGCTGGCAAAGAGTATACCGAAAATAATGAGAACAAAAAGGCGATTCTCCAAAGCCCATTGAAGAGATGTACCATATGAATTTCGAAAGCGATGAAAATTCTCAGAAAATTTCACGTGATAGCGATCCAGTGCAGTTTTCGGTCCACCACCTGTATAAAGATACATTTCGGATGGCAGAATGAACTTGATCATGACAGGAACTAGAGTGCGGGAGAAGAAATAAGAGGCACAAATTGCAAAGACAACTGCTAATGCAAATGGGGTAAATAAAAACTTTGACGGCCCGACTAAGAGTGCCACTGGCAAAAAAACAATGCAGATGGATAAGGTTGAAACAAAGGCTGGGATAGCAACCTCATAAGAACCATCCAGAATCGCCTGTTCTAAAGGCTTGCCCATAGTCATATTGCGATGGATATTTTCGATGGCGACAGTGGCATCATCCACTAAAATTCCTATGGCCAAAGCAAGGCCGCCCAAAGTCATAATATTGAGAGTTTCCCCAATTAGGCTTAAAACAATAATTGACGTCATAATAGACAAGGGAATGGAAATCAAAACAATCAGTGTGCTTCTCCAGCTTCCTAAAAATATCAGAACCATGGAACCTGTCAAAAGAGCGGCCAATCCTCCTTCGACAGTCACTCCTTCAATGGCTTTTTTTACAAAAATTGATTGGTCAAAAATCAAATCAATGTTCATTCCTTCCGGTGCTGAAGCGCGAAGAGTCGGGAGAAGCTCTTTAATTTGGTTGATAATATCGAGGGTTGAAGCAGCGCCATTTTTCAAGATTTCTATCATTGCCGAACGCAATCCATTGTGCCGCACCACATTTGTTTGAGGGGCAAATCCATCGTGCGCAAATCCCACATCGCGCAAAAAGATGAGTTTATTGTCTTTAGTTGCGATTGGAATATCGTTAAAGGATTCCGGTTTTACCGGGGTGTTATTCACGTTGACCCGATAGTCAAATTGACCAATTCTAGAATCTCCAACCGGTAGTGTTAACACTTGATTGACTAGGGCTTCATTGACATCTCTTGCAGATAATCCCCTCGATTGAAGCGCTGCTGAGTCCACATCAACCATTAATTGACGCACCTTTCCGCCAAAAGGAGTGGGTAGCGTTGCTCCTCGAATAGAGGCCATGTATTGTCTCAGGCGCCAATTTCCGAAATCGTAAAGTTCCGCTTCGGTCACATGAGACGATCCGGATAGTATCATTTGAACAATAGGGACTGTATTTAAAGAATAGCGCAAAATCACAGGAGGCAGAATTCCGGGAGGCATTCGTTTCAATATGGATTGCGAAGAGGCTGTGGCCTCTGCTATTGCTGTTGGAATATTAGCATCAGGTTGAAAGTAAAGTCGAATGAGTCCAATGCCATCCACTGTCTGTGATTCAATTCTTTCGATATCATTCACATTATTGGAAAGAGTATATTCGCCATATGTTGTGATCCTTTCAGCAAATTCCTCTGCCGGAAGTCCCGCATATGACCAAATCACGCTTACTATTGGAATGTTGATATTGGGGAAAATATCTTTAGGAGTGACAAATAAAAAAAATGAGTTTAAAACGGCAATTAAAATCGCAATTACAATAAAAGTATAAGGGCGTCTCAGCGCAAGTTCTACAATCCACACAATCTAGAGACCTCTTTCAAAATTGATAATATACTTTTTAAAAAATGATTTTGTAAATACTATTCGGTCCAAATGCACCTCTTGATGTGTAAGGTGAGTTAAGAACTCATCTTACACATCAAAAGGTACATTTGGGCTGAAGCGAAAGCTCCCGCGAACGAATCATTGAAAAGGGGGCAATATTGAATAAAATATGGCCCCCTTTTCAATGATTCGTTCCCGGGGCTTTGGCTCAGCCGAAATGCACCTCTTGATGTGTAAGATGAGTTAAGAACACAATAGGAAACAACATTTTGTGCAGACCTCTCTTTTGTCTATTTTTCTTCATCTGGATGACAAGCTGCTCAGTTGGCCCCTCCTATGTTCCTCCTTCTATCGAAATTCCGTCAGAATGGAAAAACAAACAAGAGGGAAAATGTCAAAGCAAAGATTCAAATGAGAATGATGGGCTTTGCTATTTGGATGATTGGTGGCAGGTCTTTAATGATTCAAAGCTTGAAGAATTAGAAGAGCTTGCTATTGAAAAAAATCGCAATCTTCTGGTTGCTTTTGAAAGAATTCAAGAGGCTCGTGCCCTCAAAGGAATTGCGGCCGCAAGCTTTTATCCCCAAATAACGTTGAATCCCATCACCACAAATACAATGGAATTGATCAAAAATTTCGTTAATAAAAATAATGTGAAGGATTTCAATCGTTCCATTGGAATTCCCTTTCGCGCTCATGAAATGCTCTATTATCTTCCCATTAACATGAGTTATGAAGTGGATTTATGGGGTAAAATTAGGGATAAGTATCATTCAGCCAATTATGATTTGCTGGCCCAGAAAAAAGATTATGAAGCTGTGATGTTAAGCCTCACCTCGAATGTAGCGATCACATATTATCAACTGCGCGCAGCAGATGCTCAAATTGATCTCCTTAAACAAACGCTTAAAACTCGCGAGAAGGCTCTTGAAATCAATCAAGCAAGGTACGAGGAAGAAATAACATTTTATGCAGATGTCACCCTTGCTGAGGAAGAGGTAGAGATTGTACAAAACCAATACGAAGAAACTCTGCGCCAGCGCAAATTACTCGAAAATCTTATCGCGGTTTTAATTGGCATGCCCGCTTCTGAATTCTCTATAGAACACCTCCCGCTCACAACAACCCCCCCCTGCATACCGGAAGGCATCCCTTCAGATGTTCTTTTGCGCCGGCCTGATGTCGTTGAAGCGGAATTTCAAACACGATCCGAACACGCTTTAGTCAAGAATGCCTATTCACAATTTTTTCCTTCTTTGATTCTCACTGCTGCGGGAGGTTTTCAAAGCCCCGTTTTCAAAGATTTTTTGAGCTCAATGAGTCGGTACTGGATGGATAGTGTTCAAATCAATCAGTTGATTTTTGATGGGGGCGCGACCTATTATAATTTTAGATTGCAAATTGAACGATTTAGGCAAGCAAGCGCTAATTATCAACAGCAGGTATTAACCGCCTTTCAAGAAGTAGAAAATGCTTTAGTCAATATCGATTCCTATACAAATCAATATGAAATCGCGTTGCGCACCTCCCAATGGGCAAAAAAAACAAATCAACTTTATTTAGACCGTTATCAGTTAGGTGTCACTTACTACATTAATGTAGCAAATACAGAAAGAGATTGGCTGAATTATAAGATCAATACCAATTTGATTTTGGGATATCGTTATCTTACAACCATCCAATTGATACAAGCGCTTGGCGGAGGATGGGGGGCAACTTGCACTGAATATTAAGATTAATTTTCTTAATTACGATTTTGATCTTAATCTTAATCTTTGTTAATTCTTTGCTAGATTAAAGATTGGGATTAGGAGTGAAGAACTAAAAAAAAGGCCTTAAGAGCTATGCTCTTAAGGCCATGAAGAAAAAACTTGGCGGCGACCTACTCTCCCACACTCTTGTGTGCAGTACCATTGGCGATGAAGGGCTTGACTTCTGAGTTCGGTATGGGATCAGGTA
>JANWJE010000108.1 GCA_025451995.1 Parachlamydiaceae bacterium | reverse complement strand
ATTTGATAAAATGAAAGATTTTTGGATGGATTTATTGCCAAATTTTGAGAGCATATTGTGTTTAATATGGTCGAAAAATTTGGCAATAAAGACGCCAAAAAGATTCGTTTTAGCAAATAAATGGAATTATGTAAGAGGTCTAATGACTTTGAGGGGTTGTTGTGATTGTGGAGTGGGTTCGGGAATCCAATTTCCGTCGATTGTAAAAGGCATAGATTTTTCTTCCTACTCTTCAAAACCTTCTTCAAAATCTTCATTGAAGTTTTCTTCTAAAAATTCACCCTCTATATCTTCCTCTTCAAAATCATGTTCGAGTTTCCCTTGCCGCGCAGGTGGTTTTTCTCTCTTTTCCTTTCCTTTTAAAAACATTCTGATAGGAACGCCCGTAAAGGCATAGGTTTCTCTAAATTGATTGTAGAGGTATTTTTTGTAGCTCTCAAGCATCAGGTTTGGATAATTGACAAAGAAAATAAATTTTGGAGGTTGAACGTCAACTTGCGCCATATAGTAAATCCGAAGGCGCTTGCCCATGAGCATGGGCGGATGATTTTTTTGAAGGGAACTGATGATAAATTTATTTAATTGATGGGTTGTAATCCGTTTCAAGGAATTTGCTTGCACTTCTTGAATTAACGGAAAAATCTTGTCTAAATTCCTGCCCGTTGTCGCCGAGGTGAAAAGTTTGGGGCAATGTTTGAGGAAGGGGACTTCTTCTTCAATGGTTTTTAGAACATGTTCCATACGGAACCCTTTCACTAAATCCCATTTATTAAATAAGATAATGCATCCTTTTCCCGCTTCTTCAATGCGATTGGCTATTTTTTTATCTTGTGCCGTCATCCCCTCTTGGACATCGAGCATGAGGATGCATAAATCCGTTCTTTCTATCGCTCGTTCGGTTCGGATGGCAGCGAATTTATCGACCACTTCATGCTCAGCACCCTTTCTTCTAATCCCTGCAGTATCAATAAAAGTATAAAGAATGTCGTCATGGGTAAAAGAAATATCGATACTGTCGCGCGTCGTGCCGGCAATGGGGCTGACGATGCACCTCTCTTCATCCAAGACAAAATTGACTAATGAAGATTTGCCAACATTTGGCCTCCCGACAACAGCAACTTTAATCCCTTGTGGTTGTGTTTCGTTCGCTTCTGATTGGGGTAAATCTTTTAACGCAGCTTCCAACAACTCGGCTATATGCCATCCTTGGGCTGCAGAGACAGAAATCAATGTTGAGATTCCAAGCGAATGAAATTGATGCAAGAGCGGTGATTGTGAAAGATTATCTATTTTGTTGACGGCTAGGCAAACCGGTTTTTTAGTTTTCAAAAGAATTTTTGCAACTTCCTTGTCTAAATCAGTCACGCCTATCTGTCCATCCACTACCTGAATGATGGTATCGGCCTCTTCAATGGCAATTTCAGCTTGTCTTTTGATCTCTTCATTAAAGGGGACTTTTGATCTGGGATTGATGCCTCCTGTATCGATCACTTCAAAACGAAGTCCAAACAGTTCACTTTCAGCGTACAGGCGATCGCGAGTGATTCCTTCCGCTTCATCGACAATGGCAATTTTTTCTTTACAAATACGGTTGAACAGGGCCGATTTCCCTACATTTGGTCTTCCCACAATCGCTAATTTTGGCAGAGAGCTCATAAATTGTTCCTTAAGAAAACAAATATACTAATTAAAAACCTATTTAAAATAAACTTATTGTTTTAGAAATCAAAAAGTTTTATAATAAACTTTTCGCTTTTTAACATTTCTAATAGTTTTTTATGGCCTATTCGTACGCATCGCAAGATGACATTTCACTGACCTATTTTACAAAAGACTTTGAGCGCTATAGCTGGAATGCCTTGCGCCAAGACATGATGGCGGGTCTTGCAGTTTCGATGCTCACTCTTCCCCAAGCTTTGGCTTACTCCCTTGTAGCGGGCCTTCCGATTTCTACAGGGTTATATGCTGCCATTTTTTCTTCGATCATTGTCGCTTTTTTTGGATCTTCTAGACATTTAATTGTAGGGCCGAGCAATGCCATTGCGATTTTAATTCAAGGAGGGATATCCAATGTTTTATTCACTTACTACAGAAATGTCACAGGGCCTGAACGGGAAGAGCTTATTTTTCAAATATTGACCCAACTTTTATTGCTGGTTGGATTGATCCAAATTTTGGCAGCTTTTTTAAAGTTGGGGCGGTTGACTCATTTTGTGAGTCACACTGTGACGATTGCTTATGTTTCAGGTGTTGCTCTAGCCTTAGTGATTGGGCAGCTTTTTCCTCTTCTTGGGATTTCTATTCCCGCTAATATTTCATCTTTGTATGAAAGAAGCGCCTATATTATCACCCATTTAAATGAAACCCATTTGCCAACAGCTTTAATTGGAGTCGCCTGTTTCCTTTTTTTACTCGGCATTAAACGGATAGATCCGCAAGTGCCAGCCGGTGCGATTATGCTTGCCATTGTGGCGGTATTATCCTATGCGATGGGCTATATTTATCATTATTTTAGCATTGCTGAAACGCAATTTTTAGATTGGACACAAGTAGAAGGTTGGATGCAAAATATCGCTGTGGTTGGCGATACGAAAGGGGATGGGTTTATCCCCACTTTCGAATGGCCCTATTTTAATACAACCATATTGAATAATCTCCTTCCCGTTGCATTTGCAATCGCTCTTTTAAGTGTGATGGAGGCAACTTCAACAGCTAAAGCGATCGCAGCAAGGTCGGGGCAGCATCTCTATACCAATCAAGAGATTTTTGGGCTAGGAATCGGTAATTTTTTCTCTGCATTCATTGGGGCAATGCCTTCTTCCGGAAGCGCATCCAGAAGCTCTATTAATTATGAATGCGGTGCAAAATCTAGATTGGCCGCCCTCTTTAATTCTATTTTTGTGTTTTTGATGATCGTGGCTTTTGGATTCTTGATTAGAGACATTCCCATTGCTGCTTTTGCCGCATTATTAATCGCATCCGCTGCGAGCATTGTCAATATTAAGCAGTTATTTTTATGTTTAAAAGCGACTAGGTCAGATGCCCTTGTATTGATGCTCACCCTTCTCTCATGCCTTTTTTTAAGCTTAGATATCGCCTTTTACATTGGTGTTGCGATGTCGATTTCCCTTTATTTAAAAAAAGCCGCCATTCCACAATTAGTAGAATTTAGTGTCGATGAGTCGGGCGCTCTGCATAGTATCGACCATCATCAACTCAACGAGCCGAGAAAGATTCGCTTCATTAAAGTAGAGGGTGAGCTGTTTTTTGGCGCTGCTGATCTTTTTCAAAATACCCTGAAAGCAATTGCAGAAGATGATACAACGACTCGAGTCATTATTTTACAGCTAAAAAATGCGCGCGATATCGATGCAACAGCATGCTTAGCATTGCAGCAGCTCTATGATTTTTTGAAAAGCTCAGGCCGTCATCTCATTGGCTGCGGCATTACCCATCAAATCTGGGATGTCTTAAGCGATTCAGGGATGGTTGAATTAATCGGAAAAAATTATCTTTTTATTTTTGACGAAAGGCATCCACATCTTTCAGTACAAAAAGCATTTGCACGTGCCTACGATCTCTTACAAATAGATCCTCCCAAACCGGCTCCATTAGCAATCGCTCAAATTGCAATTCCTGAAAGCTTGGAAGGGGATTTGAAGCCGGTTGTAGAATAGACTTCTTTTAGGATTAATTGGGTTTAATCGGAAATCGACTTGCCAAATATAAGGGATAATTGTGAATATTGTTGCGAAAATCAATCTTGAAAGGCCGGCCACTCATGATTGTGCGATATTTTGAATGATATTTTTCAACAAATTTTTGCAAACTTTTAGCATGAGTGACATTCCCGGATTTCACTTCTATTGGTAAAATATCTCCTTCAATGTTTCTCACAAATTCCACTTCTGAACGACCATCTTGCCAAGAATATAGATCTTTACAATTTCTGCTAACAAATTCTTGGATAACAAAATTCTCTGCAAAATATCCCTTATAAGTTCCATATTGGTATTCTAAAATAGTTTTAGGGGCAAGCGAACTTAAAGCGCCGAGTATCCCTACGTCAAAAACATATAATTTGAAGCGGTTTTCCTCTACGTAAGCAGAAAGGGGGTGTTGAATCATCCCAACGATTGGAAGTTTAAATATTAACCCTGCATTTTCAAGCCAATCAATTGCATTTGCAAGCCTGCTGTAACGGTCTATCTTTTCAACGATGCCTTGAAATTGATATCTTTTTGCTGAACCATCGGCAGTTTTTGCCAACTGATTTGGTATAGAGTGCCAAATACGGTCAATGTGCATCGCATTTACTTTTCCAGAGTGTTTTGCAATATCAGCATAATAGTCTGAAATAAGTTGAAATTGCTTCTCTCGAACTTTTTCAAAAGCTATAAATAAATGATCTTTGTTATTAAGAAATGTTTGTACAACTTCCGGAAGGCCTCCAACGATAAAGTACCATTTTAACAACTCCCATAACCGATCATGAACTAGATGTGAAATATCCGTGTTATCACTGCAATTTTCAATCAAGTCTGCTAATAAATCTTCTTTTATCGCCCGTAAAAATTCGACAAATGTAAGGGGGTATAAGTAATCAGTTTGAACCTTGCCAACAGGATAGGATTCATGATTTAATTTAACACCAAGCAATGAACCTGCGCAGCAAAGTGCGAGTTCTGCCATATCTTCGTGAAAATATTTTAAACTTGTTAATGCTCGGGGTATTGCCTGAATTTCATCAAAAATAACCAAGTCTTTGATAATATCAATCTGTTTGTTTTTGTAAAAGCTTAGCTGATTAATAATGCGTAATGGATCTAAATTTGCTTCAAATACTTTTGCTAATTCGGGCTCTTTTTCAAAATTAAAATAATGATAATTTGAGAATTCATTTTTTCCAAAATGATGCAACAAATAAGTTTTTCCGCATTGGCGCACGCCGCGAATAATTAAAGGCTTTCTATGTTTATCAGCCAACCATTTTAGTAAATTTTGATAATATAAACGTTTCATACTTGTAATTTTCGTCATTTTTGTCGATAAATACAAGCAAAAAACGTTTTATTTTACATAAAAATACAATTATGCAAGAGGTTTAATTGCTAGCTCTTGGCTTAAAGCGGAATGCAAATGATGATTGGTTGCTAAAATGCGACCCGATTGGAAATTGAGAGGAGTTGAGTTATAATTAGAAACTTGACCCCCTGCCTCTTCAACTAAAATGATGCCAGCTGCAATGTCCCAGGGTTTTAAACCCCTTTCCCAATAGCCGTCGATTCTGCCGCAGGCGACGTAGGCGAGGTCGAGAGAGGCTGCCCCCGCTCTTCTCACTCCTTGCGTGAGTGAAGTCAGATGGCAAAATTCTCTATAATTATTATCGGTCGTTTCATTTCTATCGTAGGCAAAACCTGTTGCCAATAAGCTTTTAGACAATTCTGAAGTTGTGGAGACGTGTATGGCCTTATTGTTCAAAGTGGCTCCAAGACCTTTTGCTGCACAATAAAGTTCCCCTTGAAATGGATTGTAGATGACGCCTAAGATGGCTTGATTTTGGTAGATGAGCCCGATGGAAACAGCAGCCGTTGGGTATTGGTGGGCATAATTTGTCGTGCCATCCAAGGGATCGATGGCCCATAAATATTCAGATGAACGGGGGCTTGACAGCCCAGATTCTTCGGCTAGAATTTGGTGATCCGGAAAATGACTCTTGATCACCTCAATGATTTTTTGTTCGGAAAGACGATCCGCTTCGGTGACTAAGTTGCCTGCGCTTTTTTCCTCGATTTTTTTGAGCTTTCCCCAAAAATGGAGCAAGATATCTGCCCCTTGCCGGGCTGCCATTGTTGCAATCTCAAGCGTTTTCTTTAACTCTAAGGAACTGGATCCCATTTCATCACCTTCCCTGCACCATCTCTTGTTTTGCGATAGACCCACTCTTCATTATTTTCTCTCATCAAACGATCGCATCCGATCGTGAACCCCTTAAAAAACCCATATTTTTGCATCGCTTCTAAGGTATATTGTGAACTGCTGGGAATAAAATGGCTTCTCGGTCCATCTGCAGGGGAGATCACATCCTGGTGAAAGCGAATGGCTTTAATCCCTAAGCGGGCGAGAAGAGAAGGGGGAGGGCTTTCACAGATTGGTTTAGGAGGATGGACAAGATCGGCATCTTTGCCCCAAGGTTCTGCAAAACAGGGAAAGAAAAAAACATTGATAAGCAGGATCGCCAAAGCGGCAGGATTTAGAAGAAATTTCCAAATGGGCACAACGTAAATTTTACCATCTTTTAAGTTCCACCATAGCCCACCATAGCCCACTATAGCCTTGTTAAGCGCGGTTAAGAGGCTGACAGGAAATAGGACCAAAAATGAACCTGGTCCTATTTCCTGTCAGCCTCTATCTGGTAATAATTATTACCAGATGAAGGATAAAGTGGAAAGAATTATTGCCAATAAAAGGGGCTAAAAGGGGCCGAGAGAAAGGGGCCGGGCCCAACGATCTGCATAACGAGAAAGGGGCCGGGCCCAACGATCTGCATAATTTAATTAAAACCTACAACATAATTTATGCAGATTGTTGGGCCCGGCCCCTTTCTCTCGGCCCCTTTCTCTCGTGCGGCCCCTTTCTCGTTGGGCTCGGCCCTTTTACTTCTTTCTTACGTAAAGGGTGAATTTCTGTTCCGTGACACAAAAAGCTGGGCAATCTGTTGGGCAACCCCCCGTTTTTTGGCATTCATAACATTCAAATAGCTCTGATATTGATGTATTAGGGTCGGTTGTTGTGAGTGCGACAAACTTCATCTCATATTTTTTATTTTTGTTTTTAGGTGGCGTGCCTGTTATTGACCATGTTCCTGTCGGTACCACTCCCGGCCCCTCTAAAACATCTTCATTAAATGTTAGCCAGTTGGGTAAATTTTTTGGAATAATTAGTGCAACGGAGGGTGCTGCTTTAATGAAAAAGGTTGTCTCTTGCTTGGCTTTAAATATCGCTTCATCGGAAGTAAGAAAAGTCACACCGCAAGGTTGGCAAAAGGACAATAAAGGAAATAAGAGAACAAAAAGGAAAAAAAATTTGATTTGTTTTTTCATAACAATTTAGGCCTTGTAGGATAAGTCTCCCTTTGGTCGACTTATCCTAAAATTATCTTCTTATCTCTTAGATCATTACACCCTTTGGCATCCCTTGCCTTGTCATTTTATTCATTACTTGTGCTTTAAGCATT
>JANWJE010000107.1 GCA_025451995.1 Parachlamydiaceae bacterium | reverse complement strand
TATTCAATGCTTTTTTCAAAGGGCACCAACACACGCAATCGATGGTCTTTTGTTCAATCATTATATCATTATATCGTTTCCATCGTTAATTTTTGCTTTAGAAGAAACTTTCATTAGGCAAAATTTTCAATCACGAGAGATATATTCACAGGGTCTGCAACTTTTATAAATTTAACAGAATAAGCCAAAATCCCGGACTTTTTGACGGGCATGGGAGATGCAATCATTGATAGAGACACCGGAGAAAGCAGTGCCCGATAACCAAAGCTTTGGAGAAAGCTTTCTTAATTCTTCATTTATTTCCTTATGATAAATATAGCAAAGGGATCTTTTTCTGATGTTGCAATTCTTTGAATTCTGCCTGATTCAGTCATGTTTTTTAATCTTGTTCTTGCTGTTCTATCAGATACTTTCCACATCTTTGCAGCCTCTTTCGTTGTTATAGATTGTTTTTCTGCTAAATGCTCAATCAGTATCTCCTCCCAAACTGATAATTGACGCGGCTGAGAGCGCTTCACATATAAAGTTAATCGAAATTGATTGTTATGCTCCTCGATTAAAGGCGCATCAAGTCCTTCTTGTGCACAAACTACAATAATTCGCTGCAGGCCAGACCCCCATTGTTCAATCAGCTTTAATTCTTTAAATACTCTTCCTATCACTCGGTTGCGCAATTTTGAAAATCCTTGAAGTGCTTTTTGAATTGTCTGTCCAAAAGGGAGTCCCCCCGGATTTGTAAATTCAACCCGATCATCAAAGATTGCAATTTGTATATGGCATCCCTTCATAGAATAATCAGAATGCACAATGGCATTGATGACTGCTTCTCGCAATGTAAAAGGAGGATATTCTGGAATATCTTTACGATAAATTCTCCCGATGATACTTTCAGTCCGAGTATTTTTCTCAATGAATGCTATAGTCTCTTCAACCGCAAGAGGAAGGCTAGATGTAATCTCTACACTATCAATGATCTTTTCTTTTGTGACTCCCTTAAACCTCGCACATCTTATTAATGCATCAGGATAAAGAGACAAGCGGTTAAGACCAAATAACAATGCTCCTCCATTGGTGGTAATGGATTTACCTAGATGTTCTGTTAACACATTAAGGGCTTCCAAATGTTTTTTGGTTGGATGTTTTTTTACTACCGCAAAAGCTTTTTCGATAGCCTTTTCATCGAGAATTCCTTTTGGCGATGGTAGCTCATCGTAGGACCGATTTTCAGAGAAAAGTTTAAGAGAACTCAGCATTTCTTCATCTGCAATACGATTAGTAGAGCCAAATCGAATATAAACTCCTCGCTTTTCTCCTTCTGCTTTCAAATAAAAGGGGCCGGCTGCATGAGGAACACGTATGACTATGAGCTCTCGATCACGATAAGTATGAATTTCAATATCAGGAATAATTAAAGGAGCAATGCTATCACTAATCGCATTGGCAATTCTTTCTTCCTCTTGCAGGGAATCAGACACGCCCACAATCTCTTTTGCTTTATCCCTGATTCCAATGAGCAATATTCCTCCCGAGGTGTTGGCAAAAGCGACAACTGTTTTGACTATTCCAGAAAGAGATCTTGTATTCTCCTTGAATTCCAATGTTTTAGATTCATTTTGAGAGAGATATTCTTCGATCATTAAAACATTCCTATTAAAACTTCTACTAGGAAAATAACACGGAAGAAGACGGAAGTCAACTTTTTCCGTGTTGATTTATGCAACAACGCCGTTTGAAAATGAAAAGTGTTGAACTGTTTGACGGGCATGGCTGATACAATCGTTGATAGAGACTCCAGAGAAAGCAGTGCCCGATAAGCAAAACTTTGGAGAAATTTTTTTTAATTCTTCTTCTAGCCCTCTTTTCCATCCTTCATGCCCAACGTCAAATTGCGGAATGGCGCGAAGATTTCGATGAATTTGCATTTCCTCCGGTTTCTTCTCAATTTCCATATGATCTCGAAGTGCTTTCTGGCTAATTTCAATGATTTCTTCATCCGATAGAGCTTCAACTTGAGGATGCATGCTGCCGCCGAGCATGAATGTTAGTCTTGTTTGCTCTCCTCTCTGATGTTCCGCAAAAATGGATGAATCTGTGACGCATCCTAAAATGTTTTGCTTAAGCCGCGAGGGGACGAGATAACCAAAGCCACTAAAAGGAAGCAAATTACCCTTAAAAACCATATGAACAATGGTCAAACTCGCATACGAAACTTCATTTAATTTTTTTTCGATTTGCGGGAATTCTTTTAATAAAGGGCTTAAGGCATAACATGGAAGTGTGGATATGACGAGATCGTATGAAGCCTCTCGTCCTTGTGAAAATAAATAGATTGTTTCCTTGTTTATTTTTATCTGGTCAATCGTTTGATTGAGCAAGAGAGCATCGCGAAGATGGGCTGCTAAAGAATGTGTCAAACTTTCCATCCCTTCTCTCAATGAAAATAAGGGGAATTCCTTCATTTTTTTGATAAAGGGTGTTTCCTTTATTAGGTAAGGGTGATGTTTGAAGGCTCCGACGATCAATGATCCATATTTTTCTTGCCATTGGGCAAATAATGGAAAACAACTCTTTATTGATAAACGGCGGCTATCTCCTGCAAAAATTCCACTGACAAAAGGGTCGATCAGATTTTCTGTGATGGGGATCCCCAATCTCCTGGAAAAAAAATTATAAATGGATTCATCTTCAATGTTACTTTTAGGATGCATAACATCTCGAAAGAGCGCTTGAAGCCATCCTTTTGTCAAGGAGTTAAAGGGAAGTTCCCATAGGCTCCTCGGCAACCGCACGAGCCTTTTGCCATCATAAACAAAACGATTTTTGGCACTGCTTTGAGGGGATATCACTTCGTTTTGCAACCCTAAGCCTTCAATCAGAGCCAGGGTTTCTTTTCCCTTTCCTTTTGTGCGGCAACTTCGAGGTCCCAGCTCCCAGAGAAAATTATCGGATTTTATAGTTTGAATCAACCCCCCAGCGCGCCCACTTTTTTCATAAATCGACAGATCTATTTTCGAGCCAAATCGTTGCTTTAGGTACCATCCAAGCGATAAACCGGAAATGCCGGCACCTAAGATTGCGACCCTCATCTAACGCTTTTTACACAATCGACAAAGGTCCGCACTGCATCCTCTGTAACGTCAGGCGCAATTCCATGCCCAAGATTGACAATATAGCCGGGCTCTCCTGCCATCTCTGCAAGTGTTTTTTTAACTGTTTTTTCGATATGAGGCAAAGGGGCGTATAAGAGATCGGGATCGAAATTTCCCTGTAGAGCAATGCTTGGAGCAATTTTTTTACGCAGTGATGGGAGATGACAATTCCAATCGAGCCCTATGCAATTTGGGGAAATTTCTGCTAATTGAGGCGCAAATACAGAAGAGCCGCGACAAAATA
Organism: Parachlamydiaceae bacterium; assembly: GCA_025451995.1. Lineage (GTDB taxonomy): Bacteria > Chlamydiota > Chlamydiia > Chlamydiales > Parachlamydiaceae > JANWJE01. Next base: position 37,540 of record JANWJE010000107.1, on the reverse strand, counting down.
AGATAGAAGGTGTTTTTAAATGCGCAATGAGGTTTTGGAGATACGAAAGTGAAAATTCCCCGAAAGCATCATAAGATAGAGCATTTGCCCAAGAATCAAATATCTGAATCGCGTCGACCCCAGCATCGATTTGCATGTGTAAATAGGCAGTGGTCCAGTTGGCGATTTTTTTCAATAAAAGGTGAAAGCTCGCCGGGTCTTTTAACATCCATTGTTTTGTCTTTTTTAAGTCGCGACTCGATTTTCCCTCTATCATATAACTTGCAACCGTGAAAGGAGCCCCTGCAAACCCAATCAATGGGATTGTCAGCTGTTTCTTGAGTTGATTAATCCCTTTTGCGACATAGTGCAGTTTTGCTGTATTAGGTTCGGGCAGCGCTTCAATGTCGGCGACGCTATTGATGGGATGCTCAAATAGAGGGCCGATATTTTCTTCAAATCTAAGACCCAGGCCCATCGCTTCCGGTATAACCAAAATATCTGAAAATAAAATCGCTGCATCCATCCCGTAGGCAGTGATTGGAAGGAGAGTGACTTCAGTTATTAGGTCGGGCTCATGGCACATTTCAAGAAAAGAATAGCGCTTTCGCAAGGCTCGATAGCTGGCGAGATGTCTTCCCGCTTGCCTCATGATCCAAACAGGAGGGCGAGAGATATTTTTACAATGAATGGCATCTAAGAAAAGAGTTTTCATAAGATTCTATCGAGAATATCTTCAACAGTAAATCCAAATTCACCGGCCAGAACGCCCGCCGGGGCCGATGTCCCAAATCGCTCGAGACAAATGGCAATGCCATGCCGGCCAATGTATTTATGCCATCCCAAATCAACCCCCGCTTCAATGCTAACCCGTTTGCCCAAATCCCCTTCTACGATGAAATTTTTATACTCTTCGGGTTGTTTCTCAAACAATTCCCAGCATGGCATCGAGATGACTCGAACAGCTTTCCCCATCCTTTCCAATTCCCCGGCGACATTTAAGGCGAGAAAAAGCTCCGAGCCGGTTGCAAACAAAGTATAATCGGGTTTAGATCTCTCTTTTTTAACAATATATGCTCCCCTGCCGAGTCCTTGACTAAAGGGAATCTTTGTCGCTTCAAGTTCCGGGAGATTTTGTCTGGATAAAAGGATGGCTGTTGGACCTTTAAACCGGAGAGCTGCCATCCATGCCATTCTAACCTCATTGCTATCGGCTGGCCGTATCACTTGTAATTGGGGAATGGCTCTCAAGGCTGCATAGTGCTCCACAGCTTGGTGAGTCGGCCCATCTTCACCTAAAAAGATAGAGTCATGTGTAAATTGATAAATCACTTGCGCATGCTGCAAAGCAGCTAAACGGATGGCATTTCTCATATAATCAGAAAAGGCAAGAAAGGTGCCGATAAAGGGAATAAAAAAACCCGTTTGGTAAAGCCCTGTCGCCATTGTTGCCATTCCAAATTCTCTCACGCCAAATTTGATATTCTTTCCTAAGAATTGACCCGGGGAAATCACATGGGATTTGCGTATAAGTGTCATATCTGAAGAAGAGAGGTCTGCAGAGCCTCCGCATAGCTGCGGGAGATGGTCCGCTAAGGTATTAATCACTTCATTGGATGCTTTTCTCCCGGATAAGGGGTCATTCATCGGAATTTCCCAAAGCATGCTTTCCAGATTGCTTGGAATTTCTTCTCTTGCGTCTAATTCTTTTCTTTGAGTTGGGTTTTCTTGACTCCAATGATTAAAAATATCTTGCCATTTTTCTTCATCAATCTTTTCTTGATTCGCTTTATTTTGGAAATAATCAATGACGGCTTGCGGGACATAAAACTCTTCTAAAGGGATGCCTAAAAGCTCTTTTGCTGATTTTACCTCTTCGAATCCGAGAGGAGAGCCATGAGCTTTGTTGGTTCCCCCTTTGTTGGGGGCCCCTTTGCCGATGATTGTATTTGCGACGATTAAACAGGGACGCTGCTGCTGATTTCTTATTTGTGAAAATACGCCATGTATCGAATCAAAATCATGACCATCTATTTCATAGACATCCCACCCATATGCGCGGTATCTGGCTTTAGTATCTTCTGAACAACACTCAGCTAGAGGCCCGTCTAAACAGATTTTATTGGCGTCATAAATGGCGATAAGATTGTCGAGCTTAAGATGTCCGGCGAGCGAAGAGACTTCAGCTGAAATCCCTTCCATGACACACCCATCCCCCATCAAAACAAACACTTTGCTATTAAAAATGCGATCGTTCTCTGTGTTGAACGCCGCCTCTAACATTTTTAATCCAACGGCTTGTCCAACAGCATTTCCAAGCCCTTGTCCTAAGGGTCCCGTCGTTGTTTCGACCCCATCGGTCATAAAAGATTCCGGATGACCCGGTGTGCATGCATGCAGTTGTCTGAAGTTTTTAATATCTTCTAGAGTCATTTTATATCCTGATAAATAGAGACAAGCGTACAACCACATCGATCCATGACCGGCGGACAAGATCAATCGATCGCGATTGATCCATTTCGGATTTTTTGGAGATTTCTTTAAAAAATAACCGTATAAATAAGCGCCAAGTTCTGCACATCCCATAGGCAATCCCGGGTGGCCGGAATCTGCTTTTTGAACAGCATCCATGGAAAGGCCCCGAACCGTATTGGCGATTTTGGCCAATATTTGTTTCAATTCTGGATCCAAGGAGTATGGAGTTTTGAAAGTTTCTAAAGATGTAATTTTAATATCAGCTGGAAATAGTGTATGCATCCATCAAGTCCTTATTTGAAACAAAATTTTTAACACTAAAAAATATTATAAACAATTAAAAACTCACCCTATGTACTTAGAGCGGCATTTGGACCGAAGCGAAAGCTCCCGCGAACGAATGATCGAAAAGGGGGTCATATTGAATGAAATATGACCCCCTTTTCGATCATTTATTCCCGAGGCTTTGGCTCGGCCACTTAAAAAACAACATGATTTATTTTTCTAGATGCTTTTCTACAGGAGGTGACCAACTTCCATCCAAACCAACCGATATGAGATAGATTTTTTTGAAAGGGGCAACCCTTTGTTTATCCACTATACTTTTTACATTAAAGGGAATAAAATAGCCTAAAATTTAAATAAAATGGCAAAGCTATGTTGACACAAACGATACGTCAAAAATTTTTAGAATACTTTAAGAAACATAACCATACGATTGTCCGCTCATCACCTGTGATCCCTCATGATGATCCCACCCTCCTATTCATTAATGCGGGGATGAACCAATTTAAAGATGTTTTTTTAGGAAAAAGTCACCGAGATTATAGCAAGGCAGCGAGTAGTCAAAAATGCATACGGGTGGGGGGAAAACATAATGATCTCGAAAACGTGGGGCATACAAGCCGCCACTTAACTTTTTTTGAAATGCTCGGCAATTTCTCCTTTGGCGATTATTTTAAAAAACAGGCAATTCAATATGCTTGGGAAGTCTCTACGGAAGTCTTTGAATTTGACCCTCAATTTCTATGGCCATCTGTTTTTAGAGAGGATGATGAAGCCTTTGAGCTTTGGACGAAGTACGTTCCAGCTGAAAGAATTACCCGCATGGGGGAAAAGGACAATTTTTGGATGATGGGCGATACGGGTCCCTGCGGCCCATGCTCTGAGCTGTATTACGATCGGGGCTCAAAATATGGCTCTGCTAAAAATCCAGCCGATGATAGCGAAGGCAATCGATTCATTGAGTTTTGGAATTTAGTCTTCATGCAGTTCAATACCCTCCCTTCCGGCCAAAGGGAGTCTCTGCCAAAACCCTCTATCGATACTGGATCCGGTTTAGAAAGGGCGGTAGCCATCAAAATGAGTGTTGACAGTGTCTTTGAAACAGACATTTTGCGCAGCATCATCGGTAAAACTGAAGAAATAACAGGAATAAATTATAAAATAGATGATTCTAGGTCAGCGGCTTTTCGCGTGATTGCAGATCATTTGCGCTGCCTTTCCTTTGCCATAGCAGACGGTGTTCAACCGAGCAATGTCGATAGGGGCTATGTGTTGCGAAAAGTGTTGCGTCGAGCTGTCCGTTATGGCAGAACGCTTGGGATGGAACGCCCTTTTTTAGCTGAAATCCTCCCTCGATTAATTGAGACAATGGGAAGCGATTACCCCGAACTGCAAAAAGGACAAGACAGAATCGCAGAAATTTTGACCACTGAAGAAGAAAGTTTCATTCGAACACTCAAGCGCGGGGGCAATATTCTCAATCAAGTGATTGAAAAGGCTCAAAGCGCCAATCGATTAATCAGTGGAGACGATGCTTTTAAACTCAAAGACACTTATGGATTGCCCATTGAAGAGATCGCTCTCATCGCCAAAGACACCGATTTAAAAATTGACGAAAAGCGCTACCAAGAGCTGGAACATGAAGCCAAAGAGAGATCGCGAAGCACTCAAAAAACCTTTCACCAAGTAGCGTCCGAAAACATCTTCGCTGAATTTTTAAAAGAGAAAGGGGCTAGCCAATTTCTAGGATATGATCAAACAGAATCAGAAGGGACGATTGTCGGTCTATTTTCAAATGGCGCATGTGTTGAGATGTTAAAAGAAGGTGAAGAAGGACTCGTTTTTCTAAATACAACCCCTTTTTACGCTGAAATGGGCGGACAGGTAGGTGACATTGGTTTTCTCAATGGATCAGAAGCATCCTTTCAAGTGCAAGATTGCTTATGTCCCTATAAAGGGCTGATTGGGCATAAAGGAATCATTTTGAAAGGAAACTTACAGATTGGCGATCAAATCAATGCGCTTGTCGATAAACAAAGAAGACAAAAAATTGCGAATAATCACACAGCGACCCATCTTCTCCATTGGGCCTTGCACAAAGTCCTAGGGGAACATATCAAACAAGCGGGTTCGGTGGTCGACTCCCAAAGACTTCGTTTTGATTTTAGCCATCATAAATCCCTTTCGCTAGAAGAAATTCGACACATTGAAGATTTAGTGAACGATAAAATCCGTGAAAATCTTCCGGTGAAATGGTATGAAATTAAATATGATGAGGCCCAAAAAAGAGAAGATATCAAACAGTTTTTTGGTGAAAAATATGGCTCGCAAGTGAGGGTTGTAGATATCGACTACTCAAAAGAGCTCTGCGGTGGAACTCATACAAATTATGTTGGAAATATCGGCTATTTTCGCATTGCCAAGGAGGGGAGCATTGCCGCGGGCATTAGGAGGATTGAAGCGGTCACAGGCAAAGAAGCTGAAGGATTGAACAGACAGATCGAAGATGATCTTTTAAATGTAGGAACCGTTTTAAAAGTTCCCCAACAGCAGGTAAAAGAGCGTGTGGAAAAGATGCTTGAGGAAAATAAAAATATCGCTCAAGAATTAAAGCTGCTAAGACGCAATCAAATGGAATCATTGATGGACAATCTATTGAGTCAGATTGTCGAATTTAAAGGTGTTAAAATCTTGATCGCCGAAGCCTCTCTTTGCATCGAGGAATTAAAACAATGCGTCGATTTAGCCATAGAGCGCATGGGGACAGGGATTGTAGTATTGGGAACAGCCATGCACGATAAATGCCATTTAATCGCCAAAGTCAGCGATGCATGTGTGAAGCAGGGCTACTCGGCCAACGACTTGATTAAAATAGCAATGCCCATTGTCGAAGGGAGCGGGGGAGGCAAGCCACAAACTGCACAGGGTGGAGGAAAGGCTCCTCAAAAGCTTCTAGAGGCTCTTGAAACTGTAAAAAAGGCCCTCCTATCTATTTGAAGGTGAATAGACCTCTTGCATAATTCGCTTTATTTTGATAAAATGAAAGATTTTTGGATGGATTTATTGCCAAATTTTGAGAGCATATTGTGTTAAGGCAATAAAGACGCCAAAAAGATTCATTTTAGCAAATAAATGGGATTATGCAAGAGGTCTAATAACCATGCAAGGCATTATCAATTATTTAGAAAATCCCATTTGGGTTTCTTCCTCTAGGCAAGAAAAGTTAGCCTTTTTGTTGCTTAAACCGGCCCGGTTTCTTTTCGCCTATTTCAACGCTTACCCTCATTATGAAACGAAAAAATTAACAAATAAAAAAATTGAATATGTTCCGGCTTCAAATCAGTTAATCACAGGCAATGATACTCCTTTAAATGGGTATCAAAAAATCTTTCACCTTTTTTACCTCACTTTTAATTTTGCTGCCGCTTTACCGCTCACCCCAATTGGCTTGCTTTACCATCATATCGCTCTGCGCAAAAGCGAAGAAGTTAAGGAAGCATACGCTGAAATGGAAGAATGGAATAAGTTTCCCCTTCTTATTGCTGCCAAAAAAGGTGAATGGGAGACTCTTTTAAAAAAAAGTGAATTGAATATTGAAGAGGGAGGACACCTTTTTTTTGAAGAACTTTTCTCTAATCTCTCCATTTACCTTGCAATTCTACTCAATCCACTGAAACACCCTAAAAAAATTGAATTGCTTAGAAAATTAATTTTTTTATGTCCTCAAGAAAGTCTAGATATCCTTTATTTAGAAAAAAGTGACAATATTCCTTGTTTATTAAAAATGGCCATAGAAGACAAGGAAATGGCTCTTTTAAAAGTTCTTATTGAACGATGCCCTAAAACCTGCATGAAATCTTTTTTTTCACTTCCCTTTTTAGGTGAAGGTGATACCCTAGCTTCCTGGAGCATCCAAAATGGACATTTAGAACTTTTAAACCTATTGATCAAAAAATATCATGGAGACAAAGAAACATTCTTCAAACAAGCTGTTCAAGGGAAACCTTTAGTTGATCTCGCCTTAAATAAAATAACAGGGCGATATTCTTTTGTTCAAGCCCTTTTAAATGCTTGCCCCGCCGAACACATCGATTTATTATTTTCACCTCAAACAAATCCTGAAGCTACTATGAAAGAGCTTTTTCAACAAAGGATTGAACAAGCATTATATGAAAATCTGGAAGGTTTAAAAAATTGCCTTCTTCGCATTCAATCAGATGGAGACACCCTTTTACATCGATACCACCAAAGACACTTATTTGAAAAGTATTTGAATATTTTAAACATCGATTGCAGTGCATTGTACAACCATGAAGGATTATCAGTTGCCGACATTATCTCCCATGAATTAGACCCGCATTGGATACGCAAAGTGAAATCATTTTCACTTCACGAAGAAATTCCTCTAAAAGAATATCCCAAAAGATTCCTTTCTTTAAAAAATAATGTCCTTCAATTGTGGGAGAGCCTTCGCTTTGGAAAAAAAGAAAATGAGATAAACCCTCAACTCTTATCTTTAAAAATATACAGAAACCACATTCAAGAAACACCTGAGGGAATAAAAAGTTTTCTTACTGAAATTTTGAAAAAGATTGAGCTTAAGACCGTTTGGACCGGAACACCGGAAGCAGATGAACCTGACAACCTGCACGCTTTCTATTCAGAGATGTTATGTAATTTTGAAACCGTTGCAACCTATTTGACAACATCCAATCAACCAGAATTGACAGCCGGCTATTTAATCGATATTGCAAAAGTAAGGATTGAAGGGCGCTGCGCCATGGCATATCAGGAAGAAATCGAACAAAAAGCTGACTTATGCTCATCGGAAAGCATGTGTTTAACGATCGAAAAACAATTTGAGCGCTCAGCTTGCAAAGCCTTAAAACTTTTAATCGAGGTTTTTTTAAAAAAAACCACAGGGGCAATCGATGTGCATGATTCTAGGAGTGCGCGTTACGCCTGTGGCTTGGTAAAAACTGCCGATCCAATGGATCAAAGAAAAGCCGGATTTGCCGAAAGGGTGGTTCAACTGAGAGAAAAGATCGCCGCTTCTTTTGATTTAAAAAACTTTCTGCAAGTGCTAAGTGTGAGTATAGAAAAAGATACCGCCATTGATTGCGTCAAGGATCTTGTCCCCTCCATTAAGCCTTATAGTATTGCAGAAAAAAGCTCAAAATTCTTGAATAAGTTATTTTTGCGTCCAAAGCCAAAATCAACACGCGATCTCTATCGCAAAGCGATCATAAAAGCAAAAGAAAAAGAAGAAGCGCTAAAGAATGAAACAATTAAAGCCATTCAAAAGATAACCAGATCAAAATCAACTGCCATTTTGGAAGCCATTCAACATGTCAAAACAATAGCTTTACCCAAAGTTATTCCCGGCAAAAATCTTATCGAAACCCTCATCGCAGAAGAAAATCAACAATTAAAAGAGCTCACAGATCATGAAGATTTAGATATCGCCCATTTCTTTAATGCCCACTACTCAAATTCCAATGATGTTGAAGAAATGGCGATTGCTTTGTTGAAAGCTCACCAAAAGTACCCTCTGCCGGTGCGAATGAAAATCCAAGGCCAATTAGGCGCACGATTAGAAAAGAGGATAGGGACAGCGCGGGAATTTGAACGTGCAGTCCTTGTGAATACACACAAGGAGAGAGCTCTAGAAATTGCTGTATCCATACAAAAGAACTACCGGGCATCCCTTTTAAAAATTGTAGAGGATCTTAATAAACAACAGGAAAATGAGGATTTGGATCTCACATTTGATCAAAATAATTTTTTATTCCCTTCGCAGGCAATTGAAAACAATTATAAGAAATGGGAATCCCAAGAAGACCTCCCCTATAAACAAAGAATGCTTTTAAAACTCCTCCTCAATGCCAAAATCTTAAGGAAAAAGCCCGATCAACCACTAAAATAGACCCCTTGCGTAATTAGCTTTGCTTGAGAAAATAAGAGATTTTTGGATGGATTTCTTGCCAAATTTTGAGAGAACATATGGGCGAAAAATTTGGCAAGAAAGGCGTCAAAATGATTTCTCAGCTGATAATATTGCCCCCCCGCATTGGGAAGAACATCACATTCAATACTATTAAGGCAAATCACCGAACAACGGTGAATGAATTCTGCCTGCCCTTATTTCCCAATATTCAAGCAAAAAATTAGCAAATATTATGCAAACAGGACTCTTTTGAATCGCTCATTTATTAAATGAAAAATAGCTAAGGAAATTCAAGCAGGGGGGAACAGCTTTTTCTAGAAAAAGTCGTTCCCCCCTGCTTGAATTTCCTTTACCTTAAACAACTAAACAGGAATTGAATATGCGATAATACAATTAAAATTGTTTGTTGAAAGTCAAACAAGATCTTAATGGAATACTCTTAAGGTAAAATCCAACAAATCGCAAAAAAAATACTGAAAAATGTTGTTGAAGAGGTGTAGTTTTCCGTTATTTAAACATTTACTGTCAGCCTCTTCAGCGCTATTTATCCTAACTATATCGATATCCTAGGCCTACACGTCTTCGGCTTGCGCCTCGCATTCGACCTAGTACAGCGTGTAGTAAATTCGGTTAAATTCTGGCTAGCGTGAAAGCTCCCGTGGTTTTGCCATCGTAAGTGGGTCAATATTAGATCAATATGGACCCACTTACGATGGTAAAGCCACGGGGCTTTGACGCAGTCAGAATTAATCGAATTTACTACACGCTGTACTAGGCTATCCTAATTAATTCGCTTTCAGCGCTTAAAAAAATACTACGCCTCGAATTTGTGGGTAAAAGCATGGCCTTACGGCCTGGGTGAGTTGAAAAGGAAAAAGAGTCCTGAAAGGACGGTATAGAAACACGCACATTGCCTGATCTTTCCGCTTAGTCCTTCAACTTAATCGCACGCCCTGTGCGATTATTTCTTTTTCTTAATCTTCGCTACGGCTGCTTTTGAAATGCTGCCATTAAGTGCATAAGCAACGACATAATATTTTTTTTGTTTCCTAGGCGCAACTTCTGAGAATGTATAATTTTTCTTTCCAAAATTTGGAATTCTGGCGATCCGTTGTGTGAGTCTTTTGTCGCGATAAATAGAAAAACCTGCGGCTTTCGGGCCATGCTTTGCTTCTTTCCACTCAATCACATTAAAATTTTGCTTAGATTTTTGCCCTTTATTTGAAGAAATAAATGAACTTTTTGATCTAACATTGTTGTTTGCATCACTAGGCAATGGAGTAGATTCTACTTGGGTGATTTGAGGTGTGTCAGGGGTTGTTGAATCTGTAACTGTTATTGTAAAAGAGTTATTTCCATCATCACAAATTCCCAAACAACAATCTGCATTACAACGAGAACAGTCTGAACATGACACACAATTAGGGGCTTTTGAACTGGGGCAACTTTTTTTACAGTTGTTTATGCAGTTTTGCCAATCCTTATTGTTAGTGATGCTGTGGCATTTTTCATAACAAGCATCCCAGCAAGTACCATCTTGATACTGATAAGTGTGTGATGTAAGAACAAATGAATAAGTTGAAGAGGCCGTTGGTGTGCCCACGATATGCCAGCTTCCGTCTTTTTGTTGTAAATTCATCCCTGTAGGAAGAGACCCACTTTTGACTCTAACAAAGCCAGTACAATTTACAGTGCTTATAATAATATCTTTAGATACATTGACTGGTATAGAGGTATCAGAGGCGGGAATGGATATTTGACATTTATTATTGCAAGTTTGTGAAAATAAAGATAACTCAAAAAGAACAATTGATAAAAAAACAATAATTGCACGAAACATTTTAACTCCTTTGTTTTTGATTTGAAGATTTAACTGATATTTAAACACCTCAAAATCTTTCCGTTTATCCTAAAGTTTTTCTAACAAAACCCTCACTCATACAAAGAACGCCAATACTCAGCCATTTTTGGCTCTAAATACTCTGCCATTCGAAAGAAATGCGGCTGGGGTTTATGGTAGGTTCCTGTGTCTATGAATGCGATTTTGCCATCTTTGCAGAAGGGGACGTTTTGAGTATAGGAAATTCAAGCTTGCTTTTAAAATACATGTAGATTCATATGAGGTGAACTGATCAATGTTCCCATTATATGACATCATTGACTTGTCCCAAAATATCGCCCGCAGTTTACAAACCAAGGAAACCAGAGAAAACCGTTTTCTTTCAAGTGATCAAAAAATATTATTCGACCTGGGTCAAAAAATCTGAAAAATCTGATAAAAAGATTCTTTCTTATGTGCATCGAGAATTCAAAAGTTTTATTAAGTGTGGTGTTCTAGCACACGGTTTTGCTTGTGTTCATTGTTTTACCTGTCAGAATGATTTTTTAATCGCATTTTCTTGTAAGTGTCGTCTATGCCCTAGCTGTTCCGCTCGAGACATGGCAGAAACAGCTGCGCACATCCGTGAAAATGTCATCCCTCAAATTCCTGCCAGACAATGGGTGATCAGCTTTCCTAAACGGATCCGCTATTACCTCCAAACCGATACAATCATTCAGAAGGTTCTACGCATTGTGGCTAATGAAATAAAGAAAAAAGTGATAGCTTGCAGTCCAAAAGCCTCTAACCCTGAGTATGGAGCAATCAGCTTTATTCAACGGTTTGGCAATACGCTCAATTTACACCCTCACTTTCACTTTATCGTTGTGGATGGGATATTTGAAAAAAATGGAGACTCATTTAATTTTCATGAGGCTTTTTTTACCCAGGATGACATTGCCGATACGCAGGATGCTATTGAGAAAAGTGTGATGAAGCTTTTTAACAGGCGCGGCTGGTTTGGCAACGATGAGGTGGAAAAAATGCTGAGTTATGAAAATACCGGTTTTTCTCTCGATGCTAAAGTTCGGATTGAGGCATGGGACCGAGATGGCTTAGAAAGGTTAATACGTTATTGTGCCAGGCCTGCTCTTGCCAGTGAAAATCTACGTTGGAATGGCCCATGGCTTATCTATCGATTACCAAAACCATGTCACACGGGAAAGACATTTATTCAAATTGAACCGGTAGAATTTCTCGATAAAAAGATCCATTTTATCAAGCTCTAGTTTATTTTAATTCGTTAACCCACCCCTCCCGATGGTCGGGGTGGGCTAGTAACAGTCGCCCTGGACGGGCTCTAACGACAATAATTACAATTTATTTTGTTAAAAATTTTAAACAGTCAAAGAATCATGTGTTAGAGCCCCTAGGGCGACTGTGTAGAGCCCACCCCGACCATCGGGAGGGGTGGGTATATAGCAACAATGAGTTAGAGCCCAGAGCGGCTAGCGCCGGGCGACTGATTCTTAGCTTAACGCGTATGGGCACAAGCACGGGATTTTAGTTTCGAAAGAGGGTTATTGTTCAATTTCAAAGATGACATTGACGATGGCATGAATCTCGCTTTCACCAGGCTCAATAGCAGTCTGACTTCTGCCAAGCATCATGGGCGATGGGTGCTGCAACCAGCGATCTAAAGATAAATTGAGAATCCTTTTAATGCGCACTCCCATCAGAGTGGCTAAAGTATTGGCGTCTGCTAATGCATTTTGGGCGGCAGCTTGAATAGCCGCTTCTCGATAAGCTTGGGGATTGCTTAGATTAAAATTGACTTGATCAATTTGATTGGCGCCAGCCTGCACGCTCGTTGTGATGATCTTTTCAGCTAAATCCATTTTCAAGGTTTTTATTTTAATTGTATTAACAACTTCATAATGGCTGAACGTTCCTTGAGAACTTTCATCCGTATCTTTATTTGATTTTATATAGATGGGATGGATGATAAAATTTCCGGTTTGATGATCGGAATCCGGAAGGCCAATCGCCCGCAAATTCTCAATCACCTGATGGACTGCCTGTTGATTTTCCTGCAAAGCAGCCGATGAGGTGTCTCCTTTTGAAACAACACCTATTGTCATTTCCATTTGATCGGCAGGTTTAAAGAGCGATGCCTCGCCCTTGACAATCAATTTGGGAATATCAGAAAATTCGCCCCCATGCAAGATCGAGCCGGATACAAATAATAGTAAAAGGACAATTTTCATGATATTCTCCAGTGAATATAGGACATTAACTCAAATGATCAATCAACAAAAGCATAATTTTTATTATTGCTTGGGTATGCCTAAAGGAATAATATAATAGACATCATGCGTTTATCAGAAGAAGAAAGAACAATCATCAAAAAAGCAATTCATTCGGTTGATCCTACGGCCGATATATTCCTTTTTGGTTCAAGAGTGGCCGATGAAAAGAGAGGGGGGGATATCGATATTCTTATTTTTTCTAAAGTTTTGAAAATCACCGATAAACCAACGATTTTAAATCATATCTTTAAAAAACTCGAAGAACAAAAAATTGATCTTGTCATCGCTAAAGACGACAGTGATCCGTTTGTACGAATCGCAATGCGAAATGCTGTACATCTATGACCAAAGATGAAAAGAAATTATTAGAAAAAGAATTACAAATCCTAAAAAACGCTTCAGAAATGCTGCTGCATAGTTATACTATATGCAAGAATTTTGGTTTTAAAGAATTATATCCCCTTCCAGAATTAGATGCCTTAGAAGCTTTGACCGCTCGTTATGCCCGCTTAAATGACTTAATCATTCGAAAAATGTTTCGTTTAATCGATAGGTTGGATGTTGAACAAGAAGGGACCGTGAGAGACAGCATTAATCGCGCTGAAAAAAAAGGTCTTATTGATAATGCTGATCAATTTAGAGAGGCTCGGGAAATTCGCAATATTATCGCACATGAGTATCTCCTAGACGATATGTCAAAGCTCTATCAAAAAGTTCTCTGTGAAACACCTCATTTAATAGATATCGTTAGAAGTATAAGCGAATATTGTAAGCGCTACTAAACCTTATAGTGCCTTTTACGATCGCTCAACCGCGGGAGCTTTCGCGCAGCTCAAAAACCAAATTTTGAAATTGTTTCGGTATACAGCTTCAGATTGGTAAAGTAATTTGACTTAAAAAATTAGTTTAATTACAATAAGATAAATTTTCAATATCTTTAATATTTTAACGTAAAATTATTCAAATAAAAGGTTTTATGATGATTAATAATCATTTAACATTAACACCCGTGAATGCGACCACATCTTCTTCGTCAGAACCAAACTTTATCAATAGCAATGTAAAAATTGAGACAATTGCAAAGTGTTTAGAAGAAAGTAGCCAACCATATGGTCGTCAATTCACTGCAACTCCGTTAAAAAATGATAAGAGCCTTTACCTTTTTTTTGACAAAACAGGAAGCTTAGTCAAAAAGCCGAATAATGAACCTGTCGGTGTTGCATCGCTTGATGACTATCGAGAAAATGATAAATCCTTATTACCTTCCTTAAGATATACATCTCCACCTCTTGTTGAAGTCACTTCAGAGTTTAATCCAGAATTAATCGCAACACAGAGTGATCACTTACTTGATGTGACTCATTGTGTCAATGAATGGATGCTAAAAAAGATTGCAGACAAAACCCTTTTTATCGGACCAAATGGAAGCCGACTCAGTTTATTAAAAATTGCAGAAAAACAGTATATTGTGACTTCGGTTGGAAATATTTCATCTTTAAAGCCAAGTCTTTGCAGTTCTCTTTGCGTTTACTTTAAAGCACTTAACAAAGAAAGAGAAGAGATTGTTTTTACCATGTTGGGTACAAGGAAAACAAATCCAGGCCTTGGAAAAGGGTGCTTTATGGGAAATTTTACTTTGATTAGGAAAACAAATGACGGCCATCATTATCTTCCTTCTCCTCTTTTTAGCATTCTTCAAGAAGGAAAAGAAGAGGGGGGGATGGAGATTCGGCTCGATGATCCAGAAAAATATAGAACAGATTACGATGCAACTCGTATTGATGCTAATGTCTATTATGGTCCAAAATTTGTAGACAAAAAAACTAATGAAAAAAATTATAAAAAATCACCAGATGGGAACGATCGTCCTTTTTACAACGCAAAAATAGTTAAAATTGGGACTATTCCAACAGGAGATGACATCATTGCTGAGGGAGGCGAGAAAATCCCTAATGGTCCAAAGCGGGTTTATCAAACAACGGGATATGCGGTAATGGTTGATCTAAAAGATAAAGTTGTAGATCTTGCCGATACATCTGATCCATTTTTCAAAGATTTCAAATTTGCTGCATCTACAGAGGGTGATTATGAAGGATTAACCCTTAAAAATATCACAGCGGCAGTAAAAGGCCAAAAGAGTGATGTCAATGATTTATTAGCAGATATTGAATTCGGCATTTATCACCAAGAAAGATTAATGGAAGCCGCAATACCAATCTTAAAAAAAGAATTTAATATCATCAATTAATTAGGTTTATTTATGCACCCTTATAGTTCTTATCTTAATTCAACTTCAAATCCACCCCCTTTAGTGTATTTGAAAGAGGGCGAAATTCCCCCTCCCATGCATGACGTGGATCGAAGAGTTTATAACCTGGCCTTGTCAATTCCGGAAACGACCTATTTAACCTTTACAGCAGGGGGAATTAAAGATTCTTTAGATAATAAAAAAGCTTCCGTTTTTTTCTTAGGAACCAGTCCAAAAATGCAAAGTGATTTTGAAAAATGGATTTCAAAAAAATGTCCATTTGTGCTTGATAAATACCCTATTGGGCAATTCAATCTCCATGAAATGATTCCTACAATTGCAGATAAACTGAAAGAACATCTGTCCATTAAATTAAATAGTTTGCCTGAATTTGATGAGCAGCGACAACATGAAGAATTCCAGCAAACGATGGCAATGCAAATTCAGCAGTCGTTAAATAATAAGGGATATGGAGGAAGAACCATAACATTAAGGCAAGCTGTTTTATTGTTAGAATTTAGCAACGCCATGAGTGAAGCTTTTCGTCCCAATCCCCCTCCCGGAGTCCATATCTATAGAAAAGGGGCCCCCCTTCCGCCAGCTTATGATCCTGAAAAAAAGATCAGCTACTTTCCGTTCACCTATCCTGAAATTTCCTATCTTTCTTTCTTAGAAAAAGTATTGAGAAAAGGGGTCTTAAAAAAAGATGTGATCTTTTTAAAAACAACAGATAGAATTCAAAGCAAATTTACATCTTGGTTAATAAAGACTAAAAGTGCAGAACATGATGCAATCGTTTCCAGTGAATATGATTTGAAA
The DNA here is from genome assembly GCA_025451995.1 of Parachlamydiaceae bacterium. Taxonomy (GTDB): domain Bacteria; phylum Chlamydiota; class Chlamydiia; order Chlamydiales; family Parachlamydiaceae; genus JANWJE01. Next base: position 21,659 of record JANWJE010000107.1, on the reverse strand, counting down.
AAAATCGTCTCTGAACTTGTTGATAAGGCTAAAGAACATGTGGGGATATTGAGTGAATATGACGAGATCATGTCTGCAGAGGAACTATTAGAAATTGCAACTGAATTGACTCAAGATCTCTCGATTAAAGAAGAATTGGATTTAGAAGAAGATCTTCCTATTCTAATGGCTAAGGCAGATGAGCTGAATAAAATCCTATTAAATCGGGAACAACAAGTTAAATCTGAAAAAGAAGCTATTCAAGCAAACGCTGATGAAATCCAACATCGGTTTAACTCGCATGGAATTGATGGACGGGCTATCACCCATAGACAAGCCAAATATGTGTATAAAATGTTCAATATCTATAAAAAAGAGAGTCTTTCTAAATAACTTCGCATCATGCCAACATGTTATCAAATCTACTTAGAAGCGATAGGCTTTTAGCTCTTAAACATGCAGTTCAAAATGGCGATTTAGTTCTTGTTGAGGAATTATGGAACTCTCCAAAAGCTTTAATCGCCGCTTTAGCTCAGCAAGCGACGGGCAAACATGTCTTAATCCTCACAGGAGGAAGCCAAGAAGAAGTTAAACTTTTTCATGATTTTGCCCTCTTTACTGACACACCTTTGGTTGATTTCCCCTCTTGGGAAACCTTGCCTACAGAAAAGATTGCGCCAAGCCCGGACATTGTCGGTGAAAGATATCAAGTTTTAAGGGATATTTTACATTCTAAAGTTCCCCATATTATTTTGTCCGGTTTGCAAGCTTGCTTACAAACACTTATCCCTCCTTCTTTATTTCAAGAACTCTATTTAACCCTCAAACCGGGGGTAAATCCCCCTTTTGAACAGCTCTTAAAACAGCTGATCGGCATGGGATACCAAAGAAAACCGATTGCCTCGGACAAAGGAGAGTATGCTGTGCGAGGGGGGATCATCGATGTTTATCCCGTCTCTTCCCCCGATCCTTTCAGGCTAGAATTCTGGGGGGATGATTTAGAATCGATTCGCATTTACGATCCCATCGGTCAAAAATCTGTCAGACAAGTAGAGAGTATCGACATTTCCCCGGCTGTCGAATTAGAACTGCTCAATCAACAAGAGCATGTTGCAACAATTTTAGATTATTTAGGGGAAAATACATTGATCATTTTTGATGATTTACTCGCCCTTGAAGATAAATATGCCGCATTGATTGGTCTTGGCGGGAAAAGCAAAGCCTTTTGTTCAATTGATGAATTTTTAGATCTTCTCATCCCCTATCAAAAAATGTTATGGAGCCAAAAACCGATTGAAGAACTCAGTCAATTAGGAAATAGCACTCCCTCATTCTATTCTCAGAACATCCCTTTTCATTCAGTTAAATTTGAAATGTTTAACCGGGAATGGTCAGCAAAGCTCTGGCGGCATCCTTTTAACACCCTCTCCGGATATTTGTTTGGCTATGAGGAAGGAGAACCCTCAGGAGATGAACTCCTCCACTCTCTTTCAAGACTCTCCAATCGATCTTGCACTCTCCATTTTTTTTGCAATTCAGAATTAGAAGAGAGCAACCTTCATCAACGGATGATCGATGCGCAGCTCTCTTTGCCAAAAGAAACGCATTACCACATCGGCTATCTCTCAAGCGGAATCGCAATCCAAGATATTGAGGAAATTTTATTTCCACTGACTGAGATCACCCATCGCTATAAGATGCGCAGGCAAAAACTTCGCAGCACTTATCATACCTCTCCCGCTGAAACACACGAAATCTTGCCCGGTGAAATTGTCGTGCATCTCAACAATGGAATCGGTAAATTTTTAGGAATAGAAAAAAAAGCCAATCATCTGGGGATTGAGAGCGAATTTTTTTCCATTGAGTACGCCGATCACTCCAAACTCTACGTCCCCCTTAATCAAGCGGGGCTCATCACAAAATATATTGGTTCTAATGAAGATTTGCCAAAACTAAGCACTCTTGGAAGCCATCGATGGAAAAAAACCAAAGAGCAAACAGAAAAGGCTATCCTTGGTTATGCCTCGGACCTTCTCAAAAGCTATGCGCAGCGAACAATGGCTCAAGGATTTCAATACCCTGCCGATGGCGAAGAGCAATTGACATTTGAAGAGGAATTCCCCTTTGTCGAGACTGAAGATCAACTGGCTGCCATCTCGAATATTAAGAATGATATGATGTCTCTTAAGGTGATGGATCGATTGGTATGCGGCGATGTTGGCTATGGCAAAACAGAAGTGGCCATGCGCGCTGCCTTTAAGGCCGTGATAGATGGAAGAAAACAAGTGGCCGTCTTGGTGCCAACAACTGTTTTAGCCATGCAACACTATGACAATTTTATTGAGAGAATGGCTAATTTTCCAATTAATGTCGGTGTCATGTCCCGTTTTAGAACGGGAAAACAGATTAAAGAAACTTTAGAGGGGCTTGAAAAAGGATCCGTCGATATTGTCATCGGAACGCATCGCATCATTAGCGGCGATGTGAAATTCAAGGATCTTGGTTTAATCATCATCGATGAAGAACAACGATTTGGGGTGCGGGCAAAGGAACATCTGAAGAAAATTAAAATCGGCGTCGATTGTCTCACCCTTTCGGCAACACCCATCCCAAGAACATTATACATGTCTATGATTGGGGCGAGAGACATGTCGATCATCAACACCCCCCCGCAAGATAGACTTCCTATTAAGACGGTTATCGCTGAACCGAGCGATCAAATCATTCAAAATGCTTTACTGAGAGAACTGACAAGGGACGGACAGGCTCTTTTTATCCACAATCGGGTTGAGACGATCTATGGGGCGGCCGAGCGTATCAAAAAACTCCTCCCGCAAGCGCGAGTATTAGTCGCCCATGGTCAAATGGACACCGATGAAATCGATTCCACCTTTCATGCTTTTAAAAAAGGGCAGGCTGATATTCTAGTCGCTACCACATTGATAGAAAATGGAATCGATATTCCCAATGCCAATACCATCTTAATCGATAAAGCGGATCATTTTGGATTGGCAACCCTGTATCAATTGCGAGGAAGGGTGGGGCGATGGAACAGAAGAGCTTATGCCTACTTTTTGGTGTCTCATTTACACGCCCTCTCTGAAATCTCAAGGCAAAGACTTCAAGCACTCGCCGAATCGACCGGCTATGGGGGTGGAATGAAACTTGCGATGCGGGATTTAGAAATTCGTGGAGCGGGGGATATTTTAGGAACTGAACAATCGGGCCATGTTTCCTCCATCGGATTTCATCTCTATTGCAAACTTTTAAAAAGAACCATCCGTGCATTGCAAGGAAAAATCCCCTATGCCCTTACTGAGACAAAGATTGAAATCCCCATCGATGCCAGGTTGCCTGAAGAATATGTGAACGAGGTGAGCCTGCGAATGGAAATCTATCAACGATTTGGTGAAGCCCTTTCTTGGGAAGACTTAGATGCCATTTGGGAAGAAATCCAAGATAGATTCGGCACACCACCAGGTCCGGCAAAATGGCTTTACCATCTCAGCCGTATACGCATTTATGCATCGCGAAATGCCATCACCTTGATTAAGCAAGAAACATTCTCTTTAACAATTGAAAAGAAAGATTCCCTACGAAAAATTGTGAGTCCGAAATACAAAACACCCGAAGAGATGGAAAAGAAAATCATCAGCCTTATAGAAGAAAAATAACAGGATTATCCTGTTAATTTATTGATCCAACTGAGGCCAGCCCTCTTCTTACCCGTTTGGGCTTAAAAACCGACCATTCAGCAACCTTGTATTCTACATCTAAAGAATTTTTTCCAGGGGGAAAATCTAAAGCAATTACCATTTTTGGAGATCTGAGAAAAAAAGAAAAGGTTTATGAAATTAACCCGCCAAAAAAGGGACCGTTCATTGTAACTACCTTGGAGCCACGTGCATTTACTCAACAAGCCATAGAAAAAGCATTAAAAGCTAAAGGCCGCGCAAAAGTTTTAATGGTTGGAGCAGCTGTCCTTGGAATTGGGGCATACGCTGTTCAAAAAAAAATGGAAAATAACAAACTAGAAAGATTAAAAATCCAAAAAGAAGACTATCTAAAAAGACACTCAAAGAATTCTTAGTAGTATAATGATGTGTATAAAACGCGAATTTTGGATAAGGAATGGGCTTCATTCCTTATCCAAAATTCGCGTTAATTTTGCTTTTTCTTGGATCAATCCAACAAACGCCATCTTCCGAGTTTTATTTAATTTTCGCTGCCAGGTTCAGTCAAGAAATCATATCCTCTTGGATCCACAAGGTGATAGACACTGGAACCTTGAAGAATGCTTAGTTCATCGTCTGATAATTCTTTTAAAGAATCATTTTCTGGATATCTTATTTTTTCTTTAGCATTAGGAATTCCTTTTAAAAATTGACCCTCATAGACAACAAGTCCTCTTTTTTTTATTTGACCTTCACCATTGATTGAATATTGGTTTGGTTTATCTTCATACCAAAATTCATCTCCCAAAAAGAGTTTTCCATGATACTCATATCCGTTGGGAAAGAAAATTTCACTGTGATTATTATTATTGTCTTCAGTACAAAGTATTCCTGAGGGGTGAGTGATTTTAGAGATGTCTTTATTCACTTGAAAGTTTGTGCCGTTAGGCAATGAAATTGAACCTTCTATTAAACGTCCTTGATCAAATTTACCAATAAAACGCTTTCCATCAACTGATTTTATGGTTCCTTCATGAAAGCTGTCGCCTAAAAAAGTTCCATCATAGCATGCGCCTGTTTTTCCATTTTTAGATTTTCCTTTTACTAATCTGCCATTACTAAATTCCCCTTCTTTGATTGTTCCATCTATCTCTTCTATTTTTCCATTTTCTAGTTGACCATTTTTAAATATTCCTTTTAAATTCATTCCACTTTTACATAAATTCCCCTCTCCATTTAGAAGACAATCTTCAAAAAAGCCTTCTATGTCTTCTTTATCTGTATGGATTTTGCCTTTTTCTTTGCCATCAAAAATATCCCCCTCGTAATCAAATGCGATTGTATTTTCTTTTATTATTATCTTTCCATTCCCATTTTTTTCTTTTAAGTTGTATTTCTCTATTTCAAAAGTGATATTTTCGTGAATGATTTTTCCTTTGGTCAAATATCCGTTGTTAAATTCCCCTATGTATGTCGCCCTATTAGGTTGTTCCCGACGCCCTTCTTTTAAATTTCCATTTTCAAAAATGCCTTCCATTACATTAAAATGTTTATCAGTGATTTTGCCTTTTCCATTCAATACTCCATTTTTATAATATCCATCGACAATTTTTCCATTGGGATAGGTAGTTTTTCCTTTTCCAGTTAATAGTCCATTATCAAAATCACCTTCCAATATAGTTCCATCGGCTAAAATCATTTTTGCTTTTGTAGCTTTTTGATCTTTAAAAGCTTCTTTTGAATGTGTTGAAAGTTTTAATTTACTGCCGATAAGTTCATTTTTTTTTGCTTCGATGTCCTCTAATTCATCAAAGATTTCAGAATAAGCAAAATCTTCGTCATTGTTTTCAATTTCGTCAACTGCAAAGCCCTTCTCTTTTTTTGGATCAGTTGGAATTATTTTTTCTAAAACCGATTCTTGTATTTCGCTATTTTTGTTCGCTGCAGCTTTAAAACAATAATTTTTTATACAATACCAAATTGTATAGGAAGCCATAACAGCCAATGCAATGATTGCAATACGCTGTTGTTGCAATGTTAAAGTTTTTGGAAAATAACTATTGAAAGAAATATTTGGTAATTGCCCGTTAAAGAGTGAGATATTTATTGAAAGAAGAGATATAGACATTTTTAACCTCATTTTTTTGATTAAGAATCTTTTAAGCTCCAAATTAAATTGGCTGTACAGTTGTTTTTTTGGTAATCTTTACCTAAGATAACGATATTGCTTTTATTAAAATGATCAGAAAAAGAGCTAAGGATCCGCTGATTTTCCTTGTATTACAGTTTTCATAGATTCAGAAACTTTACCATTGTTATCCACTAAAAAAACTCTATATACATTTTTTTTATTTGGAGAACATTTATGGTCGATAAAGCGGCAAGAGCTATTGACATTAACATGCCCAATAGGCTTTGAGGAATTATTTCGGTAAATTAAATAATAAGCCACGTCAGATTTAAATTTTGTTTTCCATTTTAAAACATTTAAATATTTATTGTTTTTTAAAGTTTGGTGACCTTTTAAATTTTTTAAAGAAGGATCCTTTTGATATTGAAACCGAATAGGTGAAGAGCTGCCTTTATCGTTGAAGACTGTGATGTAAACAGTATCTGAAGGATGATTTGGCGAATAGACTTGGATGATATGATCAGATAAAATTTTAAAATTCCTTGCTCTTTTTTTTCCAAATTTGACTGCTGAGGCAGTTTTAAAGCCCGATCCTTGGATAATTAAAAGGGTTCCCCCCTTTGTTGAGCCTTTGCCTGGAAAAACTTTTTCAATCATTGGAATATTTTCTAACGTTCGTATAGTTTGACTTGATAAATTAAAGGAGCCGGCATTCTCTAAATAGCTTGAATCGCTATTGTTTGTGTAAGGAGTATATTCCTCTTCTTTTTCAAATGGAGCTGTCAAATCGATTATTTCATTTAAACCGTCGCCACCATTGGAAAGGGTATCTAATTCCAAGTGGTTTTCGTTATTATCTATGTTTGCAATTTTAGCATAATCAATACCCCAAATCCAAGTGTCGCCGTGCATAGCAAATTTGCCGTCTCCGCCAAATAATAGGATATTTCCTGAAGCTTCATTAAAAGCCATCATTGATTGATTGCGTCCGGCTGGTGAAAAATCAGTAGATAGTTGAGCCCAATTGTATCCATCCCAAGACCATGTATCATTTAATAGGGAGCCATTCGCACTCTCTCCCCCAAATAATAGACCCCTTTGATTTACTAAATCATAAGCCATTACTGATAAGGTGCGACCAGAGGGAGATTGTTCTGGGAAGATTTGTTCCCATGTTATTCCATTCCAAGACCAAGTGTCTGATAAGACGATTCCATTCTTTCCGGTTCCGCCAAATAATATTAATTTAGAAAGTGTTGGGTCATAAATGATTACAGCATCTTTTCTTTTTAGTGGAGAATTGGTGGGAGAGAGCTGTTTCCATGTCGATTGTTTTTCATTCCATTCCCATGTATCACCTAACACGCCTGTATCATCTTCTCCCCCAAATAATATCATTTGTTCAAACGGAGGAAAATAGGTCAATGCAGCTGCATTACGAGCAGTAGGAGCTTCCTTTGGAGTAATTTTTGTCCAATTTGAACCATCCCACGTCCACATATCATTTAAAAACTCTTCATTGTGCCCGCCGAAAAGGATGACTTTTGCAATTTCTTCGTTAAAACACATTGCCCCATAAGTTCTGGCCTCTGGTGAAGATAAAGGGAACACTTGTTGCCATTCCATCCCTCTCCAAATCCATGTGTCATTTGAAAGATTGCTTCCGCTAAACAAAATGATATTGTGACTCATTTTATCATAGGTTATGGCAGAGCCATAGCGATTTGATGGAGATAGTAATTGATTAACTTCACTCCATGTTGATCCATTCCAAATCCATGTATCTGAAAAACACATTTCAGATTTAGGGTTAAAACCTCCAAATAAAACTACATTTCCTGCAGTATTGTCAAAAACCATTCCACTGCAGCATCGAGCAGGTGGCGAAGAGGATGGATCATTAAGCCACTTGTTTCCATTCCATATCCAAGTATCAGAGAGCGGGGTTCCAAAATTGTCTTTACCCCCATATAGAACAATATTTCCTTGAGATTCATCTGTGGTGATGTTTGCCATTTGGCGCGCTGTGGGTGAGGATTCGGGAATCAATTGTTCCCAAGAATTATTTTTCCATATCCAAGTATCTGAATAATTAGACAATCCATTACTTCCGCCAAAAAGTATCATCTGATTATCAATATTATCAAATGCCATGGAAGCAAAGGCTCGGCTTGGTGGGTTTTGATTAGATAAAGACACTAGTTGATTCCAATTGGAACCATCCCACTCCCATGTATCTTGAAAATAACTTCCGGAATATCCACCAAATAATATTAATTTTCCGGAAAATTTATCATAGGCGAGTGTTATATATGCGCGAGGTAAGGGTGAATTATTCGGCTTTAATTCAGCCCAATTTGTTCCATTCCAACTCCAAGTATCAGAAAAAAATGTTCCTTTATCATCTTCCCCACCAAAAAGAATCACTGTATTAGAGATAGGGTCGAATGCCATAGATGATCCTCGCCTCGCAGGAGGGGATGTATTTGGTGAGAACTTTATCCAAGTTAATTCCACGCTATTCCATGCCCAAGTTTCCGATTGTGTGCAATTTGCGTTGGATCCACCAAAATAGAGAGCCATTTTTGTGTTAGGATCATAACACATCGCTGATTCCTGAGATTCATTTGGTTTAGTAACAGATTGAACCCAGTTCTCAGCTTTTGCTGGTTGTGGAAATTCCGAAATGAGAAATAAGGTCAATAACGAGAATAAGCGTTTTTTTATCAGAGAATAAAACATCTTTTTTCTCCTTAATTTTGCTTTAGATCCTTAAAAGCTGCTATAAATGATAGCTGACCGCGATAGCATAGCTAACTGCTTGATGTCACTAAGTCATTTCCTTTCGCATCTTTTAAGAAGTTATTTTGCTTAAGTCCTTAAAATTTATTCGATCTTTATTTGTCCTCCAAGTAATGGTCAATAAAACAAAAACAGCTGATTTAGAGTGATTTGCTATATATTCTTGTGTATAATAAAAACTGAGATTTAAATAAATCAAAAAAAACAATCATTCCTTTTTCCAGTAGACTCCAACTCCATCAATATCTATAATTTCCTCAGTGATAGAATTCGCTTGTCGATAATCGGTTACGGCCTGTTTGCATGCAGGCAAATAATAATCTTGGATGATAAGATAACCCCCTTTTGAAATTTTTGGATAGAGATTGGAAAGCGAATCCATTGTTGATTCATACATTAAACCATTGACAGATAGGAGTGCGATACTTTCTATTGGGGCAGAAGGCAATGTTTCAGAAAATAATCCTTTTAAAAATATTACGTTTTCATTTGAAAAATTATATTTTAAAAAATTTGCTTTGACTTCTTCCAAAGAGACTTTTAATTGAGGAAAAATAGAATAATCATTGTGTCCATCAACTGGAAATTTTGCAATATTTGGGGAGGGCACACCATTGAAAGTATCTGCAGCCCAAATTTTTCTATTTTTTTCGTCAAATACATCCAATGTTGCTTTCATAAAGATAGAGGTGCCTCCTCTCCATACTCCGGTTTCAACAAAATCTCCTACGATGTTATTTTCGAAAATTTGTTTTATGCAGAAATGCGTTGTGTTTAGCCTTTTTTTTCCTATCATTGTATGCGCAAGAGAAGGCCAATCCCTTCCATTATCTCTTCTTTCACTATTGTAATTTGCAGGGCCATAGGGATTGGCATTAGAATCTTGATAAATGCTATTGACTAAGCATCTTTTTAATAATTCTAAATAGCGTTCTTGAATGCTATTCAAGCACTCAACATGCTCGCTTAGCAATAGTGTGTCATCGTATTCTTCAATATGAAAAAAAGATGAAGAGATCCAAGAAAGAATAAAAAAACTTAAAAAAATTTTCATATAAAACTCCTTTTTTGCAATGTACAACTTTCTGATATAATTTTAAATTAGACCTCTTTCGAAACTCGCTTTGCTTGATAAAAAGAAAGATTTTTAGATGGATTTATTGCCAAATTTTGAGAGCATATTGAGTTAAATATGGTCGAAAAATTTGGCAATAAAGACGCTAAAAAGATTCTTTTTATCAAACAAATGGAGTTTCGAAAGAGGTCTATTATTCAAATTTCAAAAAAAACCTATAAAAAAAATATTTGAAAGGTACAATAAATTTTTGACGAAATATTAGGAGTTTTAAATGAATATTTGTTCATCCCCTTTTCAGAATTATGTCAATAATATAAACACTATTTTGAAGAGTAGACCCCTTTCAAATGAATCTAAAATACAGATTAATACACAATTTACGACACTTTTTCAAATGAAATTATCCAAAGCTCTCTATCAAGTTGAGCTTGTTTGCTTAGCTGTTAAAATATCTGAATTGGAAGAGCTGGGTGAATTGGAAAATATTATTAATCAAACATTCGTTTCAAATACAAGTATTCAAAAATTTGTCCAACAATTTCATGGAGAAGAAAGGGAAGAAATTCGAGAGGCTTTTAGTTATATTCTACCTGAAATGATCGATTCACAGAGCATAATTGCAATTGGAAATGCAATTGTAAAGAATAAAGGGGGGGATCGTGTTGAATTATGTAAACAAATAGCACCTTTTATAAAAGAAAAGTTGAGTACCTTAGAAATTATTCAAATTCTAGGGGAAGTGATGCCTAAAATTCCGAAAAAAGAATGGGGAAGATCTTTTGAAGCTGCAGCATCCCTGATTTCAAGTGAGAGTAGGTGGGAAATTATATGTGTTTTAGGTCAAACATCTAGAATTTCTATCACACATTCAGAAGAAGTTTGTCAAATCACGATTCAGTATAAAGAGGAAGCAGAAGAACTAGTAAATACTTATACCATAGAACCAAGTGATACGTTTTCCTTAGGCGAGGTGAATGGAATACGGAAAGAAGCGACCATTATTTCTGATTCCGATTTGAATAAGGAAGATAAAACACCTATATTTGAAACAATTGCAAAATTTTCTTCGGATGAAAGAGAAGAAATTAGTAAGGCTTCAGTTCAAATCATAAGAAAAGGAATGAGTCCAGAAGACGTTTCTTTTATTTTGAATAAGGTATCTGGATATCCATTTGGGAGAAGACATATCATTTGTATTAAAACATCATTGTTCGTTCATGAAATGATGAATATTCAAGATATTATGGATATTGCAAGTGCCATAGCTGCAATTCATGAAGACGATATGATAAAAACTATCGATGCCGCTTCTAATGTTATTAGAAAAGATGAAAAGAGGGCTTCGATGATTGTTTCAATTTTAAAGGTAAGTTCTGGAATTTCAATCGATAGAGATTCTATTTGTAAAACAGTTAGCACTTGTTTTTTAGATAAAGGTGTTGGATTTGATGAAATTGATAAAATACTAAACTTGGTTTCTAAATTACCCAAAAAAAATAGAAAGGTTCTATCTCAAATTCATTTCACGAATGAAGATGTTATACCAATACTTGAACAAGCGGTAGGGAAAAATTGTAGAGATTTATTGGAAAACAAGCTAACTATCCGAAAAAAAGAGATAAAAGAAAATGAATGGGAAGAAATAAAAAATAATTTTGATTATTTTTTAATCCAAGAACACGAAACAATCGAGAAGCGGATTGAAAGTCATCATTGGGATCAATTTTTTCAAAACTTACTTGATCTTGATAAAAATAAATTAAAAAAAATTGGAATAAATAAAATAATAAATTTATTATCAAAAATAGATGTCAAAAATTTTAGTATTCTTGTTTTGCAATTGTATTCAGAAAATAGAAAAGAGGCTGAAAATATTTGGAGACACACGGGTCTTTTAAATGCTTTACAACAGTTTTATTTGGAAAAAACTAGATCTATTCTTTTTGATTATGAATATAATAACAATCCAGAAAAAGCTGAATTAGCTATTATATTAATAAAATTATTAAAAATCGAACAGGACTCTTTAGTTAAATCGAAAATAGAACAAAATTTTTATATTGAAAGATTGGAAAAATTAATCCTACATAGAATAAATAATGAAGAGCATAAATATAATGATGAAATTAATATTGTAAAAAATCTTGATCGATTTCGAGAGAAAAGAGGAGACTTTTTTCTTAATACGCCTTTTGAAGCATATATTAAACAAAAAACAGATTTTATTTTAAACGTTGATATTAATAATATTCCTGAACATGTTGTTTTTAAATGTATAGATTATGAATTGAATTATGTAATACAAGATATAGGCAGATCTAGTGTTGTCATTATTAATGATAAAAAAATTAATTTGGAAATTGTTCAAAAAAATTTCCAAAAAAATGAAATCTATGATCTTAAAGATGTGACAAAACGAGCCATAGTTAAAAGAAGATTAAATGAAGCTCTCAATGATAAAAGATTATCATCTCAAAAGATTTCAGAAGCTTTAGATATTTTAGCAAATGAAGCGTTAATAGACATTGAATTAGCGGAAAAAAATTTGACAGATAATGAATTAGTTACTAGTTTTGCAGCCTGTCAGCTGCTCGATGAGTTAGAAAAAGTTGTATGCAATATGGAATCTTGGATCGATCATGTGAAAATTTTGAATGTATTGCATAATTTACATCAGGGATTTTTTGCTAATTTACAAAAATTATTATTAGTTGAAGGATATGATTTTTCAGCAAAAAAGATTGGAAATATATTTTATAAAGTTCAAGATGATTTAAAAATAAATATTCAAACAAAAAAAAATATTCTATCAAATTATTTGTTTAAAATTATAATGATTGATTTAGTTGAAGAACCAACAAAATTTGAGCTTTTTTATTTATCCTTAATTTCAACGGAACAACAACAAGTCTTAAATTCCAATTTAGAAGATTGGATTAAGTTCAAAATAGCAAATTTAGGTGTTTATAATATGAATATAATTTGCGATATCAATACATTTAAAGTTCAATTTTCATTAAACTTGTGGAAGAAAAATATCATATATAATAATTGGGATTGTAATTATTTGAAGTATTTTAAACGCAATAAAAAAGTTTTATCTGAACTGAAAAAAAGTTTCGAAAGCAGTTGATGTGACTCATCGCGCAAATGAGTGCCTAGCTTTAATAAATTAACAGACTTATTTTTCGATTAGGTACTCGTTTGCGCGATGAGCCGTAACAAGGTAAAACTTTTCTTTCCTTTCTCGTTAATTGCACAGTCGGTTTGCAAGTATCATATGTATAGGCCACTATCCCACTAACAAGATTTACAACGAAAGTCCCATGAACTTCGGTGACGATGGTGCTCAATTTGGCAATAAATCCATCCAAAAACCTTTCTTTTTCTCAAGCAAAGCGAGTTTCGAAAGAGGTCTAATTTAACGCGAGTTTTGATCAGCGAATATTTGCAATTTCAGATGCGCTAGGACTATCCTTTTCATTTGTCATTTTTAGTCTTTTTCTCTCTGTTTCTTATCCAAAACTCGCGTGTTATTAATAAAAAAAAACGAAGTTTTGCAAGGGATCTAGTGATAAATGTTAATAAAAAAGCAATGATATGCGAATATCCAATTAGGAGGTGGGGTTATGTATGATTATGATTTGTCTTTGATGGATCATTTAAATCCTTGGGATAGGCTTACCTTATGTAAATATTTAAATAACAATGACCAAAAGCCCTCTTGGGGATCAATTAACCAAAGAATACATTCAGCGATATTCGGCACTTTATTTGATTTAGCAATGGTGCCTACCCACATGGGGCTGGCTTTACTCAAAACTCCTATTGCCGCTATTCGAGCTGTTATTATTTACATTGATCCTTCAAAAGGTGATGATTTTTTGAAGGATTATAAATTCTATAAAGTAGCCATTCATATCTATCGAGCTATTGGATCCTTAATGATTTCGATCTTCAATCCATTTTTAAGTCTTTGGAATGTAGAGCATGCACTTGATATGCATCTCCAAGCGAGGTTAATTTCTAATAAATTTGAAAGAAGTTTACACAACCAGAAATTTAAGAAACAAAAAGATGATGAAGAAAAATTACAAAAAGACTTGGAGACCAAAAAAAATATTGTTACAGCAAATGTGTTAGATTTTAAACACAAACTTAAATCTCTTGATACTCCATATGGTTGTAACTTAAAAAAATTGAATGAATTGCTTATTCAATCAATTAAGATAAGAAAAAATTATTTCAATTTTTCAAAAAAAAATCCAGAACTAAAGTCTTTTATTGAATTGAACATTAAAGAAATCGAATCTGAATATAAAAATTTACGAAAAAAATTGCTTCTTTATAAGAAAAAAAGAGTTAATGAAGCAATGAAAGTATATAGCGTTTTTGAAAAACGAATTAACGAATTAAAATATGAAATTAATATTGGATCAATTATTCCGAGCGTGGAAAAATTGTATGTTAGTTGCAATGAAGCTTATGAGATGTTGAATAAACTAAAAAATTTAAAAAAATGGTGTATTTTTTCTAAATCGGATTTTTCAAAAACAGAAGAAAATCTAAAAAATTTTTTGAAAATTACATGCGCAAATTACAAAAAATTTGCTCTTCGATCCTTCACAGAGTTGAGTTTTTTTTCTTTTAAAAATAAAGATTTAACAAAAAAAGAGAATTTTATAAAACAGATCAATTTATTTAATCAACAAAGAGTTGTAATATTTAATATTCTTCGTGATATTAATGCTTATAATTCTATAGATGATATTAAATATGAAATAGAAATCGCAAAAATTACGAATCAGATGATGGATCATTTTCGAAAAATTGATTGCAATGATGTCTTTGAATTCGAAATTACAGAAGAGATTATAAGTATTTTAAAGAAATTAAATTTAAATAATAAAGATATTTCAAAAATAATAAATAACCAAGATGTAAGAAATAAATATAAAAAAATACGAATCTTAAGGCAGGAAAAAGAAACTTTTAAAGAAAAACTTGAAAACTCCTCTGACCATCGATTAAAACGAAAAATAGCCAAAGCAGAATTTGCTCTACAAATAAGAGGTCTTGGGTTTGATGTAGGACTTAAAATCTCTGAAAAAGGAGTAAACAAGGCTCTTTTTATAACAGATGTTATAAGCAAAAAAAAACCAGGAAAAATAATTGGTGTTTTTAAGCCAGAAAATGCATCCACCACAATGATAAATTTTATTAAAGAAATGACTGGCCAAACTCAAGAACAATTATTAAATAAAGATGCCTATCCAATGACTTGTGCAGAAAAAGCAACGTATATCGTAGCTAATGAATGGAATAATCCATATTTGACACTCGCACCAGTAAAAATTATGGAAATGGAAATCATTGCAGATCCAAAACAAACTGAGTTGAAAGAAACAAAAATGGGGGCTTTTATAGTATATGAAGGCGGTACAAAGGAAGCTCAGGAGATCATTCCAGAATGGGATAAAAAAGAAGACTTTAGTGAGGAGGAACTTAATCTTTTCCAAAGTTTCACCGCCCTTGATTATTTTACGGGAAATTTAGATAGGCATGAACAAAATTGGCTTGTAAAATGGAATGAAGTTTTAAAGTTGGTTGTACAAATTTTCCCAATAGATAATTCTAATAGTTTTCCCGAAAGACTTCCGGGATGGCAAAATATTGTCGCTTGGAAATCGCGTTTTGCCTGGAAGAATCTGAAAATTGCTAAAAAACCTTATACTGCCGCCATGAAGCAATTTATTGAGAGTAAATCAAATGATTTAAGTGTTGATTTGATTATTAAAAAAATAACTTCAGATCCTGAAATTGATCGGGCTTCCCAAACAAAAGATCCAAAAAAGGTTTTTCTTACCACTGATTCTATTAAAGGGCTGCGAAGTCGTGCAAAAATTTTACAAAAAATTTCAAGCGGGGATATTCAAACGCCGGAAGAGCTAGCAGGGTATTGGTATGATAAACTTATTTTAGAAGTTGAAATGGATGTGTAAATCTAGAAAAGTGCTTTAAACCTAAAAACGGCAGTTCAAGATGCTAAAGCGATTCTGAATCAAAATCTTGCATCGCTTTAGCATCTTGAACTGCCGTTTTTAGGTTTAAACCTTTCTTTTTCCGAAAGAGGTCTAAAATATAAACCATGACCTTACAAAATAAATGTAAGGTCATGGTGACAATATTTAAATTTTATTCTTTAGCTTCAACGATAAGGTCAGAGATTTTCTCAATTTTTTCTTCAAATTCATCTTTAGTGACAGAGGCAGATGCTGGTGCTTTTTTGCTTTCAATGGTAGGTTCTTCTATGGGTATAGAAGTGGGCTCATTCTTTTTTTCAGAGGTTAAAGAGTCTTTTTTCGCTTTCTGAATTTCAGTATATTTGTCAAATAAGAACCGACCACCGACTACGGTAACTGTAAGCGAAAGCTTAAATAATGTACTCATAGGATAGAGTTTTGAGACCAAAGAATTTAAACAATAATTCATACCCCCTAAAGCAAATCCATTAATAAGAATATTTTTTATCATTATTTCGTTATCTGAAAATACTTTCTTTTGAGATTCTGCAATAGAATTAATTGAGTTGTTTAAAAATTTAACGAAATAACTACTAACCGAAAAAAAAAGAGCGTTTATAATAAAAATTGTAGCTAAAGCTTTAGTGGTATTGTTTTGTAAAAATGCTGGAATAGAGCCGAAAAAACTAATTGCTCGACCTCCAAGATTTCCTAAATTTGATTTAAATGGAACAGAAATAGAGTCGGCTAATGGATTTATTGTTGCAATATTTATCATAGTTTTAAACTCCTTAAATTTTTTTGAAATAAAATTTGACGATCTAGCTTGAGTTATTGTTTATTCCATATTATGGAGTCAAAATTTAAGTTCTATTTCTTCCGTTTTTTGCATTTTCCACAGCTTCGTTCATTGCAATCAAGAAAATCGCCGTCCTAATTAAAAGCGATTATTTACAACTTTTAATTTTGTAATTTTTTTCTAACACAAAAAAAATTTTAAGGCAAGATGTATACAAAACAACTTCAGACTATGGGTTTTGATCAGAATGAAAGTTCCACAGTCAACCTATTGTTCTTTAGAATTTATTGGTTTTTCGGGCAAGGACACGGGCACGTTATTTAGGGGGGAAGAAATCTTTTGCTTTAACTCGATTGTATATTTATCGATCACTTGCCCAAGATCGCTGATCGATTGATACCTTTGCTCAGTTGGGGTGAGTGTGACTGCGATGAAATGGCGCGTGGGGGAGAATTTGGCGAGGTAAGGGTATCTCCATTTCATTGTCCTTGGTTTTTCCACGCCCCAACCCCCATCTCCAAAATAAACAATGCCATCTTTATGCACTTTACCCTCCAGCAAAGGGAAAGTCCTCTTGTATGCATGGTCATGGTGCTCAAAGGCAGCTTGAATTTTACCCGATTCAAATAAAGGGACCCAGGTTTGTCGTATGGCGGCGCTATAAGGATTACTAGCTTCTCTTACAGAAGGATAGGCAGGAACATGATAAATGGCAAGACGGTGGGTGATGTGTTGCCGTTGGTTTAAGGAAGCTTGCAGCCAGGCGCTTTGCGTCCCTTTGACGGGATTGGCATGGCCGGAATCTAAAATAAAAATGCTTAAATAATCATTAAAATCGAGGACATTATATACTTTTTCTCCGGGCATAGGAAATAAAGTGGTAAAAACAGCTGCTTGAGCAGGTTTCTGATTGTAACCCCCGCTTAAATCATGGTTTCCTATCGCTGCAATGGCCGGGATCATATTTCCTTGCGGAGTGATCATGTATTCATGCCAGGCTTTAATCCAATCGATCCACCGACTCATTTGTTGAAACCCAAAAAATTGAGACTTAACAGAGTAAGCGATGTCTCCACCAATTAAAGCAAAAAGGGGGCTTGTCTGTGCCGCGGCTTTATTGGTACGTATCAAATAGCTAATGCCATCATGATACATATCCCCGCCTACCACAAATCTAATGTCTTGGTCAAGCTTGGCGGGAGCAGTTAAAAAATGATATTCATTGGGAAATTTAAGGATTTTAAATGTATAGAGGGTGCTTGGCTTTAAATTGTCTAGTTGAATGCGATGGACCAAATATTGCGAAGCAAAGGGAAATTTTAGTTCTTGACCTGTCCTTTTTTGCCAAGAAGCCTGCTCGTCTTTTAGCGGCTTGAAAAAGAGGGTTGTTTCTTTTTCTCTTGCTGAACTAATCCACTGGACTGTCATGGTGGTTGATGGGCTGCCTATCCAAGTTAAATAGACAGTCTCCTGAGCCAATGTTGCAAAGCAAGATTGGCTCAAAAAAATAAGAAAGAGGATTAGACCTCTTGCATCATTCGCTTTGTTTGAGAAAATGAGAGATTTTTGAATGGATTTATTGCCAAATTTTGAGAACATATGCGACCATATGGTTGAAAAATTTGGCAAGAAACACGCCAAAAAGGTCCATTTTATCAACCAAATGGAATGATGCAAGAGGTCTAATAAGCTTTTAGCCAATTTAATTCCCTTTTGTGGCTTCGGCAGCTAATGCTTCAAGAAGGTGGGTGCTCCGATTGATAAAGTCATGCAAACTATGGGGATCCATTTCTTTTTGAGATAAAAGTGCTAACTCATAGACTTCACGAGTTAAATCTTTTGCTAATTCCGGTTTGGTTCGATCGAGTTTTCTAATCGATTCGATTAGCGGATTATTTGTGTTTACAACAAATGTTTTTTTGCCAAAGAAGGACATTTGATGAGATCTTTCCTCAGGATTAAGACGCATGAAATAATCGCGCATTCTTCTTTGTTTTTCATCGATCATGATGAAACCTGGAAGAGCGTCGGCTGCTAAGCTTTTCGCTTCGACTTGGATATTTTCATCGCCTAATTTAGATTGAATAAATTCCGCTATTTTTATAGCTTCCGTTTTTCCTTCCGCATCCAAGAGGACTTTTTCTCTCTCTTTATCGATTAGGTTATCATGAACAGCTGCATCAATTCTTTCAAAGGTTGCGGGTCGTAATTTATCTTCTAAGAACTGAAAGAGGTAAGGATCAAGGGGGCTGTCGGCACAAAGAATTTCAATGCCTTTATCTCGATAAATTTTTAAAATAGGGCCGGCATGCTTTTCGTCAATTGTATAGAGGATTTTATCTTTTGTTTTTTCCTTATTTCTTTCTAAATATTCTTGAACGGTCGTCCATGTGTTGTCAGTGTTTTTCCAAACCAAAAAATCCTTTGAACGGTCGTAAAATTTATCATCTTCCAAAATACCCAATTTAACAACAACAGAGACATCTTGCCAAGCTTTCTGAAATTTTTCCTGGTCTGTTTTATAAAGAGTGTTCAGGCTATCTGTGACTTTTTTAGAAATATGATTGCCAAGCTGCTTTACTGTTCGATCCGTTTGCAAATAGCTTCTAGAAACATTGAGGGGAATATCCGGGCTGTCGATCACCCCTTTTAGCATCATGAGATAATTGGGAATAATGTCTTTGCAACTATCCGAAACAAACACCCGATTGCAGTAAAGGCTGACACTATTTTTATTTGGATCATAATCTTTTTTCATTTTTGGAAAATAAAGGATTCCCTTTAAATTAAAAGGGTAATCGACATTTAAATGGAGCCAAAATAGGGGATCTTCTTCCATAGGATATAAATAGCGATAAAAAGATAAATAATCCTCTTGAACACATTCAGAGGGTGGTTTTATCCATAAAGGAGTGCGTTCGTTTATTTTTTTATCATTCAAATAAATGGGATAGGGAAGAAAAGAGCAAAAATGGCGCAAAACTTTTTCAATATAACTTGCATCTAAACACTCTTCATGCTCCTTGCCTATTTGTAGGATGATATCAGTTCCTCTAGATTGTCTCGTCCCCGGACCGATTTCATAATCTGATGATCCGTCGCATCTCCAAAAAACGGGTTCTGCATCCGGTTTGTAAGAAAGTGTATTGATTTCTACTAAATCGGCGACCATATAGGCAGAGTAAAATCCAAGGCCAAAATGCCCGATAATTTGATCTTGTTCATTCTGTGAAGAATATTTACTTAAAAATTCTTCTGCTCCTGAAAAGGCAATTTGAGCGATGTATTTTTTGACTTCTTCGGCATCCATTCCTATCCCATTATCGATAAAAGAAAGGGTGCTTTTTTCTTTATCAATTTTTACATCGATACGAAAATCTTGATCTTTAACATCGATTTCACCTTTATCGCGTAAAATTTTAACTTTTTGAATGGCATCACAGGCGTTGGAAATGAGTTCTCGAATAAAGATATCTCTTTCAGAATAAAGCCATTTTTTAATAATGGGTAAAATATTTTCACTGTGAATTTGAATAGAACCTTTTTCCATGATTTACCTGAATATTTTATGTTGAGTATTTATATGTTCCTAAACTTGACTTGCAATGCAGGAGATTTCTACCAATGCATCGAGCGGAAGGCGAGCGACTTGAACGGTTTGCCTTGCAGGAAGTGTTAATTGTTTGAATCTCTTGCTGCACTCTTCATTAACAATGGCAAAATGGTTGAGGTCGATAAGAAATATTTCATAGCGCACAACATTTTCAAAAGAGGAGCCGCTTGCTTTAAGAATGGCTTCAATATTGTCGAATACTCGTTTAATCTGTGTTTCAATGTTTGCCTCAACCATCTTCCCAGAAGTGGGATCTAAAGGAAGTTGACCAGAAACAAAAATTAAGGGGGCTGCGACAATGGCTTGAGAATAGGGCCCGATGGCTTTTGGGGCTCCGGCGGTTTCTATTTTTTTGTAATCTGACATAGGTTTCTCTCGTTTGAAAACATATCTATTCGTGCCCGTGCCTGTGCCCATACGCATTAAGCTAAGCGATCTCTCAACCGCGGGAGCTTTCAAGCTAGCCCAAAATTCCAATATTCAACTGGAAGCAGTATATTATAAGCAAATCGCCATTTACAATCAATCGGCTCGGTTGGTGTATTGCCCGATATAATCTAAATAGTCTTGATATCCTCTTCGGATCACTTCATGAGCTTCGCTTTTGCCATATACCTCAGCGATTTTAACCTTTGAAGTTTTCCCCTGCTCCGGAAAATCTTTATAGGTTAAAAAATAATGACGCAATTGTTCAATCATTCTTTCAGGGCAATCGCCTATATCTTTAAAGGTTCCAAAAGCGAGATCGCCATCGAGAACGGCGATGATTTTATCGTCTGCTTGATTTTTATCTATTAATCTAAAGCCTCCAATAGGTCGAGCTTTTACAAGCATATCCCCATGGATAAAGATATTTTCTGATAATATACACACATCGATTGGATCTCCCGCGGCGACAATTGACTTATCATTCACTTTTTGCCTTGTGTATTCTGCAATTCGGTTTCCCGCATAGGTTCTTGGGAGAAATCCGTAAAGGCATGGGCACACACTTGAATATTTTTGAGGGCGGTCGACTTTCAAAATTCCGGTTTCTTTGTCTATTTCAAACTTTAAAGTACTCATAGAAGCTATCTCTATATAGCAATTCACAAATTCAGGCGCTTGTCCTCCTAATGAGGGTCCATGCCATGGATGCGCGCGATAAAGCATTGATAATGGAAGATTAAACTGTTGGGAAGAGGTCATGGGGGGACGCTCGTTTTGTTCAATTCCAAAAATTAAAAAAGGGAGAAGAAATAGGACGATAAATTTCATAGGTAATGTCTCGTTATACCTTTAATGGTTCAAAAGTTGGCATTTAGACCGAGCCAAAGCCTCGGGGTTGTATCATCGCAAAAGGGTCAATATTAAATCAATATGAACCCTTTTGCGATGATTCAACCGCGAGAGCTTTCGCTTCGGTCTAAATGCCAACTTTTGAACCATTAGAG
The DNA here is from genome assembly GCA_025451995.1 of Parachlamydiaceae bacterium. GTDB lineage: Bacteria > Chlamydiota > Chlamydiia > Chlamydiales > Parachlamydiaceae > JANWJE01. Next base: position 127 of record JANWJE010000107.1, on the reverse strand, counting down.
GTTTAAAATCTTTTTCTAAGATTATACCGAAACAACTTCAAAATTTGGCTTTTGAGCGCGCCAAAGTCCCGGGGTTGAGCGATCGTAAAAGGCTTTGTATTGACTTAATACTATGCCTTTTACGATC